>NZ_BAAHAW010000047.1:0-5222 GCF_054777235.1 Humibacter antri | reverse complement strand
CTGACATCCTTCCAGCCCAGTCTCACGACCAGACAGCTCAGATGTCACCTATCCGTGCAGCAGACCCCCTCGCCGAAGGCAAAACCGCACGCGAGATCCGCCGAATCCTCAAGCGCTACATCGCACGACAGATCTACCGAACCCTCGCCACAAACATCACCATCACGCCTTGACAACAGCCATAGAAGGGTCAACGGGCACTGAGTGGAACATGAGAGCATCCGTCGGCGGCGCTGAAGATTCGAGGCCGGTTGAATCGTCGGGGTGGCCGGGCAGCCGTTAGTGAAAGACCTGACCGCCGGACACGAGTATGCCGACGACCGTGAGAGAGGCCACGATCACAACGCCGACGAGGACGGTTACCCAGCCTTGCCAGCTCGCGGGCAGATAGTTGCTGCCCGTGAAGCTGAACCACGGTCCCTGGCGTCGCCGACTCATGCACTGAGGCTACGTCGGTGTGCGCCCATGCCAACTATCAGAGGAGCCGCCGGTGACGGATCCGCTTACGTTCGCTCACTCGTCCTCGGGCCGCAGCACAATCCTGTTCTTGGCGGCGTCGACCAGTCGGTCGTAGTCGCTGGAGAAGGCTTCGTCGGTCTGTGCCTCAGTTGCGGCACTCAGATATGAGAGGACGGCACGCTCGGCCTCGTCGATTGGAGACGATACGTGTCTTTCGTCTTCCCACCGATGAAGCATTTCAAACAGAACGAGCATCATGTCCTGGTCGAGCTCGATGCTGCGCTTAGTTCTGTCCGGCACAATCGCAACTCTCGCACAGGGGGGCCACCCAATCGCCCGTAAGGCGATCCCTCAGCGGGCGATCTAGCGGTGAGACGAGGCGGCTAGCGGTTGCGGTTCGCCGCTACGAATTCGTCGTATCGCTCGTATTCGGAAGCAAGGCCGGCGAAGGCTGGGCTCCGTGACGCCAGAGCGAACACTTGCCTTCGGTATGACCGGCGCAGTGGGAGATTGAGCGCCTCGAGGCGGTGCAGTTCGAGAAGCGGTGAAAGGTCCGGGTCGAGGATTCGGGTCCCTGGCAGATCGAGACGACGCAGGTCGACGAGGGTCGCAGCCCAACGAACATCGGGGAGTACAACGCTGCGGTCCGATCCTGGATAGGAGTTCCCGAAGCGCAACTCATGAAGGTGGGCGAGGCCACCCAACGGGGAAGGATCGACGGCGTTGAACGCTTGCGAGACGTGCAAACGCGAGAGAGCGGGGAGGCCGGTGAGCGGTGTCAGGGTCGTGACATTGTCCGCCCCTCCGAGAGTGAGGTCCTCAAGCACCGCGAGTCGAGTAAGGCAGGCCAGATCCGAGTAAGAACCCCACTTGACGGCAAGCCTGCGTAGCCGTGTTTGCCCGGTGGCGGCATCAAGAAGCTCCTGCGGAACGCGAGAGACGAACTCCAAGTCAACGATGCTCGTATCGACGTTCGCCAAGAGATCAACCCACTGAGCCAGGATCTCCCGGCGCCGCCTCGGGCTTCGCTCTTGGCTGTCTTCGAGCTGAGTCGCTTGAACGGTGACTGCGGCCTGACCGTCGTATTGATCTACACGCCACAGCGGTCCAGAAGCCGCCGCCGTAGACGCCACGCCTCGAACGACACTCACTTGCCGAGTCTATGGATCACAGAAGCCACGCTGGACTGAGAAGCACGCAGACGGATCGGCTTGCGGGCATATCGCAACCTGCGGGCGCAGCGAAGATCCGTTCGTTCTTTTCCGGGGCATCCGTGGCGGCAGTAGCCTTCCGAACATCACAAACTCTGGAGTGCTGAAATGCTTTGGGAACTCGCGGCCGTCGTCTGGGGCAGTGCCGTGATCGGTCTCGGCGCGGCGGTCATCGTGGCCACCGTAGTTCTTGTGACCGTCGCCATGGTCCGAAGGCCCCGGCTCGACGCGGTCCCTGACCCCTCAGCCGACGCTGCAGCAATGACGGCTGGGCGGCCTGTCCCATTAGAGGTCACAAAGGTGCTGGCCATCGCGTCGGTCGCGCTCGGATCTCTTGGATTGTCGGCCTTGCTCATCGCGACAGTCAGCCCGGTTCCTCATATCCTCAGTGCAATCGGCGTCGCACTTGGTGCATCGGCTTTTCGCCGGAACACGGTGAGGCGTCGTCTCCCGTACTTCGGCGTCGGCCTTTCCTTTGTCGCATTCGGGTTGTCACTGCTCATGACCGGCATGGCTGCGACCTGCACTGGACCCGGTTGCGGGATCAACTAGAGACGTCCACGCACGCAGCGGGATCCGCTTGCGGGCGGTTCAGCCTCTGAGCGTCCAGCCGTCTGCCGGGCTCCATGGAATGTTGTGGCCGCCTACTTGGCCGAATTCGGTGCGGGGGTCGTCGCATTGCACGAGGCACAAGATTCGGTTGCCGAAGAGCGCAGCGAGTTGTGCCGTCCTTTCGATGACGTCCAGGACGAAATGCGACCGTTCCTGCTCGGCTTGGTACAAGGTCGCGAATCGGTCCAACACAAGAACCGGGCCCTGGTCGTCGGGGCTCCACCCGTAGCTGAGTTCGGCCACGTCTCGCAGACAGTCGATGAGGGCGTTACCGTTCCTGCCGTAGTAGTTCGGGAACTCGAGGTTCATAGCGAAGTCGTCGTCGAGCGCGTCCCAGTCCGTCCACCGAGCCGCGTCGAACCACACGACACGGTAGTTGCGATCGGTGAGCCACAAAGCAGTGACTTCGAGAATCTCGGTGCGGTGAAATGCTGTGCAGAAGCCGTTCTGCACCAATTGCCACTCGAGTCCGAGGTCATCCGGATCCCAAACCGTCACAAGTCGGAGACTAGCGCCAAACAGCCGGCCAAGACCGTACGGCAGAAGTCGCCATTGGGCCGTCGAGAGTCCTCCTCCATCTGGCCGCGCAGCTAATCGCTTGGCCCTACCTGAACCGAGCGCCTGCCAGACTCGACCTCGTGCCGGAGCTAACTCGCGACTTGACCTTGGAAGAGCGTGCGCTGCTAGGAAAACTGCTCGAGGGTGAATGGCCTGGCGCAACTCAGGCCAGGGCACAACTTCTGACGTCGAGACGAATCCTCGCGACTCGTCTCGACCTGGACTTCGACATCCAAGTCGATACGACCCTGGAACCAATCGCTGCACCCGATGGAATCCTCAAGTCGACGGACCAATTCGTCTATCGAGACGGAGCCTGCATCGGCGGTGTCATGATCTGGATCAAGCACGGGCGTCTCGCAAGCTTCGAGTACTACTCGCTCAGCGACCTGGAGTACGACCGGCTGCCATTGCCGGCCGAGATAAGACACGAATGGGGAACTCCGATGAGCGGAACTGAGGAATTACAGTGAGCGCCGTCACCGGCACGCAAGCCGGTCCCGCACCGTGCATCGATCGCTCGTCTCCTCCAGCCAGGGATGCTCTCGAACGTCCGATGTGCGCAACACCCGTACGGTGAAAAAGTACGCATGGGTACGTCAACTGCAACTTGACTTCAGTCGGTCGCGATTCCCCTCCGAGGCCCGTCGGCGAAGCGTTCCTCGAAACGAAAACGACGACGGTACGGACGACGACATCGATCGAGCAACGACAACGGATACGACGGATGAAAGGGACGACGGAGCCAGGAAGATCCAGGAAACCGAAAATGGCAATGCACGCAGGCATTTTCAGTGGGTCCCTGTTGTTGCGTCCGCAACGACAGGGGTTGCGTGTAAACCGGCTTGCATGGGAAATCGGGGGAATCTGGGCAAGACGAAACGACGCTCAAGCTCGTACGAAAGACAACGGCAACAGCACGACGCAGCAGCGATCCGACACGCTGCGGAGCGAGAGCGCGTGGCCGCACAGCGGCACGCCGCCGACGCGTTGACCGTGTTGGAGGACAGATGGGGTACGCGCGCCGACGCCCTCGACCGGCTCGGTCACCTCGGACGCGCCATCGGGCGACTCCAGACTGAGCAGTACATCCTGCGGTCGGAGCGGGACGAGCTGATCGGGCAGCTTCGCCAGGTGGGCGAAAGCTGGAACTCACTCGCCTCGAGGACTGGGCTGAGCAGGCAAGCACTCAGCCAGCGGATCACGGACGCGAACCGGAGGGCGGAGTGATGGGCAGCATCACCGGGTACGAAACTGCGGCCGGGAAACGGTATCGGGTCAGGTATCGCAAACCCGACCATTCCCAGACCGATAAGCGCGGCTTCCGTACCAAGCATCAGGCGGAATTGTTTCTGGCGTCAGTGGAGATGAAGAAGGCGACCGGCGAGTACATCGACCCCGCCGCAGCGCGTAACACCGTGGGCCAGCTCGGAACCGCATGGTTGGCGTCGAGGTCGCATGTGAAGCCGTCCACGGCGTACGTGTACGAGTCTGCGTGGCGGCTGCACGTGGAACCGTACTGGGGTGCCACGATGATCGGCACCATCCGGCACAGCGAGGTGCAGGCGTGGATCACCCAGCTCGGCGCCGGCGGCGATGGCAGGAAGTCGAAGTCACCGACGATCGTGCGCCGCGCGCATGACATCCTCGCCGGGATTCTGGACGCCGCGGTCAAGGATCACCTGATCCCCTCCAACCCCGCCCGCGGAGTGAAGCTCCCACGCCGCATCTCCCGCCCACACACGTACCTGAGCAACGAACAGGTCGCACAGCTGGTAGCCGCAAGCGGTGAACATGGCCCGATCATCGCCCTGCTCGCCTACACCGGCCTGCGATGGGGTGAGGCATCCGCACTACGGGTGAAGGACATCGACACGCTCAGACGGCGCCTCATGGTCGTAGAGAACGCCGTGTACGTGAACGGGTCGATCCTGGTCGGCACGCCCAAGACCCATGAACGGCGCAGCGTGCCCTATCCGAAGTTCCTCACTATCCCGCTCGCAGCAGCATGTGATGGCAAGACCAGGGACGACATCGTCTTCGACGACGGACACGGCGGCTACCAACGCACCCCGACCATGGTCGCCAACTCGTGGTGGGACGCGGCGCTCGAGGAGGCCGGGCTGCCGGCGATGACGATCCACGACCTCCGTCACACCGCAGCCTCCCTCGCCGTCAGCGCGGGGGCCAACGTGAAGGCCGTGCAAACGGATGCTCGGTCACGCGTCCGCCGCGATGACGCTCGACACCTACAGCGACCTCTTCGACGACGACCTCGACGCCGTCGCCGACCGACTCAACGAAGTCGGCGAATCAAGTGTGTGTCCTTATGTCGTTGTCAAGCGGCGAGGGCGTGGCCAGGGTCATAGAGGGTGCCGTCGC
>NZ_BAAHAW010000046.1:0-12594 GCF_054777235.1 Humibacter antri | reverse complement strand
ACCCCCCGACGCCCCTCACAGCGCCGGGCACCCCACCACGCCCACTCACCACCACATCTACGCGTCAGGGAAGAAGACCGCCGACTGAGCGGAGGGCCGCCGATCGAGCGGAGCGGACCGCCGGATGTGCACAGCACACGGTCGGAAGGGCCGAGTACACCGACGATTGAGGGAAATGGATCGCCGGTTGAGCTGAGCGCACCGCCGGTTGAGTTTGTCGAAACCGCCAAGGCTGCGTTCGTCGGGCCCAACCCGCAGCGATGCTCAACCCGCAGCGACGCTCAACCCCCAGCGATGCTCAGCCCGCGACCGCGGACAACCCCATCGTGCGCGGGGCGAGCTCCGTCTGCAGCACGAGCGCCGCGCCCCCCCACGGCGGCGGCATCCGAGACATCCGTCGACAGCCGCACCCGGATGCTGTGCTGGGTGCGCACGAAGAAGTGCTCGTTCAAGCGCCGTGCGATGGCACGCACATACGTGGGCCCTGCCACCGCGAACGCGGGACCGGACAGTGACACCGAGTCGAGGTCGAACAGGTTCGCCAGGGTGAGCACCCCGGAGGCGAGGAGTTCAGCGGAGTCCTCGATGAGCGTCGCGGCACCGGCATCGCCCCTGGCGGCCGCTGTGGCGATCGCGCGGAAGCCGCCGAAGTCGTCGTCGTCCGGCAGCCCGAGTCGAGCGGCCTCGCCTGTAGCTCGCGCATGCCGCACCACGGCGCCCGGATCGGCGATGTCCTCGAGGTACGTGGGCTCCCCGTCGACGCCGGTGACCACCACCTGACCCAATTCGCCGGCATTAGAACTCGAGCCGCGGAACACGATGCCGTCGATCAACACTCCCGCGCCGATTCCCGTGCCCATGTACACCGTGGCGTGCGCCACCGCGTCGTCCAGCTTGCCGCTCCAGAAGTCGCCGATCGCCGCGGCGGTCGCGTCGTTGTCCAGGATGACCGGCAGCGCGACGGCATCCGACAGCATCGAGCGGATGGGCACGTCGAGCCATGCCGCAAGGTGTGGAGAGTGCAGGATCATGCCCCTGCCGATATCCAGCGGTCCGGGCGCCACCACGCCGACGCCGACGACGGACGCCTTCTCGATGCCTAGTCCATCGAGCGTGCGGTCCACCTCTGAGGCGAGCCGGTGCACCATCTCCGACGGCTCGGTCGACCCGATGCCCGTGGTGCGCGTGCGGCCCACGATGGCGCCGGAGAGATTGATCACGACGTACGTGATCGACTCGCGACCGAGCTGCACGCCCACGGCGAAGCGGGCATCCGGATTCACGTCGAGCATGACGGGAGGTTTGCCGCCGGTGGACTCACCGCGTCCGGTCTCGATCACGAGCCCCTCGCCGAGCAGCTGGCGTACCACTGTCGACATGGTCGCCTGCGTGAGCCCCGTGCTCTCGGCCAGCTCGACCCGGCTGATCGGGCCGAGCGTGCGAATGAGATCGAGCACCAGCCCCCTGCTGGTTCCTCCCGCGAGCGAGACCCGCTGTCTGACCACCAATGCCTCCTCGTGTTCGATCTTCACACACGATGCTAACTTGACATGCTTTATAAAGTAACCTAAGAAAGAGGAATCGCGGCGAAGCGCCCTTCCCGCGGCGGCGGTCAAACCCCTTGCACCGCTCGACGTCAACGAAAGGACAAGGATGTCTCCACACAGCACACGACGCCGCTTCGGCGTCGCGCTCGTCGCGGTCGCGGCTGCGGCGACGCTGGCATTGTCAGGATGCTCGGCCAACGGCTCCTCGAAAAGTTCCTCCGGAACCAGCACGGTCACGATGTTCAGCGGTCAGGTGGGCAACTTCACCGAGAACTTCAACCCGCTCAACAACACGGGGGCCTACCTGCAGCCCACGAACGGCGTCATCTACGAGCCGCTCTTCTACTACAACAAGGCGCGCGCCGGCAAGCCGGTGCCTCTGCTCGGAACCTCGTACAGCTGGAACACCGATGGCACGCAGCTCACCGTGAAGGTTCGTCAGGGCGTGAAGTGGTCGAACGGCACGCCGGAGTCCGCCGACGACGTCGTCTACTCCCTCAACCTCATCTCCGACAACCCGGCGCTGAACACGTCCGGCGTCAAGTGGGTCGCGAAGAAGACGGCGGATGACACCGTCGTCATCACCTTCCCGTCGACGGCGTTCACGCTGGAGCCGCAGGTACTCGGCAACGAGCCGATCGTGCCGCAGAGCATCTGGTCGAAGATCTCCGACCCGACGAAGGTGACCAACACCACCCCGGTCGGCACGGGTCCGTACATGCTGAAGAGCTTCACTCCCCAGAGCTTCGTGCTCGAGAAGAACCCGAACTACTGGGGCACCGGCGACGCAGCGCCGAAGGTCGACCAGGTGCGCTACATCTCGCTGGCCAACGCGGATGCCGCCACTTCCGCCCTCGAAGCCGGGCAGACGGACTACATGGGCAGCTTCCTGCCGACGCTGAAGAGCATCATGTCCAAGCACAAGGACCTCAGCTACTCCAACTCGCCGCAGGCGACCACCGCGCTGTTCACGTGCGAGAACTCATCGCTCGGATGCACCGGACCCCAGACGGATGTCGCCGTGCGGCAAGCGATGTACTACGCGATGGACCGCACCCAGCTCGACAAGCAGGCTGCTGCAGGCTTCAGTGCGCCGGCATCCCCGTCGCTGCTGCTGAACACCGTGAACAAGTCGCAGATCACCAACCCCGACTACCTGGAGGTGCCGCAGAGCGCGAACGTCTCCAAGGCCAAGAGTCTTCTCGAGGCGGACGGCTGGAAGCTCGGCTCGAACGGCTACTACGCCAAGGACGGGCAGGAGCTCGATCTGTCGGTCAACGTGGTGTCGGGATGGACCGACTACGACACGATCTGCCAGCTGCTGCAGGGTCAGTTCAAGGCGGCGGGCATCAAGCTCAGCGTCAACCAGATGGCGCAGAACGCGTGGAGCCAGGCGGAGTCGACCGGCAAGTTCCAGATGTCGATGAACTCGGTCAACATGGGCGTCTCGTCCGACCCGTACTACCAGTACAGTGCGTATCTGGCCACGTCAGCGACCGCCCCCGTCGGGCAGCCGGCCACGTCGACGAACACGTCGCGGTACTCGAACCCCGCGGTCGACGCGGCGATCAAGCAGCTGGCCACCACCAACCAGGAGTCCGTGAAGCAGTCCGCATACAAGACGATCCAAGACCAGATCGTCAAGGACATGCCCTACGTGCCGGTATACGTGAACTCCGCGCTCGCCGAGTACAACAACTCACGCGCGACCGGCTGGCCGACGCAGAGCAACCAGTACGCGTTCCCGCTTCCGTGGGGCGGCAACTGGGGCGTGGGCATCGTGCTCAAGACGATCCGCCCGGTGAAGTAGCCACAACGCGGCAAGGCGCCGTGCGTCGGGCGGATGTCTTCCAAGCATCCGCCCGACTCACGATCGCGCAGAAAGCAGACTTCAGATGCGGTTCTACCTGCAGAAGATCGCGTTCTATGCCGTCGCCCTGTGGGCGGCGGTGACGCTGAACTTCCTCATTCCTCGCATGATGCCCGGCAACCCGGTCGACATCATGATCGCCAAGATGGGTGCGGCCGGCCAGCCGATCACCGCCGGCACCCGGCACGCCCTGGAGGTCGAGCTCGGCGGTGGTGGCGGCAGCCTGCTGCAGCAGTACGGCGACTACATCGTGAACCTGTTGCACGGCGACCTCGGCGTCTCCATCACCAACTATCCGGAGCAGGTCACCACGGTCATCGGCCAGGCGCTGCCCTGGACCATCGCGCTCGTCGGGCTGGCCACGATCATCTCGTTCATCCTCGGCGTCGGCCTCGGCATGCTCGCCGGCTGGAAGCGCGGGTCGTGGCTCGACAACCTCATTCCGGTGACCACGA
This sequence comes from Humibacter antri, assembly GCF_054777235.1. Taxonomy (NCBI): domain Bacteria; kingdom Bacillati; phylum Actinomycetota; class Actinomycetes; order Micrococcales; family Microbacteriaceae; genus Humibacter; species Humibacter antri. The sequence continues at coordinate 8,722 of NZ_BAAHAW010000046.1, read as the reverse complement.
TGTTCCAGGCCGTTCCGTACTTCTGGCTCGCGCTCATCCTGGTACTGGTGCTCACCCGCGTAGTTCCACTGTTCCCGTATGCGGGCGGCTACAACGTGGCGGCGACGACACCGGGCTTCAGCCTCGACTTCTTGGGCAGCGCCATCTACTACGGATTCCTGCCGGCGCTGACCATCGTCGTCTCGTCGATCGGCGGATGGATGCTCGGCATGCGCAACATGATGGTCTCCACGCTCTCCGAGGACTACATCGTCACCGCCGAGGCGAAGGGCCTGAACCCGCGACGCGTGCGCATGACCTACGCCGCGCGCAATGCGGTGCTTCCATCGCTCTCCGGATTCGCCATCTCCCTCGGGTTCGTGGTCTCCGGATCGATCGTGACCGAGCAGGTCTTCAGCTACCCCGGCATCGGCCAGCTGCTGTTCTCGGCCGTGTCGAACGACGACTACGCGCTCATGCAGGGCGTGTTCCTCGTGATCTCACTCTCGGTGCTCGCCGCGAACCTCGTGGTCGACGTGCTGTACGGACTCATCGACCCGCGCACCCGCGCCCGGTCCTAGGAGGCGCGCAAGACATGGCATCCACACTCGCCACGACCGAGATCGCGCCCGCCGCGATCGGCAATCGCCGAAGCATCGCCCGTCTGCTGCCGTCGCGCTCGCCGAAGCTCGTCGTCGGCCTGATCATCGCCGGCGTCATCATCCTTTGGGGAATCGTGGGGCCGCTCCTGGTCGGCGACCCCAACGCCATCAGCACCGATGCGTTCGCACCGCCCGGGCCGGAGCACTGGCTGGGCACGACGCAGACCGGGCAGGATGTCTGGACGCAGATCGCATACGGCATCCGCGGTTCGCTCGTGATCGGCTTCACCGTCGGGGTGCTGGCCACGGTGCTGTCGGCGTTCTTCGGCATCCTCGGTGCGTACGTCGGCGGGGCGGTGGACGAGGGCTTCGCTCTCTTCACGAACGTGATCCTGGTCATCCCGGGACTGCCGCTCGTCATCGTGATCGGCAACTACGTTCCGCAGAATCAGCGCGGCCTCTTCCTCATCGCCATTGTGCTGGCCATCACGAGCTGGGCGGGGTCCGCCCGTGTGCTCAGGGCTGTCACGTTGTCGCTGCGAGGCCGGGACTACGTCGCCGCGTCGCGAGTGGCCGGCGAGAAGACGTGGCGCGTGCTCGTGGTGGAGATCCTGCCCAACCTCATCCCGGTCATGGCGTCGCAGTTCGTGTTCGCCATCATCTTCGCCATCCTCGGCGAGGCCGGGCTGTCGTTCCTGGGCCTCGGCGCGAACAACTCGTTCACGCTCGGCACCATCCTCTACCAGGCCTACAACGACCTCGCCCTCACCCAGGGCGCCTGGTGGTGGTTCGTGCCGCCGGGACTGGTGATCGCCCTCTTCGGTGCTGCGCTTTCGCTGATCAACTTCTCGATCGACGAGATCATCAACCCGAAGCTGCGCAACCAGACCAGGGCAGCGCGCAAGGCCTGGGGCCTGAGTGCGTCGCAGATCAAACTCCTCGAGAGGGAGGACATCAAATGAGCGCGGCCACAAGCATCCGTCCGCCTCGCAGCGTGGCTGACCCCGTGCTGACCATCGACGACTTCAGTGTCGACTACCTGGGCGCCCGCACCACGCACGCGGTGAAGAACGTGACCCTCACGCTCGGGCGCGGCGAGGTGCTCGGGCTGGCCGGCGAATCCGGATGCGGCAAGTCGACGCTCGCCTACGGGGTGACGCGACTGCTGAAGCCGCCGGCGCTGATCACGTCGGGATCCGCCACCTTTCATTCGCGCGAGGGGTACTCGATCGACCTGGCTTCGCTCGGCGGCGCAGATCTGAGGGCGTTCCGCTGGGACAAGATCTCCATGGTGTTCCAAGGGGCGATGAACTCGCTCAACCCGGTCATCAGCATCCAGGACCAGCTCGAAGACATCTTCACTGCGCACCGGCCGGAGTTGAAGAAGAAGGAACGGGTGAAGCGCGCCGGCGACCTGCTCGAAAGGGTCGGGGTCGGCCGGGACCGGCTGCGGTCGTACGCGCACGAACTCTCCGGCGGGATGCGGCAGCGGGTGATGATCGCCATGGCGATGGCGCTCGACCCGCAGGTGATGATCATGGACGAGCCCACCACGGCGCTCGACGTGGTGGTGCAGCGCGAGATCCTCGACGAGATCTCGCGCCTGCGCGCGGAACTCGGCTTCGCCGTCATCTTCATCACGCACGACCTGCCGCTGCTCTTGGAGATCAGCGACCGCATCGCCGTGATGAAGGCAGGGGAGATCGTCGAGCTGAACGACGCGTACGACCTCTACACCGACCCTCAGCACGCCTACACGAAGCAGTTGCTGGCATCCTTCCCGAGCCTGACCGGAGACCGTGGCGACTTCATCCGCACGGGTGTGCGCGACGAACGGCTGGGAGCGGATGCCGGAGCCGGCTCCTCGGACAACGCCGCGGCAGACTCCGGGAACTCCGAGACCGAAGGAGCGCGCCGATGACCACCCTCGAGTTCCGCAACGTGTTCAAGCGGTATCGCGTGCGCGGCGGTCGGCGCTCGCACGAGCTCCTCGCGGTGAACGATGTGAGCTTCACGCTGGAATCGGGCAAGACGGTCGCGCTGGTCGGCCAGTCCGGGAGCGGCAAGTCGACGATCGCGAAGCTGCTGCTGCAGCTCGAGCATCCGAGCGACGGGCAGATCCTGCTCGACGGAAAGCCGGTCAGCCGCCACGGCCGCGGCCTGCGCGACTACCGGCGCCAGGTGCAGATGGTCTTCCAGGACCCGTTCGCGTCGCTCAATCCGTACCACTCGGTGGCGCATCACCTGGCGAGACCGCTCAGCCTGCACGGCCGCGGTCGCACCCGGTCCGAGGTGGATGCCGGTGTGGCGGGACTGCTGGAGCGCGTGCGGCTGACGCCGGCGGAGGAGTTCGCGGCCAAGCATCCGCACGAGCTCTCCGGCGGGCAGCGGCAGCGGGTCGCGATCGCCAGGGCGCTCGCCCCTGAGCCGAGCATGCTCATCGCCGACGAGCCGGTGTCCATGCTCGACGTCTCGATCCGGCTCGGTGTGCTCAACCTGCTCGCCGGCCTGCAGCGGGAAGAGAACCTCGGCGTGCTCTACATCACCCACGATCTGGCGACGGCGAGGCACTTCTCCGACGAGATCCTCGTGATGTATCGGGGCGAGATCGTCGAGCGTGGACCGGCCGACGACGTCATCCTCAACCCTCAGCACGAGTACACGAAGCTGCTCGCCGCCGCGGCACCGAATCCCGAGCTTCGCCTCAAGCAGCTCGCCGGGGCCACACCATAGACGCACTCCGTCCGACACCCCACCGTCGGTTGAGCTTGTCGAAACCCGCCTGCACCTGTGCGATTTCGGCAGGCTCTACGCCGCGTGGCGGACGGCCCGGCAAACCCGGCATGCGCAACGAATTCGACGAGCTCAACCGTCGAAGCCGCACGACCTACGAAACAGAAAGAGCACCATGCCCTTCCTTCCCAGCACCTTCACCCCGATCCGCGACGGCTGGACCGTCAGCGCGGTGGAAGGCCCGACCCCCGACGGCGTCGCCCTGACGAACGTGCCTGCGGTCGTGCCGGGCGTGGTGCACACCGACCTCCTGCGTGCGGGTCTCATCGCCGATCCGTTCGACGGTGACAACGAGGCGGATCAGCAGTGGATCGGCGACACGGTGTGGCGCTATTCCACGGCGTTCGAGTGGGCGGATGACGGCAACACCCGTCACGACCTGGTTGCGTACGGCCTCGACACCGTCGCGACGATCCGGCTGAATGGCGCGGAGGTGGGTCGCACCCAGAACCAGCACCGCTCCTACCGTTTCGACATTCGACCGCTGCTGCGCAAGGGCCGCAACGAATTGAGCGTCGAATTCGCGGCACCGGTGCCGGAGGTGGAGCGGCGGGATGCCGAGCACGGCTCGTGGCCGCATGTGAACCACCATGCGTTCAACCAGCTGCGCAAGTCCGCCTCGAACTTCGGCTGGGACTGGGGCATCGACGTCGCCACCAGCGGCATCTGGCAGCCGATCGGCATCGATTCGTGGTCGGGTGCCCGGGTTGCCTCGGTGCGCCCGCTCGTCGACGTGGACGGCACCGACGGCGTCGCGATGGTGCACGTGGAGGTCGAGCGTGACGGGGTGCGATATGACGGCCCGATCACCTTCACCGCGCGGATCGGCAGGGTCGAGGCGGAGGCGACCGTTTCGGCGGCCGAGACACGGGCATCCGTCGAGGTGCGGGTCGCAGATGTGCAGCTGTGGTGGCCGATCGGCCACGGCACGCAGCCGCTCTACGACGTGAGCGTCTCCCTGCGCGGAGCACACGCGGCGTGGCACGGCCGAATCGGCTTCCGCACCGTCGAGGTCGACACTTCTCCCGACGAAGCCGGCAACAGGTTCGTCGTGCGAGTGAACGGCGAGGACGTACTCGTGCGCGGTGTGAACTGGATCCCGGACCACGCGTTCCTCACCGAGATGACTCGCGATCGCTATGCGCGCCGTTTGGCCGATGCAGTGGAGGCGAACGTCAACCTGATCCGAGTGTGGGGCGGCGGTATCTACGAGTCCGAGGACTTCTACGAGCTGGCCGACGAACAGGGCGTGCTCGTCTGGCAGGACTTCCTGTTCGCCTGCGCCGCCTACTCCGAAGAGGAGTGGCTGGCCGACGAGGTCGAGGCCGAGGCACGCGAGCAGATCGTGCGCTTGTCGCAGCATGCGTCGCTGGTGATCTGGAACGGCAACAACGAGAACATCTGGGGCTACGTCGAGTGGGGCTGGCGTGAGGTGCTCGCCGGGCGCGCCTGGGGCGACGGGTACTGTCGAGCGCTCTTCCCCCGGTTGCTGGCCGAGCTGGACCCGACCCGGCCGTACTCGCCGGCGAGCCCGTTCTCGTTCGTCGACTACGCGCATCCGAACGACGAGCGCAACGGCACGATGCACATCTGGGATGTCTGGAACGAGCGCGACTACGCCGCCTACCGCCAGCACCGTCCGCGATTCGTCAGCGAGTTCGGGTTTCAGGGACCGCCGGCCTGGAGCACCCTCACGCGCGTGGTGCACGACGAGCCGCTGGAGCCGTACGGACACGAGATGCTCGTGCACCAGAAGGCGGAGTACGGCAACCTCAAGCTGGACCGGGGCATGGCGGCACACCTGCCGCAACCGACGTCGATCGAGGATTGGCACTGGGCTGCGCAGCTCAACCAGGCGCACGCGATCCGGTTCGGGGTGGAGCACTTGCGCTCGCTGACCCCCTACAACACGGGAACGATCCTGTGGCAGCTCAACGACGACTGGCCCGTCGTCTCGTGGGCGGCCGTCGACTTCGACGAGCACCGCAAGCCGCTCTGGTACGCCATGCGCGATGCGTACGCGCCGCGTCTGGCGACCATCCAACCGCGCACGATCGACCCGCGCGACGTGGACCCGACCGCGCTCGATGAGCCGGAGGAGTACCTCGCGCTCGTACTGGTCAACGACACGGCCGCCGCCGTCTCCTCAACGGCGCGACTCGCGCGGCTCGCGCTCGACGGCACCGTGCTCGCCGAGCAGACGTTGCCGCTCCATGTGGAGGCGCGGGGCACGGCGACGTACCGGTTGCCGGCTGACGTGGCCGGCTTCGACGACGACGCCGCCGAAGTGATCGTCGCCGCCGTCGACGGGTTCGCACGAGCCGTGTTCAACGGCGCGGAGGCGGTGAGGCAGCGCCTGGCCCCCGACGCACTGCAGGCATCCGCCGTGCGCACCGAGAACGGATACCGGATCGCCGTGAGCGCTCGCTCCTATGCTCGCGACGTGTTCCTCGCGGTCGACCGGGTGGATGCCGCCGCCGCAGTCGACCAGGGACTCGTGACACTGCTCGCGGGCGAGACGACGACGTTCCACGTCACCAGCAGCGCCGACGTCGACCCCGCAGTGTTCACCGGTCCGTTCGTGCTGCGCAGCGCCAACGACCTGCTCGCAGGCGAACGATCGCGCTCGTGAACGCGGCGATACTGTACCCATGAGTGCGACGCGGAGCGAACCGGCATCGATCGGCATGGCGTTTCTGCGTTCTCCGGCCGGTGTCGACCCGTTCTACAGCGAAGTCATCGCCGGAATGGAAGACGTGCTGCACCCGTACGGCATACGCGTGCTGATGCAGACCGTTCCGACGGTCGCAGACGAGCTCATCGCGTATCGCAGGTGGGCTGCATCGGGCACCATAGCCGGCGTGGTGGTCAGCGACTTGACCGTCGACGACCGACGGGGCGCCGCGCTCGCCGAACTCGGGCTGCCGCACGTGACACTCGGCGAGCCCGTGGACGCCGCCGGCGGCGCTGTCGTGCGCGTGGACAACTACACGACGACCGTGCACGCCGTACAGCAGCTCGTGCAGCTCGGGCACCGCGCGATCGGGCGTGTCTCCGGGCCCGAGCGCCTGGTGCACACGCAGGCGCGCGCCGTCGCCTTCGCGGACGCTATGGCTGCGGCCGGTGCGGCCCCCAGTACAGCGATCGGCGACTATTCGGGCGCGAGCGGAGCGGCCGCCATCCTCCAGCTGCTCGAGTCGCCACAGCCGCCGACCGCTGTGATCTTCGACAACGACGTGATGGCGGTCGCGGGACTCGATGCGGTGAAGGCGCGCGGGATGTCCGTTCCCGGCGACCTCTCGATCGTGGCGTGGGACGACTCCACCCTCTGCCGGCTCGCCATGCCGCCGCTGTCGGCGATGAGTCACGACGTTCGGGATCTCGGCGCACTCGCGGCGACAACCCTGCTGGCCGTGATCGACAGAGGAGAGCCGGAAGACGTCACGGCGCCTCTCTCCGTGTTCATCCAGCGCGGCTCCACCGCTTCCCCCCGGGTGGATGCGGCGGTGGCTCCAAGCTCCAGCGCGTAGTCTTGAAGACATCATGGACGGCGTATGGGCAGGCATCATCTGGGCGCTCGCGCCGACGGTTCTTGTCGGGCTCGTATTCTGGATCGTGATGCGTTCCGTGGTGCACGCCGACCGCAGCGAGCGCAAGGCGTACGCGAAGATCGAGGCGCAGGAACGCGCCCGCCGCGGCCTCCAGCACTAATCGCTCCACTTCACCCCTTGTCGGTGGCGCCGACTGTCGCCCGCCGGTGCTAGCGTCAGCCCCAGCCGGCTGCACGAGGGGATGGCATGGACAGCGGCACCCTGACCTGGATCATCATCGTCATCGCGCTTATCGTCGATTTCGGACTGCGCATCGTGGCGATCATCGTCATCCCCCGCAACCGCCGGCCCACGTCGGCGACCGCGTGGCTGCTGGCCGTCTACTTCATTCCGTACATCGGATGGCTGTTCTTCCTGCTCATCGGCAGCTACAAGCTGCCGAAGCAGCGACGCCTGCGGCAACAGCAGATCAACCAGTTCATCCTCGAGTCCACTGAGGGCATCGAGCGGGTGCGTCGGGATCATCCGTGGCCGCCGTGGCTCGGGTCCGTGGTGCGCATGAACCGCAGCCTCGGGGCCATGCCACTCGTCGGCGGCAATGCGGCATCCCTGATCGGGGCGTACGAAGAGTCGCTGGATGCCATGACCGGGGCCGTCAACGCGGCCACCCGTTATGTGCACGTCGAGTTCTACATCCTCAGCTGGGACGATACGACGGGGCCGTTCTTCGACGCGCTGGAGGCCGCCGTGAAGCGCGGCGTGACCGTGCGCGTGCTGCTGGACCACATCGCGTCCCTCCGCACGAGGGACTACAAGCGCACCATCAAGCGCCTCACCGAGATGGGGGCGCAGTGGCAGCTCATGCTGCCCGTGCAGCCGCTCAAGGGCAAGTATCAGCGTCCGGATCTGCGCAATCACCGCAAGCTGCTGGTCGCCGACGGCCGGGTCGGGTTCATGGGCTCGCAGAACGTGATCGACCGCACCTACAACAAGCGCAGCAACATCAAGCGGGGGCTGAAGTGGAAGGAGCTCGTCGCACGGCTGGAGGGTCCGATCGTCGCAGGGCTCAACGCGATCTTCATCACCGACTGGTACTCCGAGACCGGCGAGCTGCTCGCCCGTGAGCGCGACCCGATCGTGACGGTGCAGGTCGAGGAAGAGCTCGACTGCCAGCTGGTGCCGAGCGGGCCGGGCTTCGATAACGAGAACAACCTGAAGCTGTTCCTCGCACTGCTCTATTACGCCACCGAGCAGATCATCATCACGTCGCCGTATTTCGTGCCGGACGAGGCCATGCTGACCGCGCTCACGACGGCGGTGCAGCGGGGCATCCGTGTCGAGCTCTTCGTCTCGGAGATCGGCGACCAGGGACTCGTGTACCACGCTCAGCGCTCGTACTACGAGCAGCTGCTTCGCGCGGGCGTGACGATCTGGATGTACAAGGCGCCGTACATCCTGCACGCGAAGCATTTCACGATCGATGACGAGGTGGCGGTCATCGGCTCGAGCAACATGGACATGCGCTCGTTCATGCTGAACGCCGAGATCTCGCTCATGGTGCGCGGCAAATCGTTCGTCTCCGAGATGCGCTCGGTCGAGCAGGGGTATCGGGACGCCAGCAAGCAGCTGACACTCGACGAATGGATGAAGCAGCCGCTGCTGTCTACCATGCTCGACAACCTCGCGAGGCTGACCTCCGCGCTGCAGTGACTCTGCGCATTGGAGCTAAACCTGGATCCACCGATTGAGCGTGGGGTGGTGTCGGCGCGTTAAGCGGAGAATGCCTGTCTGATCAGG
>NZ_BAAHAW010000045.1:0-21152 GCF_054777235.1 Humibacter antri | reverse complement strand
TAAGACTCCCAGCGCCGATGGTACTGCAGGGGCGACCCTGTGGGAGAGTAGGACACCGCCGGACACCTTCAACGGAATGGCCACCCCGAACGGGTGGCCATTCCGCATTTAACACCCCCACAACACCACACGGCATCCGCACCCAGTGCGATGGGAAGGATTGTGCACATGGCACGAGACGATCGAGGCGCTCGAGGAGAAGATCGCGACGATTCCCTACGTGGTTCGGGTCGCGAGGGCGACCGACCAGGTTCAAAGGGTGGACGGCCCGATGGCGGCCGACCGGAGCGGCGCCCGTCGACACCGGAGCGGCGCCCGTCGACGGGGAAGGGTGCGGGACGGGACGGGCGGTACGGACGGCCTCGGTCCAACGACTCGGGCTCGGCCCGCCCGCAAACCGGCGGTTCGTCTGGCGAAGGGCGGGGCAGGCCCGACAAAGGCGTCGGCGGTTTCCGAACGGGGATGAATGGCTCGGGTGCCCCTCACTCGGGTAATCGTGACCGTGCTGGTCGGGCCGGCGATGGGACGCGCGCCGACGGCGCGCGTGGTGGCCGGAATGATGGGCGTCCGGCTCGCGATGGAGGCGGCGACGGTCGCCGCCCGTACGGGGAGCGCCGTGCTGGAGCGGGGGAGCGCAGTCAGGGCGGTACTCGAGGCGACTACGGCGACCGGCGCCGCGTCGACCGCCCGACCGGGACCGGCCAGGGCCGATATGGCAAGCCGGCTCAGGGCGGTGCGCGTGGTGCCGGTGGCCAGCGTCGGTATGGCGAGCGGGCTTCGGGTGGTGCTGGTGGTGAGCGTCGGTATGGCGAGCAGGCTCAGGGTCGTGAGCACGGTGCCGGTGGTCAGCGTCGGTATGGCGAGCAGGCTCAGGGTCGTGAGCACGGTGCCGGTGGTCAACGTCGGTATGGCGAGCGGGCTTCGGGTGGTGATCGTGGTGCCGGTGGTGAGCGTCGGTATGGCGGAGGACGTGACCAGGCTGGAGGCTACGGGCGCGAGGGAGGCGCGAACGGCGCCCGGCGTTACGGGCGTGACAGCGATCGTGACCATTCGCAGAGAGGTGCGCGGCGTGGGCACGACGACGCTCAGAGCGGTGAGCGCGGATTCGCGCCACGGAGCGTGCGGCCGCGGCACAACGATCCCGAGCTGCCCGAATCGGTCACGTCGAAGGACCTCAACAGGGCGGCTCGCAACGAGCTCAAGACGCTCAGCAAAGAGAACTCCGAAGAGGTCGCGCGGCACTTAGCCATGGCATCCCAGCTCATCGGCGAAGATCCGGAACTCGCGCATCGGCATGCGTTGGCGGCTGCGCGGCGGGCAGGACGAATTGCGATCGTTCGCGAGACGCTCGCGATCACGGCGTACGAGACGGGCGACTTCGCTCTCGCGCTGCGCGAGCTTCGTACGTATCGACGCATTTCGGGCAAGAACGATCAGCTGCCCCTGATGGTGGACAGTGAGCGGGGCGTCGGTCGGCCGGACCGGGCTCTCGAGGAGGGGCGCTCCGTTCCGCGGTCGGAACTGCCGAACGAGGTGCAGGTCGCGCTGGCCATTGCGATGTCCGGAGCGCGTCTCGACCTCGGCCAGACGGATTCCGCTCTCGCGGAGCTCGAGATCCCACAGCTGGATCGGCGGCGTGCGTTTTCGTACAGCCCAGCGCTCTTCGACGCGTACGCGACCGTGCTGGAGGACCTCGGTCGCGGCACCGAGTCCGAGGACTGGCACGGCCTCGCGGAACGGGCACGGGCAGCGCTCGGACAGAACGACGAAGACGTCATGGAGGTCGAGGACGAGGACGGGGACGGAGGCGAACACGAGGACGACCGCGGGCCGGTGGTCGCTGATGAGCGCGATGACGACGGTGGGCTGGTGGTCGCCGATGAGGCTGAGGGCGACAAGGAGCTGACGGTCGATGATGCGGCCGAAGCCGAAGCCGAAGCCGAAGCCGAAGCCGAAGCCGAAGCCGAAGCCGAAGCCGAAGCCGAAGCCGAAGCCGAAGCCGAAGCCGAAGCCGAAGCCGATGCCGATGTTGAAGTTGAAGTCGGAGCCGGAGCTGGGGCTGGGGCTGAAATCGAAGTCGAAGTCGAAGTCGAGCTCACCATCGTCGGTGGGTCTGGTGGCGAAGGCCACGAGCCGGCCGCTGATGATCAGGCTGCTGGCGCCGATCGCGGTGTCGCGGTGGGCGAGGGCGCGGCGACGGATGCGGATGGCCCGCGAGGGTCGGCAGCCGAAGGGCGTGGCGGTGGGGAGTGACGGCCGGCGCCGGCTGTTCCGCCGGGAATCGGAGCGGTCGCCGCTCGACGGTGTCGACGTCATCCTCGCCGATCTCGACGGCGTGCTGTACTCGGGAGCCGAGCCGGTTCCGCATGCGACGGAGGCGCTGAAGCACGCGCAGGTAAAGGGTGTGAGAGTGGGATGCCTCACCAACAACGCATCGCGCACCGACCGGTCCGTCGCCGACCACCTCACCCAGCTGGGGTACGCGGTGCACGCCGACGACATCATCACCTCGCCTCAGGCGGCCGTGATGATGTTGCGCGAACTCATCGAGCCCGAGTCCACAGTGCTCGTGGTCGGGGGCGACGGACTCGTCTCCGAACTCGACAAGGCCGGATACCACGTGACGCGGTCGGCAGAGGACCGTCCGGCCGCAGTCGTGCAGGGATTCGCGCCCGATGTCGGGTGGGCGCAATTGGCGGAGGCGGCCTTCGCCCTGGCAGACGAATCCGTGCAGTGGGTGGCCACCAACACGGACTGGACGCTCCCGCAGCCACGCGGGGTGGCACCGGGGAACGGTACCCTCGTCTCCGCCGTGCACACTGCCGTCGGTCGTCTGCCTGTCGTCGCGGGCAAGCCGGAACGGGCGATGTACGACCTGGCAGTGCAGCGATTCGGTGCCAAGTCGCCGCTGGCGATCGGAGACCGGCTCGACACGGACATCCTCGGCGCGAACAGGGCAGGCGTGCCATCGCTGCTGGTACTCACCGGCATTGACCGGGCGAAGCAGGTGCTTGCCGCAGCCGAGGACGAGAGACCCCGGTACCTGTTGTCCGACCTCCGTGAGCTCGACGAGCCGTATCCCGCCGTGAAGATATCGCGGGCGGGGGACGCGGTCGAGGTGCGCGGGGCATCCGTGCGCCTCGAAGGCAGTGCGGTGCGTATCCTGCGCCGGGGTGACCGGGAGATAGACCTTCTGCGCGCCGCCAGCACGCTGATCTGGAACAGCGGCCGACCCATCTACGCGCTCGAAGTTCCCGAGGAGCTGTACACCTAGAGGCGATTCAGCGGTGGGCGCCCGCCGGCTGCGTGGTGGGGAAGTCTGCGGCGATTGAGACTTTCGCGTGGGCTAGGTGCGACGTCGAGTCGATTGAGTCTTTGAGCGGCGCAGGCTCGCTGATGACGGCCCTCGCGGTACCGTGGACTGATGTCTGAAGAGAGCGAATCGGTGCACGACGGAGACGACGGTCTCTTGTCGAGACTGCGCCTGATCGAGGAGCGTCCGCTCGACGAGCGTGCGGGCGCGTACACACGCATCCATACGGAGCTCGCCGAGGTGCTCGAGGGCCAGGACGATCACCGTCAGGATGCCTGAAGATCCCGCAGGCGCCATCGACCCTGCAGGCGTTTGTGCGGTCAGCGCCGGCGCGACGAACAGTGAGCTGCGTCTCGACGCTGCGGTGACCGCTCGCGGGCTTGCGCGCTCCCGCACCCACGCGGCACGACTCATCGCCGAGGGACGGGTCAGCGTGGACGGCCGGCCGGCGGTCAAGGCATCCGCTCGCGTGCGTGAGACCAGCGCGATCACCATCGAGGTGGCGGATCACTATGTGAGTCGCGGCGCGCACAAACTCATCGCCGCGCTGGACGGGTTCGGCCTGGAAGACGCGATCCGGGGTGCCACGGCACTCGATGTCGGGGCATCCACCGGTGGCTTCACGCAGGTGCTGCTCGAGCGCGGGGCCCGGCGCGTGATCGCGCTCGACGTGGGGCATGGACAGCTCGCGCCATCCATCGCGGCGGACTCCAGAGTGACGGTCGCCGAGCGCGTCAACGTTCGATACCTTGACGCGGTGGCGCTCGGCGAACTCGCCGATGGTGAGGCGGTCGGGGTCGTCGTGGGCGACTTGTCGTTCATCTCGCTGACTATGGTGCTTCCTCCGCTGGTGGCAGCGGTCGGACCGGACGCGGAGTATGTGCTCCTCGTGAAGCCGCAGTTCGAGGTGGGGCGCACCGGCATCCGTGAGGGCATCGTGCGCGATGCCGCGCTCCGGGAGGATGCCGTCTCCTCCGTCATGTGGGCGGCGTGGGACCTCGGTCTGCCGACCGCCGGCATCCTTCCGTCCCCCATCGCCGGAAGCCACGGCAATCGTGAGTACCTCTTGCGGCTCAGCACACGGGTGGGCCGGCATCCGACAGAATGGTTGAACGACATCGGCGCGATGGTGGGAGAGTGAGCGTGGGCAGACCCGGGCGGTACTTCCTCGTGGTTTCGCACACCGGGCGAGGGGACTCGATCCAAGCCGGCATCCAGGTGTGCCGGCAGCTCATCGCCGCCGGAGTCGTGCCGGTTCTCGGCGCGGATGAGCGTGCCGAGCTCGTGGACGCGGCATCCGATCTCGCGTCGCTCGCGGTGCTCGGCGACGACGTGATGCCCGAGCAGCTCGAACTGGTGATCGTGCTGGGTGGCGATGGCACCATCCTGCGCGCAGCGGAGACGGTGCGCGACTGCGACGTTCCGCTACTGGGCGTGAATCTCGGTCATGTGGGATTCCTCGCCGAGATCGAGCGGGACGACCTGGAACTGGCTGTGAGCCGCGCCGTCGCCAAGGACTACACGGTGGAAGAGCGCATGACGTTGTTCGTGCGCGTGAAGAGCGGCACCGAGGCCATCTACACCAGCTGGGCGCTCAACGAGGCGAGCATCGAGAAGGCCAGCCGTGAGCGCATGATCGAGGTCGTCGTCGAGATCGACGGGCGGCCGCTGTCGAGCTTCGGATGCGACGGCGTGGTGATGTCGACCCCGACCGGGTCGACGGCGTACTCGTTCTCGGCCGGCGGCCCCGTGGTGTGGCCGACCCTGGACGCCCTGCTGCTCGTGCCGTTGAGCGCACACGCGCTCTTCTCGCGTCCGCTCGTCGTGGCCGCCGACTCCGTGCTCGCCGTCGAACTGCTGCGCCGCACAGACACTCCGGCCGTGCTGTGGTGCGACGGCAGGAGGGCGTTCGACCTTCCGCCCGGCGCGCGCGTGATGGTCGCGCGATCCGACACTCCGGTGAAGCTGGCGCGCCTGCATACTGCACCGTTCACGGACCGGCTGGTGCGCAAGTTCAACCTGCCGGTCACCGGCTGGCGAGGACCGAACGCGTGATCGAGGAGATCTCGATACGCGACCTCGGCGTGATCGAGCACGCCAGGCTGCCGCTCGGGCGGGGATTCACAGCGCTCACCGGCGAGACCGGCGCAGGCAAGACCATGGTCGTGACCGCGCTCGGGCTGCTGCTGGGGCAGCGGGCCGACAGTGCGGTCGTGCGGTCCGGCAGCGCGCAGCTGTGGGTGGAGGGACGGTGGCGCGTTCCGGCCAGTGGCGAGGTCGCCGAGCGGGTGCGGGATGCCGGCGGTGATCTCGATGACGCGGGTGAGGCATCCTACGGCGAGCTCGTCTTGAGCCGCTCCGTGGCCGCCGAGGGCCGTAGTCGCGCCGTTGTCGGCGGTCGTGGTGCGCCCGTGAGCGTGCTCGGCGAGCTCGCCGACCAGCTCGTGGTGGTGCACGGGCAGTCGGATCAGATCAGGTTGCGGTCGGCGACGGCTCAGCGCGACGCCCTCGACCGGTTCGCCGGGGCGCCTCTGATCGAGGCGCTCGACGCGTACCGTCTAGCGTTCCGGCGATGGAGCGCGAACCGTGAAGAGCTGTCAGAGCTCGTGGATGAGCGGGATCGCCGCGCGCGAGAGGCGGACGACCTGCGGGTGGCGCTGAGCGAGATCGAGGCGCTGGCTCCCGAGCCGGGCGAGGACGAAGCGCTGGCGGAGCAGGCGGATCGGCTGACGAACCTGGAGTCGTTGCGCATCGCGGCATCGGTCGCTCGGGAGGCGCTGTCGGCGGAGGACTCGGAGGGGCCGGATGTGCGGGGGCTCCTGGAGACGTCGCGTCGTGAGCTCGAGCGGGCCGGGGCCCACGACCCGGCCCTTCAGACGCTGGCCGATTCGATCGCCGGACTCGGATTCCAGGTCGAGGATGCCGCAGCGCAGCTCTCCACGTATCTGGCGGCACTCGACGCGGACGGTGCACATGACCTGGAAGTGATCCAGGAGCGTCGTTCCGAACTCACTGCGCTCGTGCGCAAGTACGGCCCGAGCCTGGACGAAGTGCTCGAACGCGCGGCGACCGGCGGAAAGCGCCTGGCGGAACTGGAAGGCGACGAGGAACGCATCGAGCAGCTGACGACCCTCGTCACGGAAGGCGAGGCGGAGGTCGACCGTCTGGCGGCATCCGTCTCCGAACTGCGTTCGGCGGCGGCCGACGAACTCGCGGCACGGGTGACTGAGGAGCTTGCGGCACTGGCGATGGCGGATGCCGCGATCATCGTCGAGGTTCAGCAGCGCGACGACTACGCCCTCGCCGGCCGCGATGCCGTGTCGATCCTGCTGCGACCGCACGCCGGTGCGGAGCCGCGGCCGCTCGGCAAGGGAGCGTCCGGCGGCGAGCTCTCCCGGGTGATGCTCGCCATCGAGGTGGTGCTGGCCGGGAGCGATCCGGTGCCGACGTTCGTGTTCGACGAGATCGACGCGGGCGTGGGCGGGGCATCCGCGATCGAGATCGGCCGGCGTCTGGCGAAGCTCGCCGAGAGTGCACAGGTCATCGTGGTCACGCATCTCGCCCAGGTCGCCGCGTTCGCGACCAACCACCTCTCGGTGGTGAAAGCGGGCGATGGAACGGTGACAGCGTCGAGTGTGCGCCAGCTCGACGGCGACGATCGCGTCTCCGAGATGGCCCGGCTGCTGTCGGGGCTCACCGACTCGGAGAGCGGACTCGCGCACGCGCGAGAACTCATCGAGCTCGCTCGGGCGGGCGCGGTGCTTCGGGTTGCACCGTAACCCCGACGAGACGGCGGTTTGGTCCCGTCGCCGGTTCCGGCACGGCGCGGGGCGATGTGACGGCCGTGGGATCGGGAGGGTCGCGGTAGAGGTCGGGAAAGGCCTCCGCTCCTAGCTCCACCGCGCTGATAAGATGAAAGCCCGTGGTGGAAAAAACTGACACGGGCTCCTCGAACGACACAAGCAAACCGAACGGCACTACCAAGCACATCTTCGTGACAGGTGGTGTCGTTTCTTCTTTGGGCAAGGGCCTCACGGCCGCCAGCCTCGGCAACCTGCTGACCTCCCGCGGCCTACGGGTCGTCATGCAGAAGCTGGACCCGTACCTCAACGTGGACCCCGGGACGATGAACCCGTTCCAGCACGGCGAGGTCTTCGTCACCGACGACGGTGCCGAGACCGACCTCGACATCGGGCACTACGAGCGTTTCCTCGACATCAATCTCAGCCAGGCCGCGAACGTCACCACCGGGCAGATCTACTCGCAGGTGATCGCCATGGAACGCAGGGGCGAGTACCTCGGCGACACGGTACAGGTCATTCCGCACATCACCGACGAGATCAAGCGCAGGATGCGGCTGCAGGCATCCGACGACCCCCAGCCGGACGTGATCATCACGGAGATCGGCGGCACCGTCGGCGACATCGAGTCGCAGCCATTCATCGAGTCCGCAAGGCAGGTGCGTCACGAGCTCGGGCGTCAGAACTGCTTCTTCGTGCACGTGTCGCTCGTTCCCTACATGAATGCGTCGGGCGAGCAGAAGACCAAGCCGACGCAGCACTCGGTTGCCGCGCTGCGCTCCATCGGCATCCAGCCGGACGCACTCGTGCTGCGCAGCGACCGCCCGGTCTCCGAAAGCAACAAGAAGAAGATCGCCTTGATGTGCGACGTGGACGAGCGTGCTGTCGTGAACGCCGTCGACGTGCCGAGCATCTACGACATCCCGAACATGCTGCACGACCAGGGGCTCGACGACTACATCGTCGACCAGCTCGGGCTCTTCGCCGAGCAGCCCGACCGGGAGAGCTGGGACACTCTGCTCAAGGTGGTGCACGAGCCCAAGCACGAGGTGACCATCGGCCTGGTCGGCAAATACGTCGACCTGCCTGATGCCTACCTCTCCGTCACCGAGGCGCTGCGCGCCGGCGGGTTCGCCAACCGGGCGAAGGTGAACCTGCGCTGGATCGCCAGCGACGGATGCCAGGAGCCCGAGGGTGCCGCCCGCGAACTGGCGGACGTCGACGGGATCTGCGTGCCTGGCGGATTCGGCATCCGCGGCATCGAGGGCAAACTCGGTGCGCTGCGGTTCGCGCGCGAGAACGGCATCCCCGTGCTCGGGCTGTGCCTGGGGCTGCAGTGCATGGTGATCGAGTACGCGAGGAACGAGGCCGGTCTCGACGGGGCATCCTCCAGTGAGTTCGACCCCGACACGCGATACCCGGTGATCGCCACGATGGCCGAGCAGGTGGAGATCATCGCAGGCGGCGACCTGGGCGGGACGATGCGGCTGGGTCTGTACCCGGCGACACTGCAGGACGGATCGATCGTCTCCGAGCTGTACGGCGCGGAGACGGCGTCGGAGCGGCACCGCCACCGGTATGAGGTGAACAACAATTTCCGCGAGCAGATCGCCGATGCCGGGCTGGTGTTCTCCGGCACGTCGCCGGACCGGCACCTCGTGGAGTACGTCGAGCTGCCGCGCGAGACGCACCCGTTCTACGTCGGGACGCAGGCGCATCCGGAGCTGCGTTCGCGGCCGAACAGGGCGCATCCGTTGTTCCGCGGCCTCATCGCCGCAGCCCTGATCCGTCAGGAATCCACGCGCTTGTTCGAGGTGAAAGAGGATGCCTGACGCCGCGTACGACGACCTCGCGGACCAGCCGTACACCGGGTCGGTGACCGACTCCGAAGTCGTGTACCGCGGTCGGGTCTGGGACGTGCGACGGGACATCGTCGACCTCGGCGAGTCCACAGTGGTGCGGGAGTACGTCGACCACACCGGCGCCGTCGCGGTGCTGGCGCTCGACGACGAAGACCGGGTGCTGCTGATCAGGCAGTACCGGCATCCGATCCGCTCGAGGGACTGGGAGCTGCCGGCCGGTCTGCTCGACCTGGCGGGAGAACCGCCGCTGGAGGCTGCGAAACGGGAGTTGGCCGAAGAGGCGGACGTGGTCGCCGATCGCTGGGACGTGCTCGTCGAGTTCGCGAGCACGCCGGGCGGAAACAACGAGGTGATCCGGGTGTATCTGGCCAGAGGCGTGCGGGCGGCCGATGAGGTGTTCGCCCGGGAGGACGAGGAAGCCGACAT
This sequence comes from Humibacter antri, assembly GCF_054777235.1. Classification (NCBI taxonomy): domain Bacteria; kingdom Bacillati; phylum Actinomycetota; class Actinomycetes; order Micrococcales; family Microbacteriaceae; genus Humibacter; species Humibacter antri. The sequence goes on along the minus strand of NZ_BAAHAW010000045.1, from coordinate 11,751 downwards.
CGAGGTGCGCTGGGTGCCGCTCGAGGAGGTCGTGCGCGGTGTGCTCGAGAGACGGCTGCGCAACGCGCCGCTCGCGATCGCGTCGCTCGCGGCCGTCGCTGCGCGTGAGAACGGCTACGCCTCGCTCGGCGCGGCGGACGAACCGCTGCGGCGGGGATCGTGGCTGACTCGTTCGCTCGACCTGCACGGTGGCTCTCCTGACGCATCCGTGGCGGGGTCGGTCGATCGACTCAGTGCGGAGGACGCCTCGCGATGACGCCGGAGGCCGCGGTCCAGGCGTACCTGCGGCACGTCGGTATCGAGCGCGGGCTCTCGCGCAACACCGTCGCGGCGTACCGGCGTGACCTCGGTACCTATGCCTCCTGGCTCGCCGAGCGCGGCATCGGCGACATGGGCTCCATCGGCTCGCACCAGGTGGACGACTACGCCCGTCACCTGGTGACGCGCGGAGAAGCGGATGCTACGCAGCGGCTGGGCGCGGCATCCGTCGCCCGCATGCTCTCCACGGTGCGCGGCCTGCACAGCTTTCTGCTCGATGAGGGTGAGGTGCAGGAGGATGCCGCACGTGATGTTCGGCCCCCGAAGCTGCCGTCGCGGCTGCCGAAGGCGCTGACCCTCGCCCAGGTGGAGGCGCTGCTGGCGGCCACGGACGGCGACGAGCCGGGCCGGATGCGCGACAAGGCGCTGCTGGAACTGCTGTACGCGACCGGCGCGCGAGTCTCCGAGGCCGTCGACCTCAACGTGGACGACGTGATCGATCGTGACGTCATCCGGCTCACCGGCAAGGGCAGCAAGCAGCGCATCGTGCCTCTCGGCCGGTACGCGCGCGAGGCGGTGGACGAGTACCTCGTGCGGGTGCGGCCGGTGTACTCCGCGCGCGGACACGCGACCCCGGCGCTGTTCCTCGGCGCCCGTGGCGCGAAGCTGAGCAGGCAGAGCGCGTGGCTGATCATCAGAGCGGCGGCGGAGCGCGCGGAACTGACGGCATCCGTGTCGCCGCACACGCTTCGGCACTCCTTCGCCACGCATCTGCTGGAGGGCGGAGCCGACGTGCGCGTGGTGCAGGAGCTGCTCGGCCACTCGTCGGTGGCGACGACGCAGATCTACACCTTGGTCACGGCCGACACGCTGCGTGACATGTACACGACGGCTCACCCGCGGGCGCGATAGCCCGGAACGGCGGTGTTCCTGACTGTTCACCATGCGGATGCTCGATAGACTCGGACGCGAATCCAGGGCCCGATTGATCAGGGTCCGATTGACCAGGGCCTGAATCGAGCGGAGGAGTCGTGGCGCGTATTCCAGCCGACGAGCAGGAATTGCCGGGCTTCGGCGGCACTGTCGTCGAAGAGCTGGGCCCGACGGGGCGTCCGCTGCGACAATTCCCGACCCCTCCGGCACTCTCTCAGCACGGACCAGCGCGGGTCATCGCCCTGTGCAACCAGAAGGGCGGAGTGGGCAAGACCACCTCGAGCATCAATCTCGGTGCGGCACTGGCCGAGTACGGACGCAAGGTGCTCGCCATCGATTTCGACCCGCAGGGCGCGCTGTCGGCCGGCCTCGGCGTCGCCACCCACGAGGCGGTCACCATCTACGACCTGCTGCTCTCCAGTGCGCACGACCCCTCCGAGGCGATCCAGCACACGGCGACCCCGGGACTCGACGTCATCCCGGCGAACATCGACCTCTCCGCAGCCGAGGTGCACCTCGTGAACGAGGTCGCACGAGAGCAGGCGCTCGCCCGAGTTCTGCGGAAGGTGGCGGGAGACTACGACGTCGTCCTCATCGACTGCCAGCCGTCGCTGGGCATCCTCACCGTCAATGCGCTCACGGCCAGCCATGGCGTGCTCATTCCTCTGGAGTGCGAGTACTTCGCGCTGCGCGGCGTGGCCCTGCTCATCGAGACGATCGACAAGGTGCGCGAGCGACTGAACCCTGCGCTCGAGCTCGACGGCATTCTGGCCACCATGTACGACTCGCGCACGCTGCATTCTCGCGAGGTGCTGGAGCGCGTGGTCGACGCGTTCGGCGACGAAGTGCTCGAGACCGTCATCACACGCACGGTGAAGTTCCCCGACGCCACCGTGGCCGCGACCCCGATCACTCAGTTCGCGCCGGAGCACCAGGCGGCCGACTCCTACCGTCAGCTGGCGCGGGAACTGGTTTTCCGTGGCGCCGCCGCCTGAGCCGTCGGCGCAGCACGACGCACAGGATGTCGTCGAGAGCGATGTCGTCGAGGGTGCAGCCGTGGAGGGTGCCGCCGACGAGAGCGTACAGGGTGCAGAGGGTGCACCCTCGTTCCGGGTCGCGCTCGAGGTGTTCCAGGGGCCGTTCGACCTGCTGCTGAGCCTGATCGGCCGGCACGAGCTGGACATCACAGAAGTTGCACTGAGTCGGGTGACCGACGAGTTCATCGCCTATCTGAAGAACATCGACACCGCCGACGAACTCGATCAGGCGAGCGAGTTCCTGGTCGTGGCGGCGACCCTGCTCGACCTGAAGGTGGCCGGACTCCTGCCGCAGGGTGAGCTCGTCGACGCCGAGGACGTCGCTCTGCTCGAGGCACGTGACCTCCTTTTCGCCCGGCTGCTGCAGTACCGCGCGTTCAAGGAGGCTTCGACGTGGTTCGGGCAGCGCCTCGAGGCGGAGTGGGCCAGGCATCCGCGTTCCGTACGGCTGGAGGAGAAGTATCGCTCCCGCGAGCCCGAGCTGAAGTGGACGCTGAGCGCCGACGACTTCGCGGCGATCGCCGAGCTGGCGTTCGCGCCGAAGGCGATCCCTGTGGTCGAGCTCGATCACCTGCATGCGCCGCTCGTGAGCGTTCGGGAGCAGGCCGCGCTCGTGGTGGCGCGGCTGAGGCGCGGCACACCGTACACGTTCCGTGAGCTGATTGCGGGCGCGGACCGGAAAGGTGTGGTCGTGGCCCGATTCGTGGCCGTGCTGGAGCTGTACCGGTTCGCTGCGGTCGCCTTCGAGCAGCTGGAGCCCCTGGGCGAACTGACCATCAGGTGGGTGGCGGATGCCTGGTCCGACGAGAATCTGGCGAACCTGGGAGCCGACTATGGATGATCACGAGCAGCCCTTCGACCTTCAGCAGCCACCGGAATCGCCTGGCGTGAACACTGCGTTGCCGCTCGAAGACGCTGCGCTGCCGCACGAACCGCTGCACGCGTACGACGTACCGCGCGCCATCGAGGCGGTGCTCGTGGTGGCGGATGCGCCGCTCCCGCTCGTGACGTTGGCGACCGCCGTCGGCGCTCCGGTCGCCGCTGTGCGGCAGGCGATCGACGGCCTCGTGGCCGACTTCGACGGTGAGAACGGGGGCCCGGTGCGGGGCTTCGAACTGCGCGAGGTCGGGGGTGGATGGCGACTCTACGTGCGCGCCGAGTACGACGGCCTCGTCACGGACTTCGTCAGCGAGCAGGCGCCCGCCAAGCTGTCCCAAGCGGCTCTGGAGACGCTGGCCGTGATCGCCTACAGGCAGCCGATCACCCGCGGCGCCATCGCGTCGATCCGTGCGGTGAACGTCGACTCCGTGGTTCGCACACTGCTCTCGCGCGGCCTCATCACAGAGCTGTTCACGGATGCCGAGACCGGTGCGATCAACTACGGCACGACCGACCTGCTGTTGCAACAGCTCGGCGTCAACGCGATCGAGGAGCTACCGCTCATCTCGCCGCTGCTTGCCGATGGGGCGGAAGGGTTCGAGGGCGATGTGCGCTGAGCGAGTCGGTCGTGCGGCCGGCAGTCCGGAAGCCGGCAGCGGTGACAATGCCCGCGTCGCGAGCGCCGGTTCGGAGGCCGGCGAGCGATTGCAGAAGGTGATGGCCGCGGCAGGGGTGGGGTCTCGCCGGATGAGCGAGCAGCTCATCGTCGAGGGCCGTGTGCGCGTGAACGGCGAGACGGTGCGCGAACTGGGCACCCGCATCGACGCTGCCGTCGACCGGCTGGAGGTGGACGGCATGGCCGTGCAATTGGATGCCTCCAAGCACTACATCATGCTGAACAAGCCGACCGGCGTGGTCAGTTCGATGCGCGACGACCGAGGCCGCCCCGACCTGACGCAGTTCGCCGATCGTTATGAGGTGCGGCTCTTCAACGTCGGCCGGCTCGATGCCGACACGAGCGGCCTGCTGCTGCTGACCAACGACGGCGAGGTGGCGAACGTGCTCGCGCATCCGTCGTTCGGGGTGACAAAGACATACATCGCGACGGTGCAGGGGAGCGCGGTGCCTGCCACGATGGCGAAGCTCATGCGAGGCATCGAGCTGGACGACGGGCCGATCACTGCGGACAAGGCGCGGCTGGTGCAGACTTCCGGCGGGCAGAGCATCGTGGAGGTGACGCTGCACTCGGGCCGCAACCGCATCGTGCGGCGCATGCTGGACGCGGTCGGGCTTCCGGTGACGGCGCTGGTGCGACGCCAGTTCGGGCCGCTGAAGCTCGGCGGCCTACGGTCGGGCGCCACGCGTGAGTTGACTAAAATCGAGCTCGGCCAGGTGCTCACTCTTGCCAGGTCGAAATCGGAGCGAACGTGAATCAGAACCATGCCGCGCGCCTCGACGGCAGCGTGCGTGTCGTGGGGGCCGGGCTGCTCGGCGCGTCGATAGGACTGGGCCTTCGGGCGCTCGGCGTCGACGTGATCCTGGCGGATGCCTCGCGCGCCGGGCTGAGTCTGGCGATCGACTACGGTGCGGGCCGGCTGCCGCGCGAGGGCGACGCCCCGTCGCTGATCGTGGTGGCGGTGCCGCCGGATGCCACGGCATCCGTCGTCGCTGCCGAGTTGGCGGCGTTCCCGGATGCGACGGTCACGGACGTCGCCAGCGTGAAGGCCGCGCTGCTCACCGAACTCGAACAGCTCGACACCGAGCTCGGACCGATGGATCTCAGTCGGTACGTCGGATCCCACCCGCTGGCCGGCCGGGAGCGCGGAGGCGCGATCGCTGCCCGCGCAGACCTCTTCATCGGACGACCGTGGGTGGTATGCCCGCGACCGGAGGTGCCGCAGGAACGCGTTGTGGCGATCGAGCACCTCATCCTCGATCTGGATGCCACACCGGTCACGCTCGCCGCCGAGGAGCACGACGCGGCCGTGGCGCTCGTCTCGCACGCGCCCCAGGTGGTGTCGTCGCTGATGGCCAAACGGCTGGACGGGGCTCCGTCGGCCGCGCTGGCGCTGGCCGGGCAGGGTGTGCGGGATGTGACGCGCATCGCATCCAGCGACCCGGAACTGTGGGTGCAGATCCTCTCGGCGAATGCGACGGCCGTTGTGGACATCCTGCGGGCGTACCGCGACGACCTCGACGGCGTGCTCGACGCGCTGACGGATGTCGAGGCATCCGGCGCCCGCCGCGCGATCGCCCAGGACCTCGCCGCCGGCAACGCCGGTGTGGCGGGGCTGCCAGGCAAGCACGGACAGGATCGCCGTTACGCCGGCATCGTCGTCATGGTGGACGACCGGCCGGGCGAACTGGGGCGGCTGTTCACCGAACTGGGTGAGATCGGCGTCAACATCGAAGACCTCAGGCTGGAGCACTCGCCAGGGGCGCAGATCGGCCTGGCCGAGATCGCTGTGCTGCCCGAAGTGAAGACCCGCGCCATCGAGGACCTGTCGGCACGAGGATGGAGGACCGCAGGATGAGTGAGCGCACTCCCATCGTCGTCGCCGTGGACGGACCGGCTGGCAGCGGCAAGTCCAGCGTGAGCAAGGCTGCAGCAGCGCGGCTCGGCTTCGCCTTTCTCGACACCGGTGCCGCCTACCGCGCGCTGACGTGGTTCGCGATGCGGCGCGGCCTCGACGTGACCGACGCAGGCGCCGTTGTCGGTGCCATCGCCGACTTCGAGTATCGCATCGACACGGCATCCGGTCGCTCCCCATCGCACGGCCGTCACGCCGAATACGGCGCGCCGGAACCGGCGATGCGGGCCCAGCGCGTCTTCGTGGGCGAGACCGACGTGACCGCGGACATCCGCGATCCGGAGGTGTCGGCGCGGGTGAGCGCGGTGGCGCGCATTCCCGAGGTGAGACTGCGGCTGAACGAGCTGTTCCGCAGTCTGCTGTCGAGCACCGATCGCGACGGGATCGTGGCCGAGGGCCGCGACATCACGACCGTGGTGGCTCCGGATGCTCCGGTGCGCATCCTGCTGACAGCGACACCCGAGGTGCGCGCGGCGCGCCGCGCCGGCGAGCTCGACGGGCACGCCGCAGCGGATGTCGCCGCACAACTGCACGCCCGCGACCACGCCGACCTGCAAGTGGTCGACTTCATGACCGCTGCCGATGGCGTGACCACTGTGGACTCCACCGACCTTGACTTCGATGCGACCGTCGACGCCGTGATCGACGTGATCCAGGCCGCGCGCCCCGCTGGGCCCCCATCGCCGGTTCCGGCGCGCCGTCTACGGCGTGACGGCCGTGCGATAGGGACCGACCCGTCCCGAGGAGGAACGGATGTCTGACTCCCACCATGCCGACAGCAGTCGGCCCGAACATGCCGGCGACGAGTTCGAGGCCGGCCCCGACGATCTCGCCGAACGACTGGCGAATGTGGACGACGACCTCGCCCACCAGCGCGCCAATGCGCTGCGGGCCGGGCTCGAAGACTACGAGCTCGACGACGCCGACCTCGACGTGCTGGATGCCGTCACCGAGAACCCGGACGAGATCCACTACCTGCCTGCGCTGCCCGTTGTGGCCATCGTGGGGCGGCCGAACGTGGGCAAGTCGGCACTGGTGAACCGCATTCTCGGCCGCCGCGAGGCGGTCGTCGAGGATGTGCCGGGTGTGACCCGCGACCGCGTCACCTACCAGGCCGAATGGAACGACCGCCGGTTCAGCGTGGTCGACACCGGAGGCTGGGAACCGGACGCCAAGGGCATCGACGCATCCGTCGCCGCTCAGGCCGAGATCGCGATCGACCTCGCCGACGTCGTGCTGTTCGTCGTCGACGCGAATGTGGGCGCGACATCCACCGACGAGCACGTCGTTCGCCTGCTGCGCAAATCGAAGAAGCCTGTGTTCCTTGTGGCGAACAAGGTGGATGACGCCAGACAGGAACCGCACGCCACCGAACTGTGGTCCCTGGGACTCGGGGAGCCGCGGCCGGTGAGCGCCCTGCACGGCAGGGGGGTCGCCGACCTGCTCGACGATGTGCTGAAGGTGCTGCCGACGGAGTCCGCCTTCGCGCAGCGCGAGATCGGCGGACCGCGCCGCGTCGCGATCGTCGGACGGCCGAACGTGGGCAAGTCCAGCCTGCTCAACAAGGCGGCGGGGGAGGAGCGCGTCGTCGTCAACGAGCTCGCGGGCACCACCCGTGACCCGGTGGACGAGCAGATCGAGCTCGGCGGCCGCGTGTGGCGGTTCGTCGACACCGCGGGCATCCGTCGCCGCGTTCACCTGCAGCAGGGCGCCGACTTCTACGCCTCCCTGCGCACGAGCACCGCGCTGGAGAAGGCGGAGGTCGCGGTGGTCGTGCTCGATGTGAGCGAGCCGATCAGTGAGCAGGATGTGCGCATCATCGACCTCGTGCTGGAGAGCGGTCGTGCGCTTGTTCTGGCGTACAACAAGTGGGACCTGCTCGACGACGATCGGCGCCGCTACCTCGAACGCGAGATCGAGCAAGACCTCGCGCACGTGTCGTGGGCGCCGCGAGTGAACATCTCCGCGCGCACCGGACGGCATCTGGAGAAGCTCGTGCCTGCACTCGAGACGGCGCTCGATTCGTGGGACACGCGCATCCCCACCGGCAAGTTCAACGCGTTCCTGGCCGAGCTGACGGCGGCGCATCCGCACCCGGTGCGAGGCGGCAAACAACCGCGCATATTGTTCGGAACGCAGGCGTCGAGCCGTCCGCCGACGTTCGTGCTCTTCACGACCGGATTCCTCGACCCCGGCTATCGCAGGTACATCCAGCGCCGCCTGCGCGAGCTCTACGGCTTCGAGGGAACGCCGATCGTGCTCAACATGCGCGTGCGGGAGAAGCGTCGCCGTTAGGGCGACGCTTCCACAGGGCCCATTTCCGGGCCCTGCGCCGTAGCCGCCGCGGCCGTCTCGGCCGCGGTCGGCCAGCAGAGCGGCTCTGCCACGCGCCCGATGCGGGAAAAGCGACGCCGCAAGTTTCGCGAGACTAGCCGTATGCGCTGAGACCAGCCGTGGTGCGCCTAGTGTCGGCGCATACGGCTAGTCTCACGAGAGGCGGCGGCGCCCGCGCTCAGCTCGCACCGCGCACCGCGTAGCGGTGCAGCGTGACGCCATCGGCGTAGGTCTGCTGCTCGAGCAGGTCGAGGTCTACCCGCGGGTGCGGGTCGTCGAACAGCGGTCGGCCCGAGCCGAGGACGACCGGATGCGTGAAAAGCATCAACTCGTCGAGCAGCCGGGCACGCAGGAGTTGCGTCGCCAGGGTCGCGCCGCCGACACCGATGTCACCGTCGGCACTCTGCCGAAGCGCGGCCAGCTGATCGATCGCGTCGTCCCCGCCGATGATGCGCGTGTCGTGGGATGCCGCGGTGCGGGTGCGCGACACCAGCACCTTGGGCATCGATGTCCAGATCTCGCCGTATTCGCGCAGAAAGGCGGGAAGCGATTCGTTCGTGCGGGCATCCAGCCAGAACGGGTCCATCATCTCGTAGACGACGCGTCCTTCGACGAACATCGACATCGCCTGTGCTCGCCGGTTGAACTCGCGGTGAAGCGGTTCGCCGATGCGGATCCAGTCAGGGCCTTCGATGTCGGAGTGGTCGCACGCCTGGTGCTCGATGTAGAGGTCGAGCGAGACGTTCATCCAGTACACGAATCGCGCGCTCATCTCAGATCTCCCCCTTCTTCACGGCTTTGCGCAACGCCTGGTAGTCCTCGACCGCCTGATCGGCGTAGGCGGATGCCCACTCCGCGATCGCGGAATCGAACGGGGTGCCGCCTCCGAGGTATCCGGCGATGAACGGAGCGGCGGGGGACTGGGCGTGGGCGCGCGCGAGCACTGTGCCGCAGGCATCCACGTAGTCGGCGAACGGACGGAAGTCGAGCGTCTCGGTGTCGATGGAGACGTTCTGGTCACGGAACTGGCGGATGTAGAAGGCGCGGCCGTCGTACTTCACCCAGCCGAGGAACGGGTCGCTGACCGCCTGCAGCACGTGCTGGCTGGCGACGACCCGGTGGCCGTGCTCGTCGGGCTCGACGCGGTCGCCATAGACCGGCGCCCATCCCGCCGTGGCGCCGCCGAACTCGACGGCGACGGACTCCACCGCTTCTTTCACCTGCAGCACGAGCGACTCGCCTGCCGGACCTGAGAGCACGATGATGTAGCAGCGTGTGCCGACGCTGCCGACACCGACGACGCGGCGCACGGCATCCGTCGGCACGTACTGCGACAGCAGCACCGCGATGTCGGATGGCACCGTCGAGAGGTAGTGCTTGACGATGCTCAGCACGCGTTTCTCGGTGGTCTCCGGCACATGCGCCAGCACGGGCGGATTCTCGACGATCGTCGTCGTGCCGTCGTCGGCGCGCTTGGTGATCTTGCGAACCACTCGTGCCGACGTGCGGCGGGACGCCGCATCGATGGCGTGATCGAGTACCTTCTGCGAGCTCGCGGCGCGCTGCCCCCTGTGCACGTCAGCCCGTATGTAGTAACGCTCCAGCACGCTCAGCTGGGTGATCTGGAGCATGGCGATGCGGTAGCTCGCGGCGGCCTCGAGGGCCGCCGTCTGCACCTTGGACTCCTTGAATCCGCGCTGCCTGGCCGCGACGACGACGCCGGTGACGAACCTCTTGACGTCCCACTCCCACGGGCCGTACGCGGACTCGTCGAAGTCGTTCAGGTCGAACACGAGCGAACGCTCGGGGGAGGCGTAGAGGCCGAAGTTCGCCAGGTGCGCATCGCCGCAGATGGTGACGTCGACGCCCGTGCGGGGTGCATCGCGCAGGTCGGCGGCCTGGATCGCGGCCGAGCCGCGGTAGAACGCGAACGGACTTGCGGTCATCCGCTCCAGGCGCAAAGGGATCAGCTCAGGCACGCGATGCTCGTGCTGCTGTCGAAGGATGCCGATGGGGTCGCGGTTCTTGGCGGGCGTGTACTCGGCGTGCCCTGAGCGCGGAAGCTGGCCGCGTGCCGCCTTGCCTGCGTCGAACAACTCCGCTGCGCTGTGGATCGCCTCATGCTCGAACCGAAGGCGTCCCTCGTCTGCGCTCATGGCATCAAGACTAGGGCGGTGCCGCACAGGTTCCATCGCGCGGAACGGATGATGCTGCGCGGGCTGCGTCTTCGGCGGTCGGAGGCTCCGTTGCCGGTTCGTTCAGAGTTCGAGACTGACGACGGCGCGACCTGGCTGCGGCCGGGAGACGACCTCGAACCCGGCGGCGACGAATGAGGAGAGCACACCGTGGAACAGCTCCGCCGACGACGCCTTTCGTTCGGCCGTGTCGACCGGGTATGCCTCCACGATCCGCGCACCGGATGCTCGTGCATGCTCGATCGCTGCGGCGAGCAGAGCGGATGCCACGCCCCGCCTTCGGAAGCCGACCCGCACGACGAAGCAGGTGATGGACCACACGCTCGAGTCGTCGTGCCGCTGTTCCGTGCGGCCCTGCGCGACGATGCGGCTGGTGCGCAGCCGCGGGTAGTCCGAACGCGGTTGCACCGCGACCCAGCCGACGGGCTCGTCGCCCGCGTAGGCGATCAGGCCGGGACCCGGGTCGTGGCGCGCCTGCTCGCAGAGCGCGGATTCGAGGGCCGGAACATCCGCCTGACGCCACTGCGCGTTCGACAGCTTGAAGAACTGGCACCAGCACGTCGCCGGGTCACCTCGAGTGCCGAACACGGTGCGCACATCGCTCCACGGCACGTCGCCGACCGGCACGACTCGGATGTCGGTCGTCGCTTCCTCGAACACCTTCGCCACCATGCCGCCAAGGTACCGTGGGCCGTCGACGTCGCGGGAGGCTGTCGACCCAGCTGAGCGAGTGTCGAAGTGTTCCTTGTCAACACGATGGTGCCGCCGCCCCTCCTGCGCCCTGTAAACTATCCAGGGCCGTCCGCGGACGGCTACGGGATGTGGCGCAGCTTGGTAGCGCACCTGACTGGGGGTCAGGGGGTCGCAGGTTCAAATCCTGTCATCCCGACAGGCGGGGTACCTGATTTGTCGTATTGCAAGATGACTTGACCCGGTCGCGTGTGGAGCTGGTGTTCTTACGCACTTTGTCCGTCCTTTCGGTGTGACGGATGACGAGTATTGATGATCAGTGTCCGAATGTTGGTGCGCTCGGCTCGCGAAGCGGGTCTACGCCAGCATGCTCGCTCGACGGGTCACGAAGAAAGTAGCGGGGGCTTTCGCTCCTCGGCGCCCGCGTGCAAGAGTTCCGTGAGCTACGCGATCGGCGCCCGCGAGGGGCGCAGCAACGCCGCTCGACGACAGGGAGGGCAGTCTGCCTGTCGCGGCGTCAGCGATCGGGGCGGCGCGTAGAAGGAGTGCAGGTTCCTTTGCGCGTGGGCTGGGATGAGCGAGAGCCGGTAACCGCCCGCCGTCCCAGTCGGCCTTGAGGTGATCTCGGTGGGCGATGTGTTTGGACATGCTGCGACGTTCATGCCGGTCGAGTGGGTTTGGATCGACAGGACTGTCAAGATAGTCGACGGGGTATCGCCCGATCGTGCAGACTCCAGATCCAGCCAGCTCAGTACATATCCGGCGTGAGGTTGACCCCTGTTCCCGGACAGGTGGTTGGTTGGTCAGGCTGCCAGTGTGAGCTGGCGGCGTTCG
>NZ_BAAHAW010000044.1:0-5275 GCF_054777235.1 Humibacter antri | reverse complement strand
CACCAGCCGGACCGATGCCAGCCTGCCAGCCAGCCCCAGGCCAGCCAACACACAATTAGAGAAGGATCCCTCAACGCGCGATGCTTGGGTAGATGCCGTACCGCGGTGGGCGGACCTTGGGAGTGCGGCCGGGTTGACAAAGTCAGCCGGGTAGCTCGTGGTCTATGACGTGGGCGTGGGCGCGTGGTCGACGACGGACATTGAGATGCTCTGAGTGTCCGTTAGCACTGTGCCCGGCACGTCGTGACTCTCGGCGGTATACGAGCGGATGAATCCGGTGGAGGTGTCGACGACGATCGTCTTCACCCTGGCGTGGGTGGTGTCGGCACGTTGTAGGGTCACGATCGATCCGTCGCTGGACACGACGTTGATGCCAGGGATCAGTGCGAGGGCGCGGAAGGCCGCCGCACGCAGGTCAGGAGGCATCAGAGCGGTCGTGAGTGGGTCGCTGAACATGCTCATCACCCAGTCGTACCCCTGACTCTTTTCACCGCGCGCGAGAAACCAGTTCAGCAGTTCCTTCGGATCCCGCGGCATCTCCGCGTAGAAGGGGCGCCACGTGTCGATGGATGTTGTGAACTTGCCTCTGGCGCGTTGTTCCGGCGTCAGGGCTCCGTCATCACCGCCTAACAGCCGCTCAACCTTCCCGAACCCTCGCGAGTCGGGACCCAGCTGAAGGAACCAGTCCTTTGCGCGGTCAGCTGGAACGTAGAGCACAAGCAACGAACTACCGGGCGCACGACCGGTCCCGCCCCCGGCCTCCGGATCCGGGTCGCCCGAATAGGTAGTCGTATCCGTGACCCGCAGGTACTGGCCGTTGGTTAGCGTGGTGTCCACGGCGTTGATCGTCACGTTCGCGGCCTGTCGGAGCACGGCAGCGGCCGCCGGCTCGGGGTGCGGCGGGGCCAGGACCAGCCCCGCAACAAGCGCAGCCGCCGCCAGCCCCGCCACCACGACGGATCCTCCGATCACGCGCCGACGAACCGGCCTCCGCACACCGGTCAGCTGCTTTCGAGCGGTCTCGTGCAGCAACTTCTGCCGCGCCTCCTCCAACTCCACATCCGTGATGGAGGGGACGTCCTGCCCTATCTCACGCACCCGTTCCAAGATGTCCATCCGTCTCCTCCTTCGCCATCCACGTCAGCCGTACCGCCGCACGCGTGCCCGGCGGCGCGAGCTTTCTGCGCACCCGGTTCAGCCGAGAGCGCACCGTCCCGACCGGCACACCGAGAGCGAGCGCGACCTCTTCATAGGTGAGATCACCCCACGCATACAGCAGCAAGGTCTCGCGGTCTCGCGCCGACAACGCCGCAATGCGCGGCACCAACGCCCGGAGAGCGGCAGTGGCGTCCGTCCGTGCCGAGGCCGCGTCGATCTGCCCATCGCTGGTGTGGTCGCCTCGGGACACCGACGCCTGGAAAGCCCGCCATTGTGCAGCTTCCTGCGCCCTGTGCCTCTTCACGATCCGGGAGGCGATACCCAACAGCCATGGCCGGGCTGAATCCCATGAGGCGTCGAAGTCCGCCCGGCGTCGAAAAGCGACGAGCATCGTCTCACTGAGCACGTCTTGCGCTGCATCCGTACCCACCCGCCGCGTGGCGAACGCCGCCACCGCACGGGCGTGCAGATCGAACAGCTCCGCGAACGCCTTCGGCTCGTCGACGGAACGGCAGATGATGTCAGCATCCGTGCTCATATGGTCTATTGCACGGACGCGCGGAACTGGTTCACGAAAACATCATGCCGAGCAGCGCTCCCCGAGATCCGGTGCCGCGGCCGTGCCGGAACGGCAACACGTTGATCGATCCCTCATCGGGCGGATCGTCCCGGTCGGGGGTCGTGCTCGGGTGCTGTGACGCGGCGGCACTCCTGCGCGGATTGTGCGAAAGTGCGATAATCAGAGCATGTCCGAGACGATTGCCCGTACTTCCCTCCGCGACCGCGGCCAGATCACCCTGCCCAACGCCGTGCGGCAGCGCCTGCACATCGCCTCGGGGGACGAACTTGAGTTCGACGTCGAGGAGGAGAGCGGGCGCGTCTACGTGCGGGGGCTGAAGACGATCGCCGCCGATCAAGCATGGTTCTGGACCGACGAGTGGCAGGGGCGCGAGACGGAGGCGTCCCGCGACTACGCCGAGGGTCGTACCCGCGTCTACCGCTCTGGCGAGGAGTTCCTCGCGACGCTCGAGCAGTAAGCCGGGCCGTGACCCCGACCTTCGAGACCGGCGCATCCTTTGAGCGCGATCTGAAGTCGCTGACGCCTGAGAATCGACGGCGCTTCGCCACTGCTGTCGCCCAGCTGGTCGAGGACCTACGCGAGAGGCGACTCCCTCGCCCCGGATTGCGTGTCAAACGCGTCCAGGGAGCCAGCGGCGTGTGGGAGCTCAGCTGGGCACCCGACGGGCGCGCGACCTTCACATACGGCCCCGAGGTGATTACCGGCGAGCCGCACGTCCAGTGGCGTCGCATCGGCACTCACGACATCTTCAACCGGCCGTAACCCGGCGTGTCGCACCCGCAATGCAACACGCGAAACGCACGACGATCCCTCAACGTGCGCTCAGATCCATCAGTCGCTTGGGATGCACGGACAGGGATCCCCTTGCGCACCATTGCGCGGTTGAGCTCGAACCGGACTTGGATGCGCCTTGTTGCTACTCCGCGGCGATGGCTCGTCGGGGGGACCATCGTTGGGCAAAGCGCAGATCGGCGAGTCCGAAGCGGCCGTCGGGTAGCGCGGCGCTGATCGTTTCGTCGTCGAACGGTCGAGAGGGGCGGAGGTCTTTCGGCGGCTCGGGTGCGTAGGGTGCGGGCTCGTTGACGCCTTCGGCGAGCATTCGTGCTTGCGCTTTGGCTAGGAGTGGGACGACCATCGTCCATTCGGTCAGTTGAGCGAGTACGCGGATGGCCCAAACCGGTGTGGGAATGATCACGGGTGCAATGCCAGCAAGGTGAGAGATCCGGCGTACGGCTTCGCTGAGGGTGAGTTCTTCGGCGCCGACGACCGCGATGGTCATCTGGGACAGGCGCCCGTGTATGGCTGCGAGCAGAACGTCGACTGCGTCGGCGACGGGGACGGGCCGGATTGTCTTCTCCTGGAAACCGACGGTCGCAAATATCGGCACGGTGCGCACGGAGCGGGTCACGTGGTTGATCAGGTGGTCACCGAGGCCGTAGATCATCCCGAACTTCAAGACGTTGTACTCGAGCCCGGAGTGCCGGACGAGCTCTTCAGCGGCCCACTTGCTTTCGTGGTAGGCCGAGCCGCACGCAGGTCGCGCACGCAGAAAACTGACCATGACGAGCCGCTTCACGCCCGCCCGGCGGGCTGCCTCGATCACCGCGCGAGTGCCCTCGATGTGCACGCGTCGGAAAGTCTGCGTGCCAATCTCGCGATTGATGCCCGCGCAGTGGGCGATGGCTTCGCAGCCGACGAACGCCGCCGCCAAAGCATCTACATCGTCGATCGCGACGCCATTGCGGCGGGAGATGCGCACAGTGTCTGCGGGGTCGAGTCGCTCGGCGAGATGACTCCCGACGAATCCTGTGCCGCCTGTGATCGCAATCCGCATGCCCTTGCCCTTCGCTTCTTAGCAACGAAGCTAGACTGTATTTAGCATTGATGCTAGATTGCGAATATGACGGATGCTGCGACCGATGTATTCGCCGCTCTCGCCCACCCGACCAGGCGGCAGATCCTGCAAGACCTGAAGGACGGCGAGATGGCAGCCGGGGCGATTGCCGCGCGATTCAAGGCGACCGGCCCGACCATCTCGCGGCATTTGAGCGTGCTGCGGCAGGCGGGCCTGGTCACCGAGCGACGCGACGCCAACCGCATCCTTTACTCCCTTGTCGGCGACCGACTGGCACTGTCTGTCGGCGACTTCCTCTCGACGGTATGCCCGGAGCAGATCGTCCTGCGCGAGGTCCGCAAACGCTCTACCTCCTCTCGTCGGGGCCGCCCGACGGAGGCGACAGCATGAGTGCGTTCGGCTCCCTCAAAGCCCAGCTTCGACGTCGGCTTCTGATCAGCTACGCGGTCGATCCGACCGTTGCGGCGCGGCTTCTGCCGCAGCCCTTCCGCCCGCACCTGGTCGAGGGTCGGGCGGTCGGTGGATTCTGCGTCCTCGGGCTGCACTCCGTTCGCCCGGGATGGGTGGCACCGTCCATCGGAATCCGGACCGAGAATGCCGCCCACCGAATTGCCGTGGAATGGGACGAGGGTGAGCGAACTCGATCCGGCGTTTACATCTTCGAACGGCACAGCTCGTCACTGCTTCCCGTCCTGGCCGGAGGGCGGTTGTTCCCCGGAGTACAGAAACACGCCCGCTTCGAACTCAAGGAGACCGCGACGCACTTCCGAGTCGAAATGAACGCCCGCGACACATGCGCCCTGGCCGATGTTGAGCTGAGCCAGGAATGGTCAAGCTCGCTGTTCCCGACCGTCCAAGCCGCATCGGATTTCTATCGCAACGGCGCGATCGGCTGGTCCCCGCGCCGCGACGGCCGCAGCGCCGAACCCATCGAACTCACCTCAGATGCGTGGGCCGTCCAACCGGGCCACATCAACGAGATCCGCTCGTCGTTCTTCGACTCGCTCCCCCGCAACGCAGCGGAGCTCGACAGCGTCGTGATCATGCGCAATCTGCCCCTCGTCTTGAACATCCCGCCCACTGCCGGCCTCAACCGAGGCGCACCACTCCCAGCCCACGCGTAGACGCATGTCCGCAAAGGATCCGTCATCGGGCGGCCCTCATGGTGTTCGGCAAAATGGATCCGTGATCGATGTTGCGCTCTTCGACCTTGACGGTGTGGTGCGCCACTTCGATCCGAGCAATGTCCGACGTATTGAGGTGAGGCACGGGGTCGCGGCGGGCGCGATTGAGCGTTTCGCGTTCAGCAGCCCGCTGATCGAACAAGTCACTACGGGACGGCTTTCCCGGCGTGATTGGGTAGCGCGGATCGCCGAGCACGTGGGAAACCCGGATGCCGCGGCGGAGTGGGGGCGCCAGCCCTTTCGCGCCGACCGGGCAGTGCTCAGTCTTGCGGACGAACTTCGAGCGCTCGGGCTGCGGACCGCGATCCTCACCAATGGGACTGACACCATCCCGGCAGAAGCGGCGGAGCTCGGGCTCGACGCCCATTTCGACGAGATCTTCAACTCTGCGACCATCGGCTTCGCCAAGCCTGACCAGCGGGCCTTTCACCCGGATCCACCGATGGGTGGTGAGTTGAGGTCGGCGAGTTAAACGGAGAATGCCTATCTGATCAGGGA
>NZ_BAAHAW010000043.1:0-85554 GCF_054777235.1 Humibacter antri | reverse complement strand
AACTCTCCATAAATGTTCAAACCCGACAAGCCCCCAAAAGGACCCACCGGAAACACCCATACAAAACACGAACCAAAAAAGGTTCACGAATCGCGAGCTTGTCTTGACTAGAATCGAATATCAAACTGACATTCAAATAAATATCTAATCCAAAGGAATCTCCACACCAACCAAAAAAAGTTGATGCCGAGGTAAATTGGCATTTGACATTGTGCACGCTGTTGAGTTCTCAAGGATCGGACACTCTCGGTTTCGGGTCTCGCGACCCTCTCCCCGAGGCAACCTCACTACCTTACCACCCGCAGCACGATTGTCAACTCGACTGTCCGCCCGGACTAGACGTGTTCAACACATCGGATCACGTTCGAGTCGATCTGGCGATCTGCTCTTCGGGGTGGTCTTTCATCCTACAAGCCAGTGGTTCTCTCCTGCAAGAGGAGTAGCTCTTCGGCTGAGGATCGCCACTCTTGAGGCGGGCCGCTCTGCGAGCTTTCCGCGCCTTTGGGCGACAGGTGATTACTGTACGTGGGGCAGAATGCGCGGAGCAAATCGCTGCGCGAGCCGGGCGTGTCGCCGGGCATCCGTGAGATCGAGATCATTCGACGAAGACGCCGGCGAGCGTCTTCTTCCCCCTCCGGAGCACGGCAACCCCGCTCGGGAGAACGCTGGTCGCTACAGTCGCGGCAGCATCGACCACCTTGGCGTTGTTCACATACACCCCGCCCTGCGCGATCGCTCTGCGTGCCTCCGACAAGCTGGAAGTAAGACCCGTGTCGACCAGCAATTGGGCGATCGGTGCGTTCGGAGCCGTCGTCGTGTTCGGAAGTTCGCGAAGGGCCGCTTCGAGAGTGGCGGCATCCGTCGCTTCGAGGTCGCCGTCGCCGAACAGCGCTTCGGCTGCGGAGACGACGGCCTCGGTGGCTACCCGGCCATGCACGAGGTTCGTCACCTCTCTGGCGAGCATCCGCTGCGCCTCGCGCTTGTACGGCTCGTCGGCAACGGCCTGCTCCAACCGCTCGATCTCGTCGCGTGGCAAGAACGTGAAGACCTTCAGGCGGTCGACCACGTCGGCGTCGAGCGTATTGAGCCAGAACTGGTAGAAGGCGTACGGGCTGGTCATGGCTGGATCGAGCCAGACCGCATTCCCCTCGCTCTTGCCGAACTTGGTCCCATCGCTGTTCGTCACCAGAGGCGTTCCGATCGCATGCACGCTGGCGCCCTCGACCCGATGGATCAGATCGGTGCCGCTGGTGAGGTTGCCCCACTGATCGCTTCCGCCGGTCTGAAGCACACATTCGTACTGACGGTAGAGCTCGAGGTAGTCGTAACCCTGGAGGATCTGATAGCTGAACTCGGTGTAGCTGATTCCGGCGTCGGAGTTCAGGCGGGCTGCGACGGCATCCTTCTTGAGCATGGTGCCGACCCGGTAATGCTTCCCGATGTCACGGAGGAAGTCGATCGCCGACAACGGTGCGGTCCAGTCCAGGTTGTTCACGAGGCGTATCGCGGTCTCGCCGTCGTCACTGAGGAATCGCGACACCTGGGCTTGGAGATGGCCGACCCACTCGGAGACGGTCTCTTTCGTGTTGAGTGTGCGTTCCGCCGAGGGACGCGGATCTCCGATGAGACCTGTCGATCCGCCGACCAGGCCCAGCGGCTTGTGCCCTGCCAGCTGGAGCCGGCGCATGAGGATGAGCTGCACGAGATTGCCGAGATGGAGGCTCGCGGCCGTCGGATCGAAGCCGCAGTAGTAGGTGATCGGCCCCGAGGCCAGAGCTTCGCGCAGTGCGGCAGGGTCGGTCGAGACATGAACGTGTCCGCGCCAGATGAGTTCGTCCCAGATGTCGTCGAAACTCGGGTCGTTGCGCTGGGCGGAGAGGACTTCGGCTGGCACGCCACAACAGTAGCAATGCATGGCGGCCTACACTGTCATAGATGAATGCTCACGCCTTAACTAGGAATGGGTTAGGCTTGACGCCTTATCTTGCATCGGAGGCGCCATGTTCGTCATCACAGCGGATCAGGTGAACAGCCGCCATCGCCCGGATGTCGTGCACGAGACGCAGCGCCGGCTCGAACAGGTGTTCGGGGAGATGCTCACGCTCGGAGTCGACCGCAACGCCGGTGACGAGGTGCAGACCGTGACCGCGGCCGCGGATGCGGCGCTCGGCATCGCGCTCGACCTGACACGCACCGGCGAATGGAGCGTGGGAATCGGATGCGGCCGGGTGCGGGAGCCGTTGCCCGCCGATGCGCGAGCCGCAACCGGACCTGCGTTCTTCGCGGCGAGAGAGGCCGTGGACGCGGCGAAGAAGCGAACAACGCGGTTCGCGTTGCGCTCGGGAGGTTCGGCAGAGGAAGAGCGGGCGTCCGACGTCGAGGCTCTCGTCGAGCTGCTCCTCACCACACGTGCCAGACGCAGCAACGCGGGATGGGAGCTCTACGACCTCATGCGGCAGGGTCTCACTCAACGAGAGGCGTCAGCACGGCTGAACATCAGCGAACCAGCCGTGAGCTCACGCGCGCGGGCTGCCGGCATCCATCCTGAGGCGGCCGCCGTGCCTGCGCTCACTAGGCTGATGCAGGACTTGGACGAGCGCTCGGCCGAAGGAGAGTGAGATGGCCTTTCCCTTGCTGCACCCGGCACTGACCATCGTCTACTGGGCATTCGTCATCGTGGTGATCGGGCTCGGAGTAGCCGCAGCGGCCGTGACACTGAAAACGCCCCGACGGTGGCTGGTGATCGCGGCAGCGGCGGCGATCACGGTCGGCATGATCGCCGTGGTGCTCCCCCACGAGCGACCGTTGCCGGTGTACAGCGTCGTGCTGGGGCTGGCCGTTCTGGCACTCAGCGTGCTCGGCGGAGGGCCCGCCACGCTCTTCGTGCTGGCCGTCGCGTCGCGGGGAAGCATGCTCGAGGGAACCCACGGCGGCATCGTCGTGGAACGCACGGTTCCGGATGGCGAGGTTGTGCGCGGCGAGGTGCTGCGCGGCGGAACAGTGATCGGCGTCTTCGAGAGGATCGCGACGACGGCGAGCATCATGGCCGGCTTTCCGGAGGCGGTCGCCGCTGTCATCGCCATCAAGAGCGTCGGACGATTCAGCGAGCTGGACGGCGCCGAAGTGCGGGAGCGATTCATCATCGGCACACTGGTGAGTCTTGTGTGGGCCGCTGCGTGCGGCGGATTGTTCCGGTTCGCGATCGGGATCTGAGGCAGGTTCCGGCGGGCTCACGTTGATATGCCGGCCACCCGCTTGTCGGTGATCAAGGGGGAGCTGACCGAGTCGGCTCGCTCAGCCGAGCCGATCGACTTCGAGAGTCGAAGCCCCGATACTCAAACGGCAGCGGCGGATCGACTCGACGACTTCGCGCGAGGATGCCGCTTGTACGGCGACACCGTCACGTCGCCCGGAATCCAGAAGCGCCAGGGGTACAACGACTCGTCGCCGCCCGGCCCGCTGATGCCGGTGCGCGGTCCGGCCGAGAACGGAGTGACCGGGATGTCGAGCAACTCGATCGAGAACGGTGGTTGGAAGGCGTCGGAACCGTTCTCATCCAGGCGAATGCCCGCCGCGACGGTCAGCCGCGCAGGGCCGCGTGCCAGATCGCGGTGCGGCGCCTTCCCTCCTCGACGTCGCAGGGCAAGCTCCTCTCCCCCGACCACCTCGGCACCGCGCAACAGAACCCCGGACGCTTCGCCCTCCTTCGAGCAGACCAGGTTGGCGCAGGTATGCATGCCGTAGGTGAAGTACGCGTAGACATGCCCTGCCGGGCCGAACATGACGGCGTTGCGCGGCGTCATGCCTCGAAAAGCGTGCGACCCGGGGTCCGTTCCGTCACCCAGGTACGCCTCGACCTCGGTCAGTCGCAATGTGACCGGTCCGTCGTCGGTGAGATGCGTGAGGTGGGCACCGAGGAGCTCGGGAGCCACCTCGAGTGAACTGCGTTCGAAGAACGACCTATCGGGAACGTACATGGCTGGGCGCTAGAAGAGCCGGCCGCCGATGACCAGGGTGGCTGCGATGGCCAGGATCACGACGGCCGCGGCGACCACCGCGATCGCCGTCGTCAGCCGCTGCCTGCGCCTTGCCATCACACGCCGGCGCCGAAGATCGTGTCCGAGAGGATGCGCACGCGTTCGGTGAGGTGGGCGCGCTGCTCGGCAACGCGGGCGGGCGCCGTCCCCCCGACACCGTCACGTGAGGACACCGAGCCCTCGACCGTCAGCACCTCGCGCACCTGCGGTGTCAGGTGCGGCGAGATCGCCACGAGTGCAGCGTCGTCGACCTCCTCGAGGTCGAGAGCGTGCGATTCCGCATGCGCGACCAGCTTGCCGGTGATCTCGTGCGCGTCCCGGAACGGAACGTGCTGCTTGACGAGCCACTCGGCCACGTCGGTCGCCAGTGAATATCCCTGGGGAGCGAGTTCGCGCATCCGTTCGGTGTGGAAGCGGAGTGTGGCCACCATGCCTGTGAAGGCCGGCAGCAGCACTTCCAACGTGTCCACGGAATCGAAGACCGGTTCCTTGTCTTCCTGCAGATCGCGGTTGTACGCCAGCGGCAGCCCCTTGAGAGTGGCGAGCAGCCCGCTCAAATTGCCGATCAGTCGTCCGGCCTTGCCACGCGCGAGCTCCGCGATATCGGGGTTCTTCTTCTGTGGCATGATCGACGACCCGGTCGAATACGAGTCGCTGAGCGTGACGAAGCCGAACTCCCTCGTGTTCCAGAGGATGATTTCCTCCGCGAAGCGCGAGACATCCACGCCGAGCTGCGCCGTGACGTACGCGAACTCGGCCACGAGGTCACGGGAGGCGGTGCCGTCGATCGAGTTCTCGACCACTGCCGAGAATCCCAGCTCGGAGGCGACAAGCGTCGCGTCGAGGCCAAGCGTGTTGCCGGCGAGGGCTCCGGAACCGTACGGCGAAGCATCCGACCGGATGCGCCAGTCACGAATGCGTTCGAGGTCGCGCACGAGCGGCCAGCAGTGAGCCAGCAGATGGTGGGCGAGCAGCACCGGCTGAGCGTGCTGGAGGTGCGTGCGACCCGGCATGATCGCATCGGGATTGGCCTCTGCCTGCGAGGCCAGCGCGTCGATCAGGTCGAGTACCAGCCGTGCGAGCTTCTCGGCGTGGTCACGCAGGAAGAGCCGAACGAGCGTGGCGATCTGGTCGTTGCGGCTGCGGCCGGCACGGAGCTTGCCGCCCAGTTCGACGCCGGCGCGTTCGACGAGACCTCGCTCCAAGGCGGAGTGCACGTCTTCATCGGATGCCAGTGGACCGAACGCGCCGGAACTCACGTCTGCGAGCAGCTCATCGAGGGCATCCGTCATCGCCGGCAGCTCGTCGGCGGTCAGGTATCCGGCCGCAGCCAGTGCCTTCGCGTGTGCCTTCGACCCCGCGATATCATATTCGGCCACACGCCAGTCGAACTGCGTGGAACGACTCAGCTCGGCCAGTTCCGGCGAGGGGCCGCCGGAGAACCGCCCGCCCCAGAGCGCGCCGGCTTCGGCAGCCCGGTTGCCACTCGACCCATCAGGCATACGTCGCACCTCTCGTACTGCGGACCCGTCCGCTCATCCTGCGTTCTTCTCCAGCAGCCAGACGAGGAGCGCCTTCTGCGCATGCAGGCGGTTCTCCGCCTCGTCCCAGATCGAGCTCTGGGGCCCGTCGATGACCTCGGGGTCCACCTCGTACCCGCGATCCGCAGGCAGACAATGCAGGAAGATCGCATTCGGCTTCGCCAGCGCCATCAGCTCGGGTGTCACCTTGTAGCTCCCCATCGCGGCGATTCGGTGTGCCTTCTCTTCCTCCTTCCCCATCGAGACCCAGGTGTCTGTAACGATGACGTCGGCCCCCGCCGCCGCCTCGAACGGGTCCGTGTAAAGCGTGACCGAGCCGCCGTTGCCCGCTGCGAGAGCGTCGGCGTCGGCGACCACCTCATCATGCGGAGCGAACTCGTCGGGAGACGCCACCCGTACGTTCATGCCCGCGACCGCCCCGGCGAGCAGGTAGGACTGCGCCATGTTGCTCGCCCCGTCGCCGAGAAACGCGACGGTCAGCCCGGCGAGCGAGCCGAAGACATCCCTGATGGTGAGCAGGTCGGCGAGCAGCTGGCAGGGATGGAAGTCGTCGGAGAGTGCGTTGACCACGGGAACGGTCGTACCTCTCGCCATCTCCTCGAGTCCTGTCTGCGCGTAGGTGCGCCAGACGATCGCGGAAACCATGCGTTCGAGCACACGAGCCGTGTCGGATGGCGTCTCCTTGCCGCCCAACTGGCTGTTCGCAGTGCTGATGATGAGCGGACTGCCGCCGAGATCGGCGATGCCGACGGCGAACGAGACTCTGGTGCGCGTGGAGGACTTGTCGAAGATGACCGCAACCGTCTGCGGGCCGTCAAGCGGCTTGCGACCCCAGCGATCGTCGCGAATGCGCACTGCAAGGTCGAGGATCTCCGTCTGCTCCTGAGCTGTCAGGTCGTCATCACGCAGAAAGTGGCGGGTCACGGTTCAGGCTCCCTGTTGCTGGTCGTCGAGCTGTTGCTGGTGGTCGAGCTGCTGCCGACCGATTTCGGCGAGTGCGGCGCGGAAACGCCGACCGAACTCGGCGACCTCTTCGTCACCGATGATGAGCGGTGGGGCGAGTCGGATGCTCGACTCGTTGGGCGCGTTCACGATCAGGCCGTTGTGCAACGCCGCAGCGGTGATCTGATCGGCGACGGGCGCGGAAAGGCCGACGCCGATCAGGAGTCCCTCTCCCCTGATCTCGGCGATGAGCGGGGATCCGATCGATGTCAGCACCTGACGCAACTCCGCCCCGCGCCTCATTGCGTTCTCGACCAGGCCGGCACGCTCGATCTCCTCGAGCACGGCGCCTGCAACGGCAGTGGCGAGCGGATTTCCGCCGAATGTGCTGCCGTGCTGGCCGCGGGCGAAAAGTCCGGATGCCTCTCCGAACGTCACGAGCGCACCGATCGGAACACCGCCGGCCATTCCCTTGGCGATGGTGATCGCGTCGGGCACGATGCACGCGTGCTGGTAGCCGAACCACTCACCGGTGCGGCCGACTCCGGTCTGGATCTCGTCGAGGATCAGCAGCGCGCCGTGCCGCCGCGTGAGCTCCCGCGCCGCTGCCAGATATCCGTCGGGAAGGTCGATGACACCTGCTTCGCCCTTGATCGGCTCCACGAAGAGCGCAGCGACCATGTGGTCCAGGGCAGCCTCGAGTGCGTCGATCGTCGAGTCGATGTGCTCGACACCGGGAACCATAGGCTCGAAAGGCTCTCGCATGTGCGGCTTGCCGGTGAGAGCGAGCGAGCCCATCGTTCTGCCGTGGAAGCCGTTCTTCAGCGCGAGGATGCGCGAACGCGAACCCGCCGAGTTGAGCCGCGCCAGCTTGAACGCCGCCTCGTTCGCCTCCGTGCCCGAATTGCAGAAGTAGACCCGGCCGTACGAACCGGCCCCTGTGATGCGCAGCAACCGCTCGGCGAGGGCGACCTGGGGTGGCGTCGCGAAGTAGTTCGAGACGTGGACGAGCTTCGCTGCCTGAGCGGAGAGCGCATCCAGCAGCACCGGATGCGCATGGCCGAGCGCGTTCACCGCGATGCCGGCGAGGAAGTCGAGGTACTCCTTGCCGTCGACATCCCACACATAGGCGCCTCGGCCGTGATCGAGCATGACGGCCGGCACGGCGAGCGAGCCCATCATCACCTCGCCGAAGGTCTCGTGCCAGTGCCGCCCTGGGCCGGGCTGGCCGGTAGAGGCCGGGCTTGTCGTAACCGTCACGCGGTCACCTCCGTTCCGCTGCCTGTGGTGGTGAAGAGTTCGAAGAGGAGCGAGTGCTCGTCTCGGCCGTCGATAACAGCAGCCTTCGGCACGCCGCCATCGACGGCGTGCAGGCAGGCGGTCATCTTCGGGATCATTCCGGCGTCGAGCGACGGCAGCAGTTCGCGCAGCTCACCGGAGGTGATGGTGGAGATGAGCGAGTCACGGTCCGGCCAGTCCCGGTAGAGGCCCGGGACGTTCGTGAGTATCACCAGCTTCGCCGCGCCGAGGCTTGTCGCAAGGGCTGCGGCTGCGGCATCCGCATTGACGTTCAGCGTACGACCGGGCACATCGGCGTCGAGCGCGATCGACGAGACCACGGGTACGCGGCCCGCGTGCAGTTCGGCAAGCACTCCCTCAGGGTTGACGCCGACGACGTCGCCGACCAGCCCCAGATCGACGGGCACGTTGTCGATGAGTTCCGTACGCACGCGGCCCTCGAACAGCCGGGCGTCTTCGCCCGACATGCCGGAGGCGAGCGCGCCGTGCCGGTTGATGTGGCCGACGATGTCGCGGCTGATCTGACCGGTGAGCACCATGCGGACGACATCCATGGTCTCCGGTGTCGTCACCCGGTAGCCGCCGCGGAACTCGCTGACGATGCCGAGGCGATCGAGCATGGCGGAGATCTGAGGACCGCCACCATGCACGATGACGGGACGGATGCCGGCGAAGCGGAGGAACGCGATGTCATCGGCGAACGCGCGCACGAGTGAATCGTCCACCATCGCGTTCCCGCCGAACTTGATGACGATCGTCTCGCCGTGGAATGCCTTCAGCCAGGGCAACGCCTCGATGAGCACAGCGGCCTTGGTGCTGTGGTGCGCTATCAGCGGCAGGGCCTGTGGTTCGGTATCGGCGGGATCGGTCATCAGCTGGAGTACGCGCTGTTCTCGTGCACGTAATCGTGCGTGAGGTCGTTGGTGAGGATGGTCGCCGAAGTGTCGCCGGCGTGGAGATCGATCACGACGGAGGTGGCGCGCGGGCTGAGATCCACGAGGTCGCGCGGCCGGTCCGGCTCGCCCGCCGTGCAGACCTGGATGCCGTTGATCGCGACGTCGATTCCGTAGGGATCGAACCGGGCGTCCGTGGTTCCGACGGCCGCGAGCACCCTGCCCCAGTTCGGGTCCTGCCCGAAGATGGCGGCCTTGAAGAGGTTGCTGCGGGAGACCGCACGCGCAACCTTCACGGCGTCGTCGTCGGTGGCAGCATGCACCACCTCGATGGCGATGTCGTGCGACGCACCCTCGGCGTCGCCCTGTAGCTGCAAAGCGAGGTCGTGGCAGAGGTCGGTGAGCGCGAGAGCGAACTCATCGGAGATCGGGGTGATGCCCGACGCGCCAGAGGCCATCAGCACGACGGTGTCGTTGGTGGACATGCATCCGTCGGAGTCCAGCCGGTCGAACGTGACGCGGGTAGCCGCGCGGAGCGCGGCGTCGAGGGCGGCGGCATCGAGGGCGGCGTCGGTGGTGATCACGACGAGCATCGTGGCGAGCCCTGGGGCGAGCATGCCTGCACCCTTCGCCATGCCGCCGATCGACCAACCGTCGCCCGCCACGTATGCCTGCTTCGGATGCGTGTCGGTCGTCATGATCGCCTGTGCGGCGGCAAGCCCCCCGGATTCCCCCTCGGCGAGGGACCCCGCTGCAACTGCGACGCCCTCCGTCACGGCCGTGCGGTTCAGCTGATCGCCGATGAGGCCGGTCGAGCAGACGACCACGTCGCCCGCGGAGACGCCGAGGTGCTCCGCCGCCGCTTCGGCGGTGGCGTGCGAGGTCTGGAATCCTTCGGAGCCGGTGTAGCAGTTGGCGCCGCCCGAGTTGAGGACGACGGCGGACACGACTCCGTCGGCGGCGGCGCGTTCGCTCCACAGCACCGGGTTGGCCTTGCACCGGTTCGAGGTGAACACCGCCGCCGCGTTCTGCAGCGGGCCCAGATTGCGCACGAGCGCCAAGTCGAGCCCGCCGCTCGTCTTGAGTCCGGCGGCGACGCCCGTCGCGGCGAATCCTGCGGGTGCCGTGATGCTCACGGGGCGACTCCGTTCACGCTGAGGCCGGTGGTCTCCGGCAAGCCGAGCGCGATGTTCGCGCACTGGATGGCGGCACCCGCCGTGCCCTTCGCCAGGTTGTCGACGGCGACGATGGACACGACACGGTTCACCCTAGAGTCCACCGCGATGCCGATCAGCGCCGTGTTGGCCCCCAGCACATCGGCGGTGCGCGGGAACTTGCCTGCGGGCAGCACCTGCACGAACGGCTCCCCCGCGTACGCGTCGTTCCAGGCCGCTCGCACCTCATCGACCGAGACGCCGGGTTTCAGAGGCGCCGAAACGGTGGCCAGGATACCCCGCGCCATCGGGACGAGCACCGGCGTGAACGAGATGGCCGGGTTCGCTGCGCCGACGACGCGAAGGTTCTGCAGGATCTCCGGGATGTGCCGGTGCGTTCCCCCCACGCCGTACGGGACCGCGTTGCCGAGCAGTTCTGAGGCGAGGTACGCGGTCTTCAGGCTCTTGCCCGCACCGCTCGGGCCGACTGCGAGCACGGCCACGATGTCCGTCTCGTCGATGAGCCCTGCAGCCGCTCCGGGAGCGATGGCCAGCGAGACCGCACTCGCATTGCAGCCGGGAGCGGCGACGCGGGTTGCGCCGACGAGGGAATCCCGTTGTTTGCCGTCGACGGTCGGCAGTTCCGGCACACCGTATGCCCAGGCGCCCGCGTAGCCGCCGCCGTAGAAGGCGTTCCAGTCCGCCTCGGACGTCAGTCGGTGATCGGCTCCGCAATCCACAACGAGCACGTCATCGCCGAGTTGAGCGCTGATCGCGCCTGACGCCCCGTGCGGAAGGGCAAGGAACACGACATCGTGACCCGCGAGGGTCGTGGCATCCGTCTCCTGCAACGTGAGATGCGCGAGAGAACGCAGGTGCGGCTGGTGATCGATGAGCGGGGACCCGGCATTGGAACCCGCGGTCACGGTGCGAATATCGAACGAGGGATGATCGGCCAGGATGCGGAGGAGCTCTCCCCCCGCGTAGCCCGAGGCGCCGGCGACGGCAACCGAATAGGACATGTCTCTACCTTATTGGCGACTAGGCCCAGAGCAGTGCGAGGGTGCTCGCACGACCCAGGCGATGGAGTCTGTGTGTGGCGAAGCCACGATCGAGTCGACGGGACGATGGTCGGTACGGCGACGCCCACGGCAGGACCGCGCTGATGCGCGGGCGCGTACGCGTCGCCTAGCCTCGGCGCTCGCCCGGAAAAAGTCGGCACAGACGTCGGCGCAGGGCACGGGCCGAGAAGACCTGTGCGGTCGCGGTGCGCCGAGCGTGAGACATGCGTGCCAGTTTAGCGGGCATGTGGCCGTGTCACCGAATCGGTGTCGCATCGAGCGCCTTCGGGTTGCCGTTCTCCGCGGCTGAGTGGCGCCTGTTGGCGAAGACTGCGACCCGGAGGCGAAAGAAGCACCGGCTACTCACGGACGCTCGCGCCGAAGCGCCCGCCGGCCATTGCAGCGCCGGCCAGCTTGGCCTCGCTCGCTTCGGCCGCCGTGAGTGTGCGATCCGGAGCGCGGAAGCGTAGCGCGAAGGTCAGGCTCTTCGCCCCGTCCGGGACGCCGTCACCGCGGTAGTCGTCGACTATGCGCGCATGCTCCAACAATTCGCCGGCGCCCTCGACCACTGCGACGAGCACGTCCGCAGCAGGGATCGCCTCGTCGACGACCAGCGACAGGTCCTGCGTCGCCGCAGGGAACGTCGAGATGGGTGTCACCTCGATGTCCCGTCCGGCGGCGGCCAGCATCTGGTCGAGATCGAGCTCGAGCACAGCGACCACGCGAGGCAGGTCGGAATCTTCGGCCAGCTGTGGCAGCAGCTCGCCTGCGTATCCGACCGTCTCGCCACCGAGGAGCACCTCGGCCGCGCGGCCCGGGTGTAGTGCCTTGTGGGAGCCCTGCCGCACCGTCAGCGGCACGCCGAGCGCCGACTGCAACGTGCGCACTGCGGCGAGCGCGTCGGCGATGCCGACGGCGATGGCGTTCAGCCCGGGCTGCTTCGGCGTCGATTCCCCCGCGAAAAGCGCGGCGACCATGCGCGGCTGAGCAGGGATGCCCTTCGCGATCTGCTCGAGCGCGCTCTGCTCAGGCGCCACGGATCCGGGTGGAAGCTCCGCCGTTCCTCGCACAGGACCGCCCGGCCGGAACACCAGACCGATCTCGAACAGGGCGAGATCGGTCAGCCCGCGGGCCAGGTTGCGCTTGGCCGTCTCGACCAGCCCGGGAAGCAGGGATGCCCGCATGAACGGCACGGAGGCATCCAGGGCGTTCGCCAGACGCACCGACGGCACCGGCTCGTCGCCCGCTGTTCCGTACAGGTCGTTCTGTGCCTGTGTGACGAAGGGGTAGACGAGCACCTCGGTGAGACCGCTGCCGGCGAGCACTGTCGCCGCCTGCCTGCGCAGTTGCTGCCCGCGCGTGAGGCCTCGGCCGGGAGGGGCTACGGGAAGCACGGAAGGGATGCGGTCATAGCCGACGATGCGGGCGACCTCCTCCGCCAGGTCGGCCGCGTCGTTGAGGTCGGGGCGCCAACTGGGCGGGGTGACGATGAGCGCGCCGTCCGCCCCTTCGATTGCCCCGCCGATCTCGGCGAGCGCGGTTCGCACCTCCTGGTCGGTGAACTCGACGCCTACGAGCGCGTCGACGAAGCCGTTCCTGAGCAGGATCGGCTCGCGCGGCTCCACTGCGTGCTGGGTCGACCCGAGGCCGTCGGTGCGACCGCCGCCGAGCTTTTCGAGCAGTTGGACGACGCGGGCGGCAGCGGCGCGCGCCACATCAGGGTCGACGCCGCGCTCGAACCTGCGTGACGCCTCACTCGGCAGCTTGTGCCGACGTGCGCTGCGGGCGACAGTGACCGGGTCGAAGTTGGCGGCCTCGACCAGCACGTCGGTGGTCGTGCCGCTGACCTCGGTGCGCGCGCCGCCCATGACGCCCGCCAGCCCGATCGGCCCGGAGTCGTCGGTGATGAGCAGGTCTTCTCGGTCGAGCGTTCGAGTCTGCCCGTCGAGGGTCTCGATGCTCTCTCCCGGCTTCGCGCGGCGCACCGTGATTCCGCCGGACAGCTTGCTCAGGTCATACGCGTGAGTCGGCTGGCCGAGCTCCACCATCACGTAGTTCGTGATGTCGACGATGAGCGAGACGGAGCGGATGCCTGCCAGTACCAGCCGCGCGACCATCCAGGCCGGCGTTGGTGCGGACGGGTCGATGCCGCGCACCACCCTGGTGACGAAGACACTGGCCCCGACGCGGCCGCGGATGGGCGCCTCGTCGTCGATCGTGACACGGAAGCCTTCTGCATCAACGGGCTCGACCGCGAGCGCGGGGTCGCGGAACGCTCCCCCTGTCGAGTGCGAGTACTCGCGGGCGATCCCTCGGATGGAGAGCGCATACCCGCGGTCGGGCGTGACGTTCACCTCGACGGATGCGTCGTCGAGGCCGAGCAGGGCGATGGCATCCGTGCCGGCTGGGGCGTCGAGGCCGAGCTCGGCCAGGCGGAGGATGCCGCTGTGCTCGTCACCGAGCCCCAGCTCGCGTGCTGAGGCGATCATGCCGTCGGAGACGTGACCATAGGTCTTGCGGGCCGCGATGGGGAACGGGCCGGGCAGCACCGATCCCGGCAATGCCACGACGACCTCGTCGCCGACGAAGAAGTTGCGGGCGCCGCAGACGATGCCGTGCACGGCATCGCCGCCGTCTGCAGCGGTCTCGCCCTCCGGCGCGACACGCACCTGGCACCAGCGGATGGTCTTGCCGTTGGTCTGCGGCTCCTCGACGTAGTCGAGAACCTCGCCGACGACGACCGGCCCGGAGACGTCGAAGCGGTGGATGTCTTCCTCTTCCAGGCCGACCTTGACGAGCGCGGCGTGCACGTCCTCCGGTGTGGAGTCGGGGACGACGTCGACGTACTCGGCGAGCCAACTCAGGGGGATGCGCATCAGACCACCATTCCGAACTGCTGAGAGAACCGGATGTCTCCCTCGACGATGTCGCGCATGTCGCTGAGTCCGTTGCGGAACTGCAGCGCGCGTTCGATGCCCATGCCGAAGGCGAAGCCGCTGTAGACATCCGGGTCGATGTCGGCGGAGCGCAGCACGTTGCGATTCACCATGCCGCAGCCGCCCCACTCGATCCAGCGGGCGCCGCCTTTGGCGCCTGGTTGCCAGAAGTCCATCTCTGCGCTCGGCTCGGTGAACGGGAAGTAATTGGGACGAAGGCGGATCTTCGCCTCGTCGCCGAACATCGCCCGCGCGAAATGCTCGAGCGTGCCACGTAGGTGCGCCATGGTGAGACCTTTGTCGATGGCGATGCCCTCGATCTGGCTGAAGACCGGGGTGTGTGTGGCGTCGAGCTCGTCGGTGCGATAGACGCGGCCCGGTGCGACAACGTACACAGGCAGTTCGCGCTCCAGCAGCGCGCGAACCTGCACCGGCGACGTATGCGTGCGCAGTACCAGGTGCGCTTCAGGGGGCTCCACGAAGAATGTGTCCTGCAGTGCGCGCGCCGGGTGATCGGCGTCGAAGTTGAGCGCGTCGAAGTTGAACCATTCGCTCTCCAGCTCCGGTCCTTCCGCGACCTCCCAGCCCATGCCGACGAAGATGTCGGCCATGCGCTCCTGCAACACGGAGAGCGGATGCCGCGCCCCGGCGCGACCGGGCAGTCCCACCTCTGTCACGTCCAGCGCCTCGTCAGCGAGTCGCCTGGCGTTCTCGGCTTCGGCGAGCAGTGACTCCCTGGCTGCGAAGGCCTGGTTCACCCGCCCCCTGGCCTGTCCGACGAGCTTGCCGAGCGCAGCCTTCTGATCGGCGGGTACGTCGCGCAGCCCGGCATTGAGTCTGGCAAGCGTCGAATGCTCCGCGGCGTGCGCCGCACGAGCCGCTTTGAGCTCCGCGATATCAGAGGCGGCATCGACCGCGGCCAGGGCCGCCTCGACCGCCGATCGCACCGCGGATTCGGTGATCTGGATGGGTTCTGGCACGAAGATCAAGTCTACGCAGGGCCCGGGGCCGGAAATCCCGGCTCGACGCCGAGGACGATCGCTGCGACCACTTCGTCGACGGCGTCCGGAGCCGGCGCGGCACCGAGCTCGCCGGCGAAAAGCAGGTGGCCGGAGCCGATCAACGCGAGTGCAATCGTGCGCGGGTCGGCGGCCGGCGCCAGACGGCCTCGATCGCGCTCGTCTGCGAGGTAGGCGGTGAGCATCCTCGTGGCCTCGCCGAGATACGACAGCGGGTGTTCTCCGGATGCCTTCAGCAACGCGCGCACCGCATCCCTGGCGATCACGATGCGGATGGTCGCGAGTCCGAGCGGGTCGAAGACGCGCACCAATGCATTCCGCAGGTTCGTCACCACGCCCGATGTTCCGGCTCCGGCGTTCAGCTCGTCGCCGACCTCGTGAAGCCGAACCGTCTTCTCCTCGACCCAATCGGCCAGGAACGTGTCGAAGTCCGGGAAGTGGCGGTGCAGCACTCCCTTCGCCACGCCGAGCTCTTCCGTCACGGCGCGACTGGTCAGACCGCTCGCTCCATCGCGGCGCACCACCTGATCCGCGGCGTCGAAGAGGCGAGCGCGTGCGTCCTGCAAGACGACCCCGGTCGGCGTCACGTGCACTCCCTCGTTCGCTCAGCGCGATCACGCACCGCAGTGACCGCATGCCCACTTATAGTGGGCGCATGGTCATTCTACCCGAGCGCTTCAGAGCATCCGAGTCCCACAAGGCACGAGAGATGGCCGAGTCGTTCGGTGTGCACGCCGCGGCCTACGATCGAGCCCGCCCGCGCTACCCCAGCGAATTGGCAGACCGGGCACTGGCGGAGACGCGCACTGCCTCGAACACGGCGGAAGTACTCGACGTGGGCATCGGGACCGGCATCTCAGCTCAGCCATTCCACGAACGCGGAGCACGCATCACGGGGGTCGACGCCGATCCCCGCATGGCCGAGTTCGCGCGGTCACGCGGGTTCGACGTCGAGGTGGCGAAGTTCGAGGAGTGGGACGCCGCGGGCCGCTACTTCGATCTCGTGGTCGCCGGGCAGACCTGGCACTGGATAGACCCCCTGACCGGAGCAGCCAAAGCGGCGAGCGTTCTGCGAGGAGGCGGACGGCTCGCGGTGTTCTGGAACGTGATGCAGTTCCCGCCTGAACTCGGGGCCGCGCTCGATGCCGCACTCGAACGCCATCTGCCCGGTACGCCGTTCGCCCGGGGGATTTCGGCCGGTCTGAGCGGATACGAGTCGCAGCTGCACAAGGCGAGTGCGGGCATCCGGGAGTCCGGCGAGTTCGGCGAGGCCGAGCGATGGCGGTTCGACTGGCGCCGGGAGTATGGCGCAGATGAATGGCTGGACGGGCTCCAGACCGCCGGCGGGTTCAATCGGCTGCCCGTCGAACGACTCGAACCGATTTTCGACGAGATCCGCCAGGCGATCGACGACGTCGGCGGTTCGTTCACCATGGACTATGCCGCGATGGTGGTCACCGCCGTGCGCAACCCCTGACAGCGCACCCGCTCGTCAGGAGCGCTGCGCGAACGCCGACTCGTAAAGGCACACCGAGGCCGCCGTCGCGAGATTCATCGACTCCGCATGTCCGTAGATCGGCACCGTGATCACGCGATCGACGAGAGCGACGGCCTCGTCGGAGAGCCCGTGGGCCTCGTTGCCGAACACCCACGCCGTCGGTTCGGCAAGTTCGCCACTCACGCGCGCGACCAGCAAGTCGTCGCCGGCCATGTCGGCCGCGAGCACACGGAGTCCCGCTGCCTTGGCCCGGCCGAGCACGGCGTCGATCGATGCGCCCACAGCGACAGGCAGGTGGAAGATCGAACCCGTCGTCGAGCGGACGACCTTCGGGTTGTAGAGATCGACAGTATGACCGGAGAATACGACCGCATCCGCTCCCGCTGAATCCGCGGCACGGATGATCGTGCCCGCATTCCCGGGGTCGCGCACCTCCTCGAGCACCGCGATCAGCCGCGGCGAAGCGTCGAAGACCGCGTCGAGGGACACCGGGAACTGCTTGCACACCGCCACGAACCCCTGCGGCGTGACGGTATCGGCCATTGCATCGAGCACGTGCTCCGCGACGAGCTCGGTGCGTACATCGGCCCGCCTGGCCAGACCGATGATGTCATCATGCTTGCGCAAGGCATGCTCCGTGACGAAAAGTTCGACGACGAGCTCCGGTCGCCAGGCGAGCACCTCTCGTGCAGCCTGAGGGCCCTCGAGCAAGAAGGTACCGGTATCGGCACGCGCCGACTTCTTCGCGAGTTTGGCGACGGCACGGACCCTTGGCGACCGGGGGTTGTCGAGCACGCGCCCAGCCTAGCTGTGCTTGTTCTGCGCGCGCGACGGTGCTTGTTTTGCGCGCGCGGTACCGCGCGCGCCGCGGTCGACTTCCCGGGCGGTCACGTCCGGCGGCGTACACGCCGCCGCCTCGCAGAGCGCCTCGCGTACCCGACTTGGCGCGCGACGGTGCTTGTTTTGCGTGCGCGGTACCGCGCACGCCGCGGTCGACTTCCCGGGCGGTCACGTCCGGCGGCGTACACGCCGCCGCCTCGCAGAGCGCCTCGCGTACCCGACTTGGCGCGCGTCGGTACTTGTTTTGCGCGCGCCACCGTCGCGCACGCCGCGGTCGACTTCCCGCGTGGTGGCGTACGGCGGCGTACACGCCGCCACCTCGCAGAGCGGGTCCCGTTCTCGAAGTGGTCCGCGACCTTGAGTTCGACCGCTCGAGACTCTCGGCTCCACCCGCTCGCAAACGAAAAACGGCCCGGTTCCCTGGAGAGCCGGGCCGTCCTGCGCTTGCTTGGCTGTGCCTGGTCAGGCCGCCTTCGGGGCTGACGTGTCGGCGGGCAGCGCCTTCTTCGCGGTCTCGACGAGCGCGGCGAAGGTTGCCGGCTCGTTCACGGCGAGCTCGGCGAGAATGCGACGGTCCACCTCGACACCTGCCAGGTTCAGTCCCTGGATCAGGCGGTTGTAGGTGAGGCCGTTCTGACGGCTCGCGGCGTTGATGCGCTGGATCCAGAGACGACGGAAGTCGCCCTTGCGCGCACGACGGTCACGGTAGCTGTAGACCAGCGAGTGTGTGACCT
Organism: Humibacter antri; assembly: GCF_054777235.1. Classification (NCBI taxonomy): domain Bacteria; kingdom Bacillati; phylum Actinomycetota; class Actinomycetes; order Micrococcales; family Microbacteriaceae; genus Humibacter; species Humibacter antri. The sequence goes on along the minus strand of NZ_BAAHAW010000043.1, from coordinate 67,600 downwards.
GTTCCTTCGCCTTGCGGTAGAGGCGCGACCGCTGACCGCGGTAGCCCTCGGCGCGCTCGAGGATGACCCGACGCTTCTTGTGGGCGTTGACGGCCCTCTTCACTCTTGCCATTGTTCGTAGTTCCTTTACGCGTCGTTTCGGCTTACTTGCCGAGGAGCTTCTTGGCGACCTTGGCGTCGACGTTCGGAAGCACCTGGTCCTGGTTCAGACGGCGCGTACGACGGCTCGTCTTGAGCTCCAGATGGTGGCGCATGCCGGCCTGCTGCTTCATCACCTTGCCGCTGCCGGTGAGCTTGAACCGCTTCTTGGCCCCGGAGTGGGTCTTCTGCTTGGGCATTATTTCTCCTCATCGGTGGCGGATTCGATCTCCGCCTCGGTGGCCGTCTCCCCGGATCGCTGCTGCTGCGAGCGCGCCCGGTTGGCGGCACGTTGTGCGTTGGCCTCGGCCTTGGCCTCCGACTTGTTCTTCAAGGGGCCGATGACCATGACCATGTTGCGACCGTCGATGGTCGGGGTCGATTCGACAGAACCGAAATCCGCGACGTCCTCAGCGAATCGCTGCAGCAAACGCACGCCCTGTTCGGGCCGGGACTGCTCGCGCCCGCGGAACAGGATCATCGCCTTGACCTTGTCGCCGGACTTCAGGAATCCCTCGGCGCGCTTGCGCTTCGTTTCGTAGTCGTGTTTGTCGATCTTGAGGCGGAACCGCACCTCTTTCAGCACGGTGTTCGCCTGGTTGCGCCTGGCTTCTTTCGCCTTCTGCGCAGCCTCGTACTTGAACTTGCCGTAATCCATGATCTTGGCCACCGGGGGCTTCGAGTTCGGAGCCACCTCGACGAGGTCCATGTCTGCCTCCTGCGCGAGACGGATGGCGACCTCGATCTTGACGACGCCGATCTGCTCTCCGCCGGGGCCGACGAGACGAACCTCGGGCACGCGGATACGGTCATTGGTACGGGGATCGCTGATGCGTGTCTCCTCTGATCGAACAGTGCTGTGAACGGCACCCACGGCGGCGCCGCAAGTGGTCGGCAGAGGTCTCACACACGTGCGATCCGTGCTCGCGCACGGCCGCGCATCCCGCACCCTTTACGTCAGCTTCAGGAGACTTTCGTCACCTGAAGCGGAGTGCGTAACGACCCGGTAACCTGATGAAGCGGTCATCGCGGGTGGGAGAGTCTCCACTTTTCCTTTCGAAGCATGATGCTCCGAAAGCCCGACACAGCCTAGCAGACGCTCGGGCCGAAAGCAGAATCGGCGGCCGCCGCCCTTCACCCATGTCCAGCCGCCGCGGAGGCCTCATGTCCGATCAGCACATCCACCGATTCGATGAAGGCGATGCACTGCAAGCCGAAGCCGCGGCGCTCGCTGAGGCTACGCGGGACATCGCGGATGTGCCGGCCGTCGAGGTGATCACGACAACGGCCGTGCACCTGATGAGCGCGGCCGCCGTGAAGTGCGGCCTGGCGGACGATCCGGACGCCCAGACCGATCTGGACGAGGCACGGAAGCTCATCGACGCCTTGGCCGGCCTGGTGACGGCCAGCGCACAGCACATCGGCGACCAGCACGCGCGGAGCCTGCGCGATGGGCTGCGCAGCCTGCAGCTCGCGTTCCGCGAGGCATCCGTCATTCCAGATGCACCGGGCTCGGGACCGGGAGAGAAGTACACCGGCCCGGTGAACTGACCGGCTTCGACGGCGGCTCCCGGTCAGCCCGCTGAGCGGACGCGGAGCGTCATGGAGTCGACGCGATCCGCGATGAGTGCCGAGGCTGCCCACGCGGACGTGAGGCGCGCCACGATGATGTCGAGGGAATCCCGGTCGAGGCCAGGGCGCAGCGCGAGGACCACCTCGAGCTCGGGCCCCCGCAACAGGGCCGTGGGGTCTCCCGCCGAAAGGGTCACAGCCTGCACTGCCTCCTCCTGGCGGGTCGCCTCCGAGAAAGCCGTGATCACGGCATCGTCTTGCCACGGCGGCGTCCACGGTGCACCCGTTGCCAGCGCTTTGACCGCCGGACGGCGAAGCACGAACTCAGTCGGAGTCGTCGGATCGATCACCACGAGTTCCGTCTGCTCGCTCGCCGCCGCGAGCGCTATGCGCGGTCCGACAGCGGGAACCGGGCGGGCTCGCGCGTTCCACGCGGACATCGTCTGAACGGAGGAGAACGCCGGCAACACGGCCCGGCCATCCGGCGCCTGCACCGTGGCGATCGACAACTCCTGCGTCTTGTCGACGAGGTGCCCATCAGGGGTTTCGCCGACTTCGCCTGCATGGGCCAGAAGAGGCACGAGCAATCTCGACGCACGGACCGCGTCAATGACAGTCACCTGGTCCACGGTTCCCTGCCCGAATGCGATCAGGGAAGCAAGCAGAGCGGGGTCGGCCGAACCGTCGTCGGTCGTCGCCTGGCCCTGCTCGAACGAACGTCCACCCCATGGCAAGCCGGCCGAGTCCGCCCGGTCGGTCGAGCCGAAGAGGTGGCGAGAGCGTTCAGCGCCGGGCAACGTCCAGCGCCTCCGGGAGCGTGAAGGCGCCGGAGTAGAGCGCCTTGCCGACTATCGCGCCCTCCACGCCGAGCGGGACGAGCTCGCGGAGCGCGAGGATGTCATCCAGGCTGGAGACTCCCCCGGAGGCGACCACCGGCCGGTGCGTGCGCGCCGTGACCTGACGCAGGAGCTCCAGGTTGGGGCCTCGCAGAGTGCCGTCCTTCGTGACATCCGTGACGACGTAGCGCGCGCATCCGGCGTCTTCGAGCTGTGCGAGCACCTCCCAAAGGTCTCCGCCTTCCTTCGTCCAGCCACGTGCCGCGAGGGTCGTTCCGCGCACGTCCAGGCCCACCGCGATCGCCTCGCCGTAGCGCGAGATCACATCGGACGCCCACTGCGGATTCTCCAACGCCGCCGTGCCGAGGTTCACACGTTTCGCCCCGAGTTCGAGCGCCTGCTCCAATGACGCGTCATCGCGGATGCCGCCGGACAATTCGATCTTCACGTCACGCCTGGACCGCATGACGGCCTTGAGCACGTCCCGGTTGTGGCCGCGGCCGAACGCCGCGTCGAGGTCGACGAGATGAATCCACTCCGCGCCCTGCTCGACCCATTCGTGCGCCGCGTCGACCGGGTCGCCGTAGCTCGTCTCGCTTCCCGCTTCGCCCTGCGTCAGCCGTACCGCCTTGCCGTCGGCGATGTCGACGGCGGGGAGCAGCACGAGTTCGGGGGTGTCGCTGATGGGGCTCATCTGTGGCTTTGCTCTTTCGGTGACGTTGACGGTAGGCGAGAAGCGGCCGAATACCGCAGCCTAGGCGGGGATGACAGGCAGGCTCTTCACCCAGTTGGTCAGCAGCCGGATGCCCGCCTCACCGGATTTCTCCGGGTGGAACTGAGTGGCCGAGAGCGGCCCGTTCTCGACGGCGGCGAGGAATCGCCCTCCGTGGTCGGCCCAGGTGAGCTTTGCGGCCGCGAATGGGCCGGACTGCTCCATCTCCCAGCGCTGCGCCGCGTACGAATGCACGAAGTAGAAGCGTTCGTCACCCACACCGTCGAACAGCACGGAGTCGGAAGGAGCCTCCACGGAGTTCCAACCCATGTGGGGCAGCACGTCGGATGCCAGCCGATCGACAGAGCCCGGCCACTCGCCGAGGCCCTTCGTGTCATGTCCGTGCTCGACGCCGCGCTCGAACAGCACCTGCATGCCCACGCAGATGCCGAGCACCGGACGTCCGCCCGCGAGGCGCCGGTCGATGATCTCGGCACCGCGCACAGCCTGAAGCTGATCCACGACCGCTTGGAACGCGCCGACACCGGGGACCACCAGCCCGTCGGCATCCATCGCAGCCTCGCGTTCGCTCGTGAGCCTCACGTGCGCTCCCGCCGCTTCGAGTGCTTTGGCCGCCGAGTGCACATTGCCCGAACCGTAGTCGAGCACGACGACCGAGGGCGCGGGAGCGGCGGCCTGGCCGCCTGTCACAGTGCGCCCTTCGTCGACGGGATGCCCCGAACGAGCGGATCGGTCGCCTTCGCCTGCCGGAACGCACGGGCGAACGCCTTGAACTCCGCCTCCGCGATGTGGTGCGGGTCGCGACCCCCGAGCACACGCACATGCACGGTGAGCGCGGCGTTGAACGCGATCGCCTCGAAGACGTGCCGCACCATCGATCCGGTGAAGTGGCCCCCGATCAAGTGGTGTTCGAAACCGACCGGCTCGCCGGAGTGCACGAGATACGGGCGCCCGGAGATGTCGACAACAGCCTGCACGATCGCCTCGTCGAGCGGCACGGTCGCATCCCCGTAGCGCGAGATTCCCGACTTGTCGCCGAGCGCCTCCTTGATCGCGAGGCCGAGTACGATGCCGACGTCTTCCACAGTGTGGTGAACGTCGATCTCGATGTCGCCTTTTGCCCGCACCGTCAGATCGGTGAGCGAGTGCTTGGCGAACGCGGTGAGCAGGTGGTCGTAGAACGGCACCGTGGTGTGCACGCTGCTGTGGCCGGAGCCGTCCAGATCGAGCGACAGCTCGATGCTCGACTCGCTGGTCTCGCGGCGGATGCTCGCAGTACGGCTGCTCATGCCGTCAAGCCTAATTGAGGGAGGAAGCCGTGCTCGTCGATGCGGTCGACGATGCCGTGGCGGCCGGTGCAGGGGTCAGTTCGCCCATGGCATCGAGGAAGACAGTGGTCTCCGCCTCCGTGCCGGCGCTTACGCGCAGGTGATGCGGTATGCCGACATCGCGCACGAGAATGCCCCGTTCTTTGAGAGCGAGGAACATCGCGTGAGGGTCGTCCACCCCGCCGAACAACACGAAGTTGCTGCCCGAGTCGTGCACGGGATAGCCCAATTCCGTCAGACGGGATGCGATCCGGTCCCGTTGCCGCACGATGTCGCGCACTGTCGCGAGCATCTCGCCGGAGTGCCGAAGCGCTGCCACGGCCGCCGTCTGCGTGAGAACGGAGAGGTGATACGGCAGCCGCACGAGACGGAGGGCGTCGGCCACGGCGGGGTCGGCCGCGAGGTAGCCGAGCCGCACACCGGCGAACGCGAACGCCTTGCTCATCGTGCGTGAGACGATCAGCCGCTCACGATTGGGAAGCAGGGTCAGTGCGCTCGGCGCTCCCTCGGGCATGAACTCCTGGTAAGCCTCGTCGACGACCACGATGCCGTCGGTCGCGCCGTAGACCGCTTCGACGACGTCCAGGCCGAGCGGCGTCCCTGTCGGGTTGTTCGGCGCGCACAGGATCACGATGTCTGGACGGCGTTCCCGCACCACGGTGGCCGCCTCGTCGGGCGTGACCGTGTAGTCCGGTGCCCGATCGGCCGCGATCCATCCGGTTCCCGTCCCGGCCGCGAGCAGCGGGTACATCGAGTAGGTGGGCGCGAACCCGAGGGCGCTGCGTCCGGGGCCGCCGAACGCCTGCATGATCTGCTGGAGCACCTCGTTGGAGCCGTTCGCCGCCCAGATGTGCGACGCATCCAGACCGTGTCCGAGGTAGCTCGCCAGGGCTTCGCGCAGTTCGACGAATTCCCGATCCGGGTAGCGGTTCGCGCCCTTCAGCGCTTCTCCGACCGACTCGAGGATGTCTGCCACGACGTCGCCCGGAATCGGATGCGTGTTCTCGTTGACGTTCAGCGCCACTGGCACAGGCGCCTGTGGTGCTCCGTACGGCGACTTGCCGCGCAGATCATCGCGGAGCGGAAGATCGGAGAACGAGGTCACGCATCAATGCTAGAGCGGACCTTCACCGGCTCGAGCCGTCGAACTCGCGCGGGATCGCCAGTCGCTCCCCCGCCTGCACCATGCTCGACGAGAGGCCGTTCAGATCGACGAACGCTAGGACCACATCCCGCGGGTCATCTCGCGGGGCCACACGTTGGGCGATGCTCCACAATGACTCACCCGACTGCACCGTCAGATGGTGGAATGACGCGCCCGAGGACCGGATGCCCGCCATGGCACCGCCACTGGCCAGAAGCGCGCCCCCGCCCATCAGGAGCGGCAGCACGATGAGCGCCGACAGCACGGCCCGGCCACGACGAGTGAGACGCGTGCGGACACGTGAGCGGCGTACATCGGCCGGCGCCTGCGAGCGAACCGGGGCGGCATCCAGGTGGCTCGTCGAGCCGTCCAGCGTCGAACGATTCGCCGTCGGACGGTTCCGTGCCGCGTGCGCGAGTGCGATGGTCGTCATGACGGTCTCCCTTCAGTCTCGAACCCGTGTTCCGAATCTATCTTCGATTCCTTCGGAATTCAACGGTATGTTCGGATCTCTTCGGTCCGAGTTGCCAACACGCTCGAACAGAATGGCCGATCCAGGTCGAAACCCGGATAGAGTTTCGATCTGTCAGGAACAACGTCAACACGCACCACCGACATTCGATCGAGGTGTGGTTGCGGATGCTCGCATCCCGCTACCTCACCGATTGAGCATGTTGAGCGGCACAGGCTCGAGCAGCTCCGCTGCGAGAAGCTGCGGCATCCGCCGCGGGAGACGTTCGAAACGTTCGTCGCAGACCGCGAACCACAAGGGCAGATCGCCGCAGCAGAGAGCAGCGTCGGCCGCCGATGACGAGAGGAAGAGCACGTGACCGACGTCGACCATGTACAGCACGACGGCCCGCAGCCGGATGATCCGCAACACGGAGCCGGAACTGCAGCTGCCTCGGCGCCTACCGCTCGCCGCAGCCGCGCAACGGAGAAGCCGCGCACGCGACGACGCAAGAGCCTCAGCGACAAGCAGCGTGCGATCCTCGAGGTCATCCAGCGTTCCGTGAGCCAGCGAGGATACCCGCCGAGCATGCGCGAGATAGGCGACGCAGTGGGTCTCGCGTCGCTTTCCAGCGTGGCGCATCAGCTGGGTCAGCTCGAATTGAGCGGATACCTGCGTCGCGACCCGAACCGCCCCCGTGCACTCGAGGTTCTGATCGATCTGCCGGAGAGCACGGGCCGCGCCGAGGCGACTGCCGACTTCGAGACCTCGATTCCCGTCGGGGACGCCACCATGGTGCCCATGGTGGGCCGGATCGCCGCCGGTGTTCCGATCACAGCGGAGCAGCAGGTCGAGGAGGTGTTCCCGCTCCCCCGGCAACTCGTCGGCAACGGTGAGCTGTTCATGCTGAAGGTGCAGGGCGAGTCGATGATCGACGCTGCCATCTGCAACGGTGACTGGGTGGTCGTTCGGCAGCAGAAGACGGCGGAGAACGGCGACATCGTCGCGGCCATGCTTGACGGAGAGGCGACGGTCAAGGTGTTCCGTCAGCGGGACGGTCACACCTGGCTGCTGCCGCGCAACTCGGCCTACGAACCGATCCTCGGCGACTTCGCCGACGTGGTCGGCAAGGTCGTCGCCGTGCTGCGCGCGGTCTGAGCGCCGCCCCTCGGCGATGCAACCGGCTCGATCCGGGTCGAGCACCGCTTCGGTGCTGCTCCGGAGAAGGTGGGGCGCGCCTGGACAGACGCTCTCGCGCTGCATCGCGGGGCACGATGATGCGGCTCGTGCACGGCGAGTTCCGCGACGCTTCCGAACACGACGCTCAGGGCCTGCGCCGAGCTCTCACAAAGCTCGACCGAGGCTCGCGGCGGATGCCGAGGGGCTGATCCAGCCGCAGGCATCCGCCGCCGTACGCTACGCCGGCTGCTTCTCGCGAACGGCCCGGGTCGCCTCGATGATGTTCCTCAGCGACGCCACCGTCTCGTCGTAACCACGCGTTTTCAGCCCGCAGTCCGGGTTCACCCACACCTGCCGCTCCGGGATGCCGCCCAGCGCCTTCTCGATGAGCTCGGTGACCTCGGCCACCGACGGCACGCGCGGCGAATGGATGTCGTAGACGCCGGGACCGATTCCGTGGTCGAATCCGCTGGCCTTGATGTCATCGACCACCTCCATGCGGCTGCGGGCGGCTTCGATGCTGGTGACGTCGGCGTCGAGGTTGCGGATCGCGTCGATCACGACGCCGAACTCGGAGTAGCACAGGTGCGTGTGGATCTGCGTCGCGTCGCCGACACCGCTCGTGGCGAGGCGGAATGAGCCGACCGACCAGTCGAGATAGTCCGACTGGTCCGTCTTCTTGAGCGGAAGCAGCTCGCGCAGCGCGGGCTCGTCCACCTGCACGATGCGGATGCCTGCGGATTCCAGGGCGGCGATCTCGTCGCGGAGGGCAAGCGCCACCTGCCGTGCCGTGTCGCCAAGTGGCTGGTCATCGCGCACGAACGACCAGGCGAGGATGGTCACAGGACCCGTGAGCATCCCCTTCACGGGCTTGTCAGTGAGCGACTGGGTGAACGTGGACCACTCGACGGTGATCGGCTTCGGACGCGACACGTCTCCCCACAGGATCGACGGCCTCGTGCACCGGCTTCCGTACGATTGAACCCAGCCGTTCTGCGTCACCGCGAATCCGTCCAGGTTCTCGGCGAAGTACTGCACCATGTCGTTGCGCTCCGGCTCACCGTGAACTATGACGTCGATGCCGATCTCCTCCTGAAGGTCGACGACGCGTTTGATCTCGCCCCGCATGAGCCCGAGGTACTCCGCCTCACTGATGACGCCCTTCGCGAACTGTGCGCGCGCACGCCGGATGTCGCCGGTCTGCGGGAACGATCCGATCGTGGTCGTTGGCAGCAGCGGGAGGCCGAGGGCGGCGTCCTGAGCCGCCAGCCTGATTGCATAGTCACCGCGCCGGAAGTCGGCATCGGTGAGCGCCCCGGCACGACCACGCACCGCACCGTCGCGCACCCCAGGCGCACCCAGCCGATCGGTGAGGGCTGCGGATGCCTGTGCCAGCTCGTCCTGGATCGCCTCGTGCCCGTCGTCCAGACCCCGTGCCAGCGTTGCCACCTGGACGACCTTCTGATCGGCGAAGGCGAGCCAGGACCTCAGCCGATCATCCAGCGCCGGCTCATCCTCGACATCGTGCGGCACATGCAGCAGCGAAGTGGACGTGGATGCCGCGATGTTGGGCGACAGTGCGAGCAACGACTCGAGTGCGCCGAAGGCGGACTCGAGGTCGCCGCGCCAGACGTTGTGCCCGTCGATCACACCGCCGACCACGGTCTTGCCGCGCAACGCGGCCTTGGTGTCGGCATCCAGCCCGGAGGGGATGCCCCCACGCACCAGATCGAGCGAGATCGCCTCGACATTCGTGGCTGCGAGAATCGGAAGGGCGTCGTCGAGGCCGCCGTATGGGGCCGCGACGAAGAGGCTCGGCCTGTCCGACGCGGCGCCCAGTGTCTCGTATGCGGTGCTGGCGGCCGCGAGCACGTCGGCTCGCGCGTCATCGAGGCTCTCGCTCACCAGTGCCGGCTCGTCCAGTTGCACCCATTCGGCGCCCGCTGACTTCAGCTCGGCGAGAAGTCGTACATAGGCCGGGAGCACATCCGCGAGCCGCGACAACGGCCGGAAGCCCTCGGGTGCGCCATCGGCGGGCTTGCTGAGCGCCAGGAACGTGACCGGGCCGACGATGACCGGGCGCGTGAGATATCCGTCCGCCTTGGCCTCCTCGAACTCGCGGACGAGTCGATCGGACGCCAGCCGGAACTCGGTGTCAGCGCCGATCTCCGGTACGAGGTAGTGATAGTTCGAGTCGAACCACTTCGTCATCTCCAGCGGGGCATCCTCGCCAGCGCCGCGGGCGATCGTGAAGTAGCCTGCGAGGTCGACGCGGCCCTGGGCATCCTGCAGCCGAGCGAAACGGGACGGGATCGCTCCGAGCGTTGTGGCGGCATCCAGCACCTGGTCGTAGTAGCTGAACGTCTCGGGGATGGCGGAGCCGGTCTTGCCGAGGCCGAGCTGCGAAAGCCGGTCACGCGTCGTACGACGGAGCTCGGCGGCAGTGGCCTCGAGTTCGTCCGAGGTGATCGTGCCCGCCCAGAAGGCCTCGACGGCCTTCTTGAGTTCGCGACGACGGCCGACGCGCGGGTACCCGACGATGGTGCCGGTCGGGAAAGTGGAGGAGGTCATGCGTTTTCCTTCTGTTTGCTGGCCTGCTGGGGTGGTGTGGTCGTGGCTGTTTCGGCGGTCGCCTGCTCCGCGGAATCCTCTTCGAGCGCGGACGAGTCGATCAGACCGCAGCGCTCGAGCACGGCGAGCGATGTCTGCGGCTGGTTGAAAGTGCAGAGATGAATGCCGGGTGCACCGCCCGCGACGAGCCGTTCGGCCAGGTTCGCGGCATGCTCGATGCCGATCTCACGTCTGCCCTCGTCGGTGGGCTCCACTTCGAGGCGGATGCTGAGATCGCTGGGGGCGTCCTCACCGTTCAGTTCGAGAATGCGCCGAAGTCGTGCCGGCGAGGTCACGGGCATGATGCCTGGCAGGATCGGCAACGTCAGCCCGGCGCGGCGTGCCCTCTCCACGAAGAAGAAGTAGTCCTCGGCATGGAAGAACAACTGGGTGATCGCGAGGTTCGCGCCTTGCGCCTGCTTGGCCAGCAGCGTGTCGATGTCTTGATCGATCGAACGCGAACGCGGATGCCCGTTCAGGAACGCGGCAACGGCGATCGTGACCCGCTCGCGCCTGCCCACCGCGCTAGCATGCGTCAACCCCGGAACCGGGATCTCGCGGTACGGGGCGTGTTCCGCCTGAATGCGGTGGATCAGCTGCACGAGTTCCGAAGCACTGTGCAGGTCGCCCAGCGGTCCATCCACCGGCACCCCGGTCGGCGGGTCGCCACGCACGGCGAGAAAGCGAGTCACGCCCGCAGCCAGGAACTCACGGATCATGCGCCCGGCCTGCTCGTGGGACGACCCGACGCAAGTGAGGTGCGCCATGGCCGGCACAGGAGTTGCCCGGGTGATGTGCCTGACGACGTCGAGAGACGAAGCGTGCGAGGAGCCGCCGGCACCGTAGGTGACCGAGATGAAGCGCGGCGCGACGGCGGCCAGACGCCGGATGGTACGGGGCAGGGCGCGCGCGGCCGCCTCGTTGCGCGGCGGGTAGAGCTCGAACGAGAAGGGTGTTCCCTTGGGACAGCGGCTGTGCTCCGGATCCAGGGCGTCACTGAAAAGCGCGGTCGGCGAGCCGTCGTCGAGGTGCTGTGCACTCATGGCGGCTCCCTGCTCGGGCGGCGCGGAGGCGATCGGTCGCAGGTCGTGGCCGAAGGCATCCGCACCGCAACTCTCGCGACCGCCGGTGCGGCGGCCACTCGGTCATGCGGCTCGGGGCGGGTGCCGGGCTCGGCTGTCGCTCCAGTCGAACCGGCCGACATCGGCCATGTTCGACGAACGTTTCGATCACAGTAACAAACGCGTGGCGCGAACGGATACTGCGTGTTACGCAGCGCTACATCGAGGTCCGCCGACTCGGTCGCGGCCGGTGTCAGCGCGCTCCGGCGATGGCCGGCGTCGCACGGAACGGATCGAAGACGGGCACGAACTCGGGAGCCACCTTCGCGGTGATGCGGGTGCCGTCCGGTTCGTACTCGGTGCGCATCACGCGTCCGCGCTCATGAAGGGCGGACACGAGATCTCCCCGGTCGTACGGGATCAACACGTCGATCTCGACGGATCGGTCAGGTAGCGCGCGCGCGATCGCCGCCAGCACCTCATCGACGCCTTCGCCACTGCGTGCGGAGGCGAAGATCGCCGCCGGCTCCAATCCGCGCAGTTCCAGGCGCCGACCGTCGTCGATGAGATCGGCCTTGTTGAAGACGACGAGCTCGGCGATGTCGCGCCCCCCGACCTCGCCGATCACGTCGCGAACTGTGGCGAGCTGCGCCGCCGGATCGGGGTGGGAGGCATCCACGACGTGCACGATCACATCCGCGTCGGCCACTTCTTCCAGCGTCGACCGGAAGGCCTCTACAAGCTGATGCGGAAGGTTGCGTACGAATCCGACCGTGTCGGCCAGCGTGTACAAACGGCCGTCGGCGGTGATGGAGCGCCGCACCGTGGCATCCAGGGTGGCGAACAGTGCGTTCTCGACGAGAACGCCCGCCTTGGTGATGCGGTTGAGCAGGCTCGACTTGCCGGCGTTGGTGTAGCCGGCGATGGCCACCGAGGGAACGCTGTTGCGACGGCGGTTCGCCCGTTTGGCCTCTCGTGCCGGCTTGAAGTCCTTGATCTGTCTGCGCAGTTTCGCCATACGGGAATGGATGCGTCGGCGGTCCAGCTCGATCTTGGTCTCGCCGGGCCCGCGGCTGCCCATGCCGGCGCCCGCGCCGCCCACCTGGCCGCCGGCTTGCCTGCTCATCGACTCGCCCCAGCCGCGCAGGCGCGGGAGCAGGTACTCGAGTTGCGCCAGCTCCACCTGCGCCTTGCCCTCGCGGCTCTTCGCGTGCTGGCTGAAGATGTCCAGGATCACTGCGGTGCGATCGATCACCTTGACCTTGACGATGTCTTCGAGTGCACGACGCTGGCTCGGCGCCAGCTCGGTGTCGGCGACGACGGTGTCGGCGCCGAGCGCCTTGACGATGTCGTGCAGTTCCTGCGCCTTTCCGCTGCCGAGGTACGTGCCGGGGTCGGGGTGCGGCCGCCGCTGCAGTACGCCGTCGAGTACGACGGCACCGGCCGTCTCGGCGAGTGCCGCGAGTTCGCGCAGCGAGTTCTCTGCATCCACCTGCGTTCCCGCCGAGTACACACCGATCAGCACCACGTTCTCGAGCCGCAACTGCCGGTACTCGACCTCTGTGACGTCTTCGAGCTCCGTGGAGAGACCCGCAACGCGGCGCAACGCCGCACGCTCTTCGCGGTCGAACTGCTCGCCGTCGTCGCTCTGGCCGTCGGCCGCGGACCGTTGCAGGGCCTGCGCGCTCTGCCCGAAGATCGTCGTTCGAGCGGATGTCTGCTCCGCCCGCGCGAGAATCCGCGCGACCACGTCGTCAGGCGCCGACTCCGTCGGTTCGTCGTTCTCGGTCGGTTCGTCGTTGCGGTCGTCGAGCGCATCGCGCCCGTGCTCACTGTGGGTTTGCGTCATCGTGTGCTCCACCATAGTTCTCTACGCCGACAGCGCCCCGGAGCCATGAGCAAGAGCCATTTCCTGCCTGCGCCGAGACGCCGACACCCGCCGCAGTCTCCCCGACGGCTGTGGGAAGCGAGAGCTCGTCCGGTATTTTCCTTGTATGGCCAGCGGCGAGCACTACTTCACGGCACGACCCGGCGGCGACGCGAAGCTGCGGCCGCTCCCCGTTCGCCTCGCCGGCCGTGAAGTCGAACTGGTCACCGCCTCAGGCATCTTCAGCCCCGATCGGATCGACATCGGCACACGGGTACTCCTCACCGACGCGCCGGAGGCGCCTTCGAGCGGGCATCTTCTCGACCTCGGCTGCGGCTGGGGGCCGGTCGCCCTCACTCTCGCGCTCGAATCCCCGGACGCGACGGTCTGGGCCGTCGACGTGAACGAACGCGCCCTCGACATCGTGCGCCGGAACGCCTTGATCCTCGGGCTCACGAACGTCCGCGCCGCTCTGCCCGACGACGTACCCGATGAGGTCGCGTTTCGTGCGATCTGGTCGAATCCGCCGATTCGCGTGGGCAAGGACGAACTGCATGCCATGCTTCTGCGTTGGCTGCCGCGGTTGGATGTCGACGCGGATGCCTGGCTCGTCGTGCAGCGCAACCTCGGCTCGGACTCACTACAGCGGTGGCTCGAGACAGACCTTCCGTCCGGGCTCGGTGTTCGACGCGCCTCCTCCAGCAAGGGATTCCGCGTGCTGCGTGTCAGGCGCGAATAGGGCGTACCGCAGGCTGACTCGATAGCACTTTCGCCGCACAGTGCGGCATCAGCACAGAGCGGCATCAGCACAGAGCGGCATCAGCACGGAGCGGCATCAGCCGATGGTGACCTCGCCGTCGTAGACGAGCTCGGCGGGACCCGACAACGCGACGTGCTCGCCGTCTTCGGCTGCGAACATCCGCACTCCCAGCGTTCCGCCAGGAGTGCGCACCTTCCAGTTGTCCGGAGCACCATCGCCCGCCCAGTACCGAGTGGCCAGCGCCGCGGCCGCAGTCCCGGTGCCGCACGCCAAGGTCTCACCGCTGCCCCGTTCGTGCACTCTCATGCGGATGCGGCCGACCCCGTCGTCGACGAGCGGGTCGAAGGGGACGACGAACTCCACGTTCGCGCCACTCACCGGCTCCGGATCGAGCATCGGCGTCGGACCGAGATCGAGACGGTCGAGTTCGTCGTCGTCGGCCAGCGCGACCACCACGTGCGGGTTGCCGACGTCGATGCCCACGCCGGGCCGCGGCACCCCCAGCCCCTTGGCGCGCACTGTGGGGTCGTCGCCGACGAGATGCCATCTGCCGAGGTCGACCTGAAAGCCCGCCCCGCTGCGCTGCACGTCTCGCACGCCGGAACGAGTTCCGATCGGAAGGGTCTGGCCCGGCTGCAAGTGTGCGAATCCGCCGTCGATCAGGTAGCGAGTGAACACCCGGATGCCGTTGCCGCACATCTCGGCCGGGGTGCCGTCGGCGTTGTGGTAGTCCATGAACCACTCTGCCGTCGGGTCCTCCGACAGCGCGAGCGCACCCTGGGGGATCGCGGACGACTTCACGGCACGAATCACGCCGTCGGCGCCGACGCCGAAGTGCCGGTCGCAGATCAACGCGATCTGTGCCGCCGAGAGATCGACTGCACCTTCGGGGTCGGCGAAGAGCACGAAGTCGTTGCCGGCGCCGTGGCCCTTGCTGAACGAGAGTGTGGTCACCGCGCAAGCCTATCCAGTACCGCTGTCACGAGCCGGTCGGCCTCCGCGGGGCCCGTACCCGATGCGTCGAGCCAACCGATCTCCGGATACCGCTTGAACCACGCGACCTGCCGCCGCGCGTATCGTCGGGTGAGTCGCTGCGTCTCGGCGATCGCCTGATCCTGCGTCAGCTCACCCCGCAGCTGCGCCGCCGCCTGGGCGTAGCCGATGGCCTTCGACGCCGTCACACCTTGGTCGAAGCCCTTGGAGAGGAGCCCACGCACCTCGTCGAGAAGCCCGGCCGCCCACATCCGCTCGACACGAGCATCCAGTCGTTCGACAAGGCGATCACGGGGAACTGCAAGGCCGACCACCGTCACCGGCGACCACGGCACCGGGTGCTCGGGAAGAGACGCCCCGTGCCCTTGCTGCCGCAACTCGGCCACTTCGAGCGCACGTATGACACGTCGTGGGTTCGCCGGATCCACTCGCTCCGCCGTGACCGGGTCGAGCGCACGCAGCCGCTCCAGCAGCGGACGGGTGCCGGATGCTTGCGCCTCGGCCTCGAGCCGCGCCCGCAGCTGCTCGTCTCGGCCGGGAAACGCGAAATCATAGATCACCGACGAGACGTACAGTCCCGAACCGCCGACCAGGATCGGCAGGGCTCCCCTGCGACGGATGTCATCGATCGCGCGTCGGGCGACCGGCTGGTACCAGGCGACCGTGGCCTCCTGCGTCACCTCGAGCACGTCGATCAGGTGATGCCTGATGCCCCGGCGCTCGTGGGACGGCAGCTTCGCGGTGCCGATGACCATGCCGCGGTAGAACTGCATGGCGTCCGCGCCCACGATCTCGGCGCGGACACCTTGTTCTCCGAGGGCAAGAGCGATCGCGATCGCGAGGTCGCTCTTGCCCGTGCCGGTCGCACCGACGATCGCGAGATAGTTCCGCGAGCCATCCGGTTCCCTGAATGGCCGGGAAGACACTTGCTCGGCGGATTCGCTCACGCGGCTGGCGGACGGACTACCGCTCACCGTCGGCGAGATCGTAGATCGGCGTCGTCGGACCGGCCGGCGTGCCGGGGTCGAGCGTGTTCGTACGTCGCCGGGGGCCCATCTCCGATCGGGGACGTAACCCAGGCAGACCTAGGGACACCCTCCCCTCGGCACCGGATGTCCCGTGCGAGGGGACGGCGCAGGACTCGGCCTCAGCGCGATCCCATGCATCGCCTGCCCTCGTGCGACGCACTCGGAGCAGTTCGCCCGGCCCCGAGTCGGCCAGCAGATGGAAGGGAGCGGCATGCGTGACGCGCACCGTGACGATGTCACCGGGCCGCGGGATCCCTGACCCTTCCGGCAGTTCGAAGTGCACGAGACGACTGTCTTCGGCGCGTCCGCTCATGCGGTGCGTCTCGGCGTCCTTCTTACCTTCGCCGGTGGAGACGAGCACCTGCACCTCACGTCCGACGAGCTTCTCGTTCTCATCCAGGCCGATGCGTTCCTGCAGGGCGATCAACCGCTCGTAGCGATCCTGCACGACGCCTTTCGGCACCTGTTCCGCCATGCTGGCTGCAGGAGTGCCTGGGCGTGCGGAGTACTGGAACGTGAATGCCGAGGCGAACCGCGCCTGCTCGACGACACGGAGCGTCTCCTGAAAGTCTTCCTCGGTCTCTCCCGGGAACCCCACGATGATGTCTGTGCTGATCGCGGCGTCAGGGATGCGCGAGCGCACCCTGTCGAGGATGCCGAGGAACCTCGCGGAACGATAGCTGCGGCGCATGGCGCGAAGGATGCGATCGGAGCCGGATTGCAGAGGCATGTGCAGTTGCGGCATCACGGCGGGTGTCTCGGCCATGGCGTCGATGACGTCGTCGGTGAATGCGGCAGGATGCGGCGAGGTGAACCGGATGCGCTCCAGCCCGTCGATCCCACCAGCAGCCCTCAGCAGTTTGCCGAACGCGAGCCGGTCGCCGAAGTCGACGCCATACGAATTCACGTTCTGGCCGAGGAGCGTCACCTCGATCGCGCCATCGTCGACCAGGGACTGGATCTCGGCGAGCACGTCGCCTGGCCGGCGGTCGTTCTCCTTGCCGCGCAGCGACGGCACGATGCAGAAGGTGCACGTGTTGTTGCAGCCGACGGAGATCGACACCCAGCCGCTGTATGTGGAGTCGCGTTTCGTCGGGAGTGTCGACGGGAAGGTCTCGAGGGCCTCGAGGATCTCCACCTGTGCTTCGTGGTTGTGCCGCGCTCGCTCCAGCAGATTCGGCAACGCACCCATGTTGTGCGTGCCGAACACGACGTCGACCCATGGCGCCTTCTCCAGGATGACGTTCTTGTCCTTCTGGGCCAGGCAGCCCCCGACGGCGATCTGCATGCCGGCGTGCCGCCGCTTCACCGATGCCAGGTGGCCGAGGTTGCCGTAGAGCTTATTGTCGGCGTTCTCGCGCACCGCGCAGGTGTTGATCACGACGACGTCGGCCTCCGTTCCGGCCGCGCGCACGTACCCGGCCGCCTCCAGCGAACCGCTGAGACGCTCCGAATCGTGCACGTTCATCTGACAGCCGTACGTGCGAACCTCGTAGGTGCGCACGTGCCCGTCGGTGTCGACGGCGGCATCCGACACGGCGATCGACGTCGGAGTCGAGCCGGGTCGGATTCGATCGGCAATGCTCATAGTGCGCACTAGTCTACGTTCGCGTTCCTGACCGCCGGGTGCGGCGGCGTCTCAGTGGAACCGGACTCCCCCGGCCAAGGACGAGCCCTTCGGATGTCCGTCCAGCGCGGTGCGTACCGCCGGCCGGATGACCTCGCCGTCGTAACCCTTGCGGGCCAGGTATCCGCTCAGTCGCCGTGCAGCGACCTCGTAGTCGACGGAACGCAACTGCCGTGCGCGTGCCGCCGCGAGTTCGGTGGCTCGTTCGAGTTCGTCGTCGCTGCCGAGCTCCGCCATGGCGTCGGCGATGACCGTGTCATCCAGGTGCCGCCTCCGCAGCTCCCCCTCGATGGCGGCCCGCCCCGAGCCCTTACGCGTGTGCATCGCGTAGACGACCGAGACCGCGAGGGCCGCGTCGTCGACCAGTCCCAGGCTCTCGAGCCGATCGAGCTCCGCTGCCGCCGTGTCTGCATCCACTTCGCGTTTGGCCAGCACCTGCTCGAGCTCCCAGCGAGACATGCCTCGTCGCGCGAGTTGATGGATCGCCACGTTGCCGGCGCGAGCCGTCTTGCGGTCACGGCGCTCGCTCTGACCCGTGGTCGCCTCCTCGTCAGCATCCGACGCGGCGCGCTGCGGAAGAGAGCGAGTGCGAACGAGGGCGTTCTGTGCCGCGTGCGAGGGCTGCGCACCCGGAAGGTACGTCACCGGAGCGAGCCCGCGCTCCTCGCCTGCATCCCTACGGCCAGCGGATCCCGTGGGTGGGAACTGCACCACCATCGTGCGCTCGCCTCGCCTCAGGCGCCCTTGCGCTGGGCGATCTTCGGCTCGATCGACTCGACGTTCGAAGCGTTCTCGACCGGCGCATCCGGACTCGCGATCACGCCCAGCTTGACCAGGATCTTGTGCTCGATCTCCGCCGCGATGTCGGGGTTGCCGATCAGGAAGTTGCGGGAGTTCTCCTTGCCCTGGCCCAGCTGGTCGCCCTCGTACGTGTACCAGGCGCCGGACTTCTTCACGATCGCCTGTTCCACGCCGTAGTCCAGCAGGCTGCCCTCGCGGGAGATGCCGACGCCGTACAGGATGTCGAACTCTGCCTGTTTGAACGGCGGAGCCATCTTGTTCTTGACGACCTTGACCCTGGTCCGGTTGCCGACGGCTTCAGTGCCGTCCTTGAGAGTCTCGATGCGACGGATGTCGAGCCGCACCGACGCGTAGAACTTGAGGGCCTTGCCGCCGGCGGTGGTCTCGGGACTGCCGAAGAACACGCCGATCTTCTCGCGAAGCTGGTTGATGAAGATCATGGTCGTGTTCGTCTGGTTGAGCCCGCCGGTGAGTTTGCGCAACGCCTGGGACATCAGGCGGGCCTGCAGCCCGACGTGCGAGTCCCCCATCTCGCCCTCGATCTCGGCGCGCGGAACGAGGGCGGCGACAGAGTCGACGACGATCACGTCGATCGAGCCGCTTCGCACGAGCATGTCGGCGATCTCGAGCGCCTGCTCCCCTGTATCGGGTTGCGAGACGAGGAGCGAGTCGATGTCGACGCCCAGCTTCTTCGCGTATTCCGGGTCGAGTGCGTGCTCGGCATCGATGAACGCGGCGATTCCGCCTGCCTTCTGTGCGTTGGCGATGGCGTGCAACGTCAGCGTCGTCTTTCCGGAAGACTCCGGACCGTAGATCTCGACGATGCGCCCACGGGGAAGGCCACCGATACCGAGTGCGACGTCGAGAGCGATCGAGCCTGTGGGGACGACCTCGACGGGCGCACGCTCGTCGCTGCCCAGTCTCATGACGGAGCCCTTGCCGAACTGCCGGTCGATCTGAGCGAGAGCGGTCTCGAGTGCCTTTTCGCGATCTGCTGGAGTGGGCATGGTGTGGCTTCCTTTCACCGGAACAGTCGTCGTGTAATCGCTGCTTCGTACCGTAGGACGCACCTGCGACAACAGAGTGTCGTGCCGGCGCGAAGTGGATAACTCGCTTCGAGAAGTTCTGTGGACTCAGAGTAACAACAACCGAACATCTCTTCGTACGTTCGTGTGGCGTGTCGGCCGCCTTCTTCGCACAGGTCGGCGGCCTGCTCCGCGAGCGCTCACATGCCGCGGTCGCCTCGCGACATCAGTGCTTCGGAGGCGTCGGAAGGCCGGCGCCGTGCCAGCGATCGACCGGAATCTCCATCGCCTCGCACAGGGCGAGCCAGACGTCGCGCTCCGGCACGCCGTCGGCCAGCGCCTGATCAGACGTGAGGTGGCTGAGGCTGTCGATCACGAGGTCGCGGAGCAGCGCCCGACCGTACTGCTCGCCGAACTCGGTGGTCACGGCTCGTCGGAATTCGCTCGTTCGCACCGCGACAGCATAAGAGATCGCCACGACATTCGGTGCCCTTCGGGCCGGGGGACGGCGCACCGAACGGCACCGGCAGTCAAACGGATGACGCCCCGCCGGAGCGGGGCGTCACGTTCGCGTCATGCGACGAGCGAACTCACCGAGCGACGAGATCCGCATCGAGCGCGGCCACGAACTCGTCGGGAACGGTGTCGGGGATGACCTGGTCGATGCCCTCGAGCACCGCGAGCCGATCGCCGACCTCACGCATGATCACGGAAATGGGCGTGTCGAGCGCTTCGGCCACAGACGCGAGGATCTCACTCGACGCCTCTTTCTGACCACGCTCGACCTCGCTGAGGTAACCGAGAGCGACACTCGCCCGGCTCGCGACCTGACGAAGAGTGCGCCCCTTCTGCAGGCGGAAGTCCCGTAGCACGTCGCCGATTTCTTGACGTACAAGAATCATTGGAGCCTCCTTTTCTCTTCCTGCCACAACCTTCGATCCATCGTTCTTCGATACCTTCAACGCTACGCGCTTTGACGGCCCATGAACTCTAACCATCGACGACTGGGGTTTGGATGTGAGTACATCACTGTGTAACCAACTCGAGATCGCCGCTATTCCGTCGCACCTACAGCAGCCGCTCGATCGCCAGCCGTACGGCGGCATCCACCGAGAGTGCGCGGATCTGCGCTCTCGTTCCCGTCAGTGCGAGCTCGATGACATCGTCTTCGTCGCCGTGCGAGACGCCGATGAAGACCGTGCCGGGCAAGCGCCCGCCCTGGCCGTCCGGCCCTGCTACGCCCGTGGTGGCGATGCCGACATCCGCAGCGCGTCGGCCGACGGCCAGCACCGAGCGCACGCCCCTGGCCAGCTGGCGCGCCACCTCGGGATGCACCGGCCCGTGCTCGGCCAGCAGTGCGGCATCCACTCCGACGAGTGTGTGCTTGAGCTCCGTGGAGTACACCACGACACCACCGAGCACGACTGCGGATGCTCCGGCCGGCCTTGTCAGCTCCGCCGTCAGCGCGCCGCCGGTGAGCGATTCGGCGACTGCGAGCGTGAGGCCGCACTCAGTGAGTCGGGCGATCAGCGTCGCCGTATCGTCCATAGCCCCGGCGTTGGACGAAACCGTCTGCGTCACGACTGCTGCCTGGCCCCGCGCCGGAGGCGATAGGCCGCCAACAGATAGTCGAGACCCGACCACACGGTGAGGGCGAGCGCGATGCCCATCAGCACCCAGTTCAGCCAGAAGATCCAGTCGCCCACGACGATCCATGTCGGAGCAAGAGCGAACGAGATGGCGACGGCCTGCGCGATGGTCTTGAGCTTGCCTCCCCGGCTGGCCGGCACCACGTTGCCGCGCGACAGCTCGACCATGCGCCACACCGTGATCCCGACTTCACGGACGATGATCACGATGGTCACCCACCACCACAGCTCGCCCAGGATCGAGAGGCACACCAGGGCACCCGACGTGAGCAGTTTGTCGGCGATCGGGTCGAGGATCTTGCCGAGGTCGGTGACCAGGCCTTTGCGCCTGGCGATCGCGCCGTCGATACCGTCCGTCGCAATCGCCACGATGAAGAGTGCGGCGGCGATCCAGCGCAGAACGCCGTCGGCACCGGAATCGGCCAGCAGCAGCCAGAAGAACACCGGTGCGAGCAGAATGCGCACCACCGTGATGAGGTTCGGCAGATTGAAGTTGCCGGGTGCGGTCGGCGCTTCGGCGCGGCCGGGATCGGTCATGCAGCAAGCCTATGGCCCAGGGCGCTACTCGCGTCCCGTCAGTCCCCAGGCGTCTTCGTCGGAGTCACCATCGACCTCCTCGAGGTCATCGAACTGCCGCGACACGGGGTCGTCGTAGCGGTCATCGCCCTGCATTGAGGCCGGCTGGCCGGACGGCACGCCCTGACCCGCCTGCGCGTTCGGGCTCATCTGCGAAACCGGGCCCGCTTGACCGACCGCAGCTGCGGCCTGCGCCGCGGAGGCCTGGCCCGTGTCCTCTCCGCGCAGCCGCGCCATGACCTGCGACAGTTGCTCCGGCGTGACGAGCACGTCGCGCGCCTTCGATCCCTCGGAGGGCCCGACGATGTCGCGCGACTCGAGCAGATCCATCAGCCGGCCGGCCTTCGCGAATCCCACCCGCAGCTTGCGCTGCAGCATCGAGGTCGAGCCGAACTGGCTCGACACGACCAGTTCAGCAGCGGCCAGCAAAAGGTCGAGGTCGTCGCCGATGTCGGAGTCGATCTGCTTCTTCTCCGGTCCCGCGGCGACATCTTGACGGTATTCGGGTCGCGCTTGGGTCGTCACGTGGTCGACGACGCGCTGGATCTCACTCTCGGCAACGAAGGCGCCCTGCACGCGGATCGCCTTCGATGCCCCCATCGGCAGGAACAGACCGTCGCCCTGTCCGATGAGTTTGTCGGCGCCCGGCTGGTCGAGGATGACTCGCGAGTCGGTGACGCTTGCCACGGCGAAAGCGAGGCGCGACGGGACGTTCGCCTTGATGAGTCCGGTGACGACATCCACCGACGGTCGCTGGGTGGCGAGCACGAGGTGAATGCCGGACGCGCGCGCCAACTGAGTGATACGCACGATCGAGTCCTCGACGTCACGCGGCGCGACCATCATGAGGTCGGCGAGCTCGTCGACGACGACCAGCAGATACGGATACGGCTTGAGCTTGCGTTCGCTGCCCTCCGGCAGGACGATCTCGTCGTTGCGTACGGCCTTGTTGAAGTCGTCGATGTGCCGGAAGCCGAAGCTGGCGAGGTCGTCATACCGCATGTCCATCTCTTTGACGACCCACTGCAGTGCCTCCGCAGCCTTCTTCGGACTCGTGATGATGGGCGTGATGAGATGCGGAACGCCTGCGTACACGGAGAGTTCGACGCGCTTCGGGTCGACGAGCACCATGCGCACGTCACTCGGCTTCGCCCGCATCAGCAGGCTCGTGATCAGGGTGTTCACGAAGATGGACTTACCCGACCCGGTGGAACCCGCTACCAGGAGGTGCGGCATCTTGGCGAGGTTCGCGACGACGAAGCCGCCGCCGACGTCCTTGCCTACGCCGATCGTCATCGGATGGTGGCTGTTCGTCGCGGCCGCCGAACGCAAAACGTCGCCGAGCGAGACGATCTCGCGGTCGGAGTTCGGGATCTCGACACCGATCGCACTCTTGCCGGGGATCGGGGAGAGGATGCGCACCTCGTTCGACGCCACCGAGTACGCGAGGTTCTTGCTCAGCGCCGTGACACGTTCGACCTTCACCCCGGGGCCGAGCTCGATTTCGTACTGCGTGACCGTGGGACCGCGTGAGAAGCCGGTGACACGGGCATCCACCTGAAACTGGTCGAGCACCGACGTGATCGCTGCGACGACCTCGTCGTTCGCCGCCGAACGCGCCTTCGCCGGAGTACCAGCGGACAGAGTGGATGCCGCCGGTAAGACGTATGGCGCATCCGGCACCGCTTCCAACGGCTTGGCCGCCTCTGCGGCAGCCTCGTCGAAGTCGTCGTCGGACAGTGCACCGAAACCGGGGAGCACGGCAGTCGCGGTGTCGGGGCGCAGCCCTGTCGGATGCTTGCCCGTGCGCGACAGATCGCCGGTGAATCTGCTGACTGCGTTCTCGGCATCCTGCAGGTCGGCCAGCACCTCGGTCTTGTAGTCCTGCGGCTGGGGTTCGAGCGCGCTGTCGAACCCTGCGCGGGGCGACGGAACGCCGAGCACCTCGGTGAACGACGTGTCAGCGGGCTCGAAGTCGGGGTCGACCTCGCGCCCGCTCTTGTTGCGGCGCCACCACGGCACGCTCTCATCCGGCTCGGCTACGTCTTCTTCGGCCGCATCCTTGCCACGCCGGAACTTGCGCGCGGGCTCCTGCTCGCCGGCGGATTCGGCGACTTCCTCCGTCTGCGCGCCGAAGAGGTACGAGTACAGCTCGCCGAGGCGTCTGCCGACGCGGTTCGGTGGCGTCTTCGTGATGATCAGGATGCTCAGCAGCAGAATGACGATCACGATCGCCGCCGCTCCGATCGGAGTCGCCACCGCGGCCAGTGGCGCCCCCAGCATCCAGCCGATCACTCCGCCGGCCTTCGCCAACGCGTCGATTCCGTCGCTCGGCTGCGGCCGGGAGGAGAAGATCTCGCAGAGCGCGGACACCGTCACGAGCAGGAGCGCCAGACCGATGCCGATGCGGGTGTTGTCGTGCACCGAAGCCGGATGCCGGAACAGCCACACGGCCAGCAACAGCATCACCACAGGAAGGCCGAAGGCCACGCGGCCGAAGAGGCCGCCGAACGTCCAGGCATCCAGTTGCTGAGCCACCTGGTTGTCGATCAGGAACCACTCGACGATCGCACCTGCGACGGCCAGCAGCACGATGAAGAACGGCAGCCCGTCGCGACGCTCATCTTTGGCGAGCTTCTCCGGCCCGAACGCGCGCGCCGCTCCCCCGACCATGTGCGCAAGACCTAGCCACGCCCTCGTCACGATGCCACGATGCGGCTCGGCCGCCGGAATCACCTTCGTCTTCTGATTGGCCGTCTGACGCGACGGCGTGCGCGTGGCCGACGTGCCGCGCGCGCGGGCGCGCGACGTCGACTTGGTACTCGTGGCCATGGGACAACGGTAGTGGCGGCGGCCGTCATCGCCGGTGAAGCGCCGCGGAGCGGCAGAGATTCAGCTGTCGAGCCCGATCAACGCAGGCTCGTCTACGCCTCGATGACCAACGGGACGATCATCGGGCGGCGGCGGTAGCTCGTGTTCACCCAGCGGCCGACAGTGCGACGTACCACTTGGCTCAGTGCGTGAGCATCCCGCACGCCGTTGTGGGCGGCATCCGCGAGCGCGGCCGCGATCTTCGGCTTGACGTCGTCGAACACGGCGTCGTCTTCGGCGAAGCCCTTGGCATGCACCTCCGGACCGGTGATGATTCGTCCCGTTCCCGCCTCGACCACCACGATGATCGAGATGAAGCCCTCCTCGCCCAGGATCCTGCGGTCCTTGAGGTCGGCATCCGTGATCTCGCCGACCGACGAGCCATCGACATACACGAACCCGAGGTCGAGCTGACCGACGACACGGGCCACGCCGTCGCGCAGGTCGATGACGCTGCCGTCCTCGGCGAGCAGCGTGTTCTCCTCCGGTACGCCGGTGTCTTGTGCGAGCTGGGCGTTGGCGACCAGGTGCCGGTACTCGCCGTGCACGGGCATGACGTTGCGCGGCTTCAGGATGTTGTAGCAGTACAGCAGCTCGCCGGCGGCCGCGTGGCCAGAGACGTGCACCTTCGCGTTGCCCTTGTGCACGACCGTCGCACCGAGCTTCGTCAGTCCGTCGATCACCCTGTACACCGCGTTCTCGTTGCCCGGGATGAGGCTGGAGGCGAGGATGACCGTGTCGCCTCGGCCGATCTCGATCTGGTGGTCGAGGTTGGCCATGCGCGCGAGCACCGCCATCGGCTCGCCCTGGGAGCCGGTGGACATGTAGACGATCTTGTCGTCCGGCAGGTCGGCGGCCTTCTTGTAGTCGATGAGCACGTCCTCCGGCACGTGCAGGTATCCCAGATCGGCGGCGATGGTCATGTTGCGCACCATCGAGCGCCCCAGGAGTGCGACGCGGCGACCGTTCGCCTTCGCCGCGTGCAGCACCTGCTGCACCCGGTGCACGTGGCTGGAGAAGCTCGCGACGATCACTCGTCGGGGTGCTCGGGCGATGACGTTGTCGAGCACCGGGCCGATCGAACGCTCCAGGGCGGTGAACCCCGGCACGTCCGCATTTGTCGAGTCCACGAGGAAGAGGTCGACGCCCTCCTCGCCGAGCCGCGCGAACGCACGCAGGTCGGTGAGTCGGTCGTCGAGCGGGAGCTGGTCCATCTTGAAGTCGCCGGTGTGCAACACGAGACCGGCGCTCGTGCGAATGGCGACGGCAAGGGCATCAGGTATGGAGTGGTTGACCGCAACGAACTCGAGCTCGAACGGTCCGAGCCGCTCGTGCCCGCCCTCCTTCACGGTGAGCGTGTACGGCTGGATGCGGTGTTCCTTGAGCTTCGCCTCGACGAGCGCCAGCGTCAGGCTGGACCCCAGCAGCGGGATGTCCGGCTTCAGTCGCAGCAGATAGGGCACCGCTCCGATGTGGTCCTCGTGGCCGTGCGTGAGCACGACTCCGACGACGTCGTCGAGGCGGTCGCGCACCGGCCCGAAGTCAGGGAGGATCAGGTCGACTCCCGGCTGGTCCTGCTCGGGGAAGAGAACGCCGCAGTCGACGATCAGGATCTTGCCATCGATCTCGAAGACCGTCATGTTGCGACCGACCTCGCCGAGGCCGCCGGTGGGGATGATGCGCAGTGTTCCCGGCTCAAGAGCGGGCGGGTCGTATACCGACGTGGGCATATGCCGTGCCTCCGTTGTTCCTGTGCCGACCCGAAGGCATCCGGGTGGCATCGTGTCGGCCGATCGGCGATGCCGACCGGAGCGGTGCCGTCAGCGCGTCGTGCCCGCCACCTTGGGGAGCGCTCCCCCGGCGGCCGCGTTGCGATCGGGTCTGAAGTTGGTCAGATCGAGGCCTTCCACCTCGTGCACGAGATCGAGATCGGCCTCGATCTGCGCCGCCTCGAAGTCCTCCGGCCCCACCAGCGGGAGCCGTACTCGGGGGCTCTGGATGCGGCCGAGTCCGTGAAGCACGTACTTCGCGGCGACCGTGCCCGGCACATGCGTCATGACGGCACGCACAAGCGGCTCGAGCCGCTTGTGGTGGTCTGTCGCGGTCTTCAGGTCGCCGCGATTCACGGCATCCACGATCTGTCGGTACGGACGTGCAGCGATGTTCGCCGTCACCCCGACGAGGCCTGTCGCGCCGATCGCCAGGTGCGGCAGCACATTGTCGTCCGCGCCGGAGAAATACATCAGATCGGTGTTGTTGAGCACCCGCGAGACCTCGGCGAAGTCGCCCTTGGCATCTTTGATGGCCACGATGTTCGGATGCTTGGCCGCGCGCAGGATCGTGTCGTACTTGATGGGCACACCGGTGCGACCGGGGATGTCGTAGAGGATGACCGGCAGGTCGGTGGCGTCGGCGATCAAGCGGAAGTGCGTGAGGATGCCTGCCTGCGTCGGCTTGTTGTAATAGGGCGTGACGATCATGACGCCGTCGGCGCCGGCCTTCTCGCTGGCCTTGTAGAGCTGGATCGCGTGCGCAGTCTCGTTCGACCCGCCGCCCTGGATGATCTTGGCGCGGCCCGCAGCCACTTCGAGCCCGACCTCGACGAGGCGGAGCTTCTCTCGGTCGGTCAGAGTCGAGGTCTCACCCGTGGTGCCGGAGATGACGATGCCGTCGGCCCCGTCGGCGATGACGTCGTCGAGGTGCTTCTCCACGCCGGGCCAATCCACTTCACCGTCGGCGGTGAACGGAGTCACCAGCGCGACGAGGACCTGGCCGAAGGGATTCTGTGACGTGGACACGTGGTTCAGGCTACCGTGGCTCGGCGGTCGCCGGCACGTCATGCTGCGTCACACACAGCCGCTTTCGCCGAAGTGCGACGTAGCGTGGCGGCAGCCATGAATCCCGCCGCTGCTCTCGCCGTCATCGCCGGCCTCGTCGCGCTCGCGACGCTCGCCGGCATCTTCTGGCGTGCCCGGAACGGTCGGATGCGAGAGGCCGGAGGCACCAGTGTGGCTGCCCGGTCGCTCGGACCCGACGTGGAATTCGGCTCGAGGGCGACCGTGCTGCAGTTCTCCACCGAGTACTGCGGTCCCTGCCGCGTCGCGGAGCGCCTCCTGCGCGATGTGACCTCGGAACGTGACGGCGTCCGGTACATCGAGGTGGACCTCGGGCAGCGACCGCAGCTCGCCACCGAATTCGGCGTCATGCAGACGCCGACGATCCTGCTGCTGGATGCCACAGGCGGCATCCGTGCCCGTATCGGGGGAGTTCCGCGCGCCGACGAGGTCGCGGCTCGCCTCGACGAGTTCGAGGAGGAGAGCCATGCCGTCACAGGTTGACGCAGCACCCGGACGCACGCCGAAGAAGCCAGGCATCGACCCTCGAGGACCACGGTTCGGTGCGGGCATCACGGCCGTGCTGCTACTTGTCGCCCTCTTTCTCGGGCTGGTCGGCGGCACTTACGCTTCGACCGTTCTCGTCGCGGCGCTCGCGCTGCTGTTCCTCTGGGGTGCGGTAGCAGGGGTCGCGCGGCATCCGTGGGGCCTTCTCTTCCGGGCGCTGGTCCGGCCACGGCTGGAGGCGCCCGCCGAACTCGAAGACGCCGCCCCGCCGACGTTCGCCCAGGGCGTCGGCTTCGTGATCACCGCACTCGGTGCAGTGCTGCAGGTAGTCGGTGTTCCGGACGCCGCTGTCGTGGCTGCGGCTCTGGCGTTCATCGCGGCGTTTCTCAACGCCGTGTTCGGCTACTGCCTCGGATGCCAGATCTACCTGCTGCTCGTGCGCTTCGGTCTGACGCGAGGCAGTCAGCCCCAAAGCTGAAGCCACAAAGCTGAAGCCACGGAACGAGGGCATCGCCCCGAGGGCGCAGTGCCGAGGGCTGCAGTACTGGAGGCGCTCTTTCCGGCCGCCCTCTTCGGCACCTACGCTGGGGAAGACGACAAGCATCACGAATGCAAGGGAGCGACCATGGCCATCACCAGCGAAGCAACCGCCGTCTGGCGGGGAGAGCTCACGAGCGGATCGGGCGAGGTCACCCTCGACTCGTCGAATGCCGCTCATTTCGCCGTGAACTGGCGAGCCCGGTCAGAGGGAGAGACGGGCACCACCAACCCGGAGGAGCTCATCGGCGCCGCCCATTCGGCGTGTTTCGCCATGGCGTTCTCGAACATCCTTGCAAGCAACGGCACGCCGCCGACCAGCATCCAGGTGACGGCCGCCGTCACGTTCGACCCATCCATTCCCGGTATCACCGGAAGTCATCTGCTGGTCAACGCGACGGTGCCCGGACTGGAGGACGCCGACTTTCAGCGGCTCGCCCACGACGCCAAGAGCGGCTGCCCGGTGTCGAAGGCGCTCGCGGGCATCCCGATCACCATCGAGGCCGAACTGGCCTGAGTCGCCCCACGCGCCGGTACCCGCGCTGCGCACCGCGGTCAGCAGGCCGCACGGTCGGGCTCGATGCAGGCAGTGTCTCTGCTGCGCCCGCCGAAACCGGCGCATGAGCCCGCCGACTCGCACAGCGTTTCGCGCCGGCCTTTGGCCGACATGTCAGTCGTGCACCCGGGCGGCTATGCGGCGCCCGGGGAACCGGCCTTGTGCAGCCTGATCGCCTCGCGCATGGCATGCCGGGCTCTGCGGCGGTCACCCGACGCGTCATAGGCCAATCCCAGCCGAAACCAGGCCCGCCAGCTGCTCGGCTCAGCCTCTACCTCCTCCTTGTACCGCGGGAACTCCTCATCGGCGGCGTCGCGTAGCGGGCGCCCGCTGGCACGATGGGGAAGGTCTTCGACCGGCAGGCCGCCTTCCTCGTCGAGAATGCGCACCAGCCGCTGCGTCTGCACCCCGAACAAGAGTTCGCGCAGCAGCGCCCACGCGGCGATCACCGCCAGCACGAACAGAGCGACCGCTATGGCGATTCCGATACCGGATCCACTTGTGAGCAGGATGACGCCGTAACGCACCACGATCACGACGTAGAGCAGCAGCAGAGCGGCCATCACGATGGCCGCGACGCGTCCCTTCACAGGCCCGACCTCACAAGCCCAGCAGTCGGTCGAGGCCGACCGTGAGGCCGCGCGCCGCAGGCGCCGACCGCAGCGCGTGCAGGATGCCTGCAGCGTAGGCCCGAGCATCCGTCGTGTCGTGGGTGATGGTGAGCGTCTCGCCGGCACCACCCAGCACGACGCTCTGCCTGGCCACCACGCCGGCCATCCGCAGGCTGTGCACGGGGACTCCGGCGACCTGCTGGCCACGCGCCCGCTGGTCGGTGTGCGGGGCGGCGACGGGGCCGAGCTCGTCGCGCGCCTGGGCGATGAGCTCGGCAGTGCGCACGGCGGTGCCCGACGGTGAGTCGATCTTGGATGCCGCGTGGGTCTCTACGATCTCGATCGAGTCGAAGTACTTGGCCGCCGACGCTGCGAAGGCGGTGCCGAGCGCCGACCCCAGCGAGAAGTTGGGCACGACGATGACGCCGCGCTCCGGCAGATCCCGCAGCCGGGCGCCAAGCGGCGCAAGCCGGGACGAGGACCAGCCGGAGGTTCCGACCACGACGTTGCGGCCGGCATCAAGGGCGTAGTCCACGATTCCCGGGCTCGCAGCCGGGAGTGTGACATCGAGCACCACCTCGGACGGCGCGTCATCCGGCCCGAGCATCGCTGCCAGGTCGCTCTTCGAGCCGAGAGCTGCGACGAGTTCGAGATCTTCCGCCTTCTCGATGAGGTCGACGGCGACGCTGCCGAGCTTTCCGCTTGCACCGACGACGGCCACACGAATGGTCATGGCTTTCACCTTAGGCTGTCGGCGATGGTCACCTTCACCAGCCTGCGAACCGATGATCCGATCGCTGCCGATCTGCTCGAGAAGTACTTCGCCGAACGTGCCGAGACGTTCCCGCAGACACAGGGCAGCTACAGCGTGAAGCTCCCCGATCCGGAGCACTTCGTGCCGCCCGCCGGGGATTTCGTCGTGACGACGATCGACGGTGAGCCGGCCGGCTGCGGTGGTGTGCGCAGAATCGCGGATGTTCGGGACGGCTCGGGCGCTCGCCTCGCCTGCTTCGAGGTCAAGCACCTGTGGCTCGCTCCGAGCGCGCGCGGAAAGGGCGCCGGGCGAGCACTGCTGACGGAGTTGGAGCGCCGCGCGATCGAGTTCGGCGCCCGTCGGCTCGTGCTCGACACCAATGAGAGTCTCGAAGCTGCGGGAAACCTCTACCGCACATCGGGGTACACGACCGTCGAGCCGTACAACGACAACCCGAACGCGACCCACTGGTACGCGAAAGACGTCGACCCACGCGCCTGAACGCCGACGATGCGGCCAGGGTGCTTCTCTCGATTCAGGTGAGGATGTGCTCCGCGCGATCGCAAGGACGAGGACGGGAGCGTCATTGGTGGTGACACCGACGACGAGGACGCAGGGAGCGGCCGTACCGGGCACACCGTCCCTGTCGCACGGCCGGCGCCGCGAACGGCGCCGGAACCGGAGGCGGGGGCCCGACCAGGCCCGAATTGAGAGACACGCCCTACACGGGCTGCAGCTCGGGCATTCCGGTGCGCAGTTCCACGGGAAGGTGACCAAGGTCGTTGTGCACGACGAGCACCGGCGGCTTCGCGGAGCGCACCCTGATGATCGTGAGTCCGCAGTTGGCCTGGTTGAGGCCCAGCCAACGCCAGTCGGGAGCGTCGAAGACGTGGCGCACGAACCAACCGATCACGAAGTTGTGCGTGATGAGCAGGTCGTGGCGGTCGGCGCGGGCCGGTGTGAGGAACTCGCTGACGGCATCCGCCATCTGGGCGCTTCCCGCCTCGACCTCGGCCTCGGTGACGGCGCCGAAGAACGACTCGAACGCCTTCGGCATGTCGGGAGTGGGGCCGGAGGGGATGCAGTCGAACAGCAGGCTGGAGGGCTCTGGCTGGAGCGCCGGCAGGCTTTCGGCCATGATCTTCGCCGTCTCCTCCGCGCGGCGCAGCGGCGAGTGGTAGACGGAGGTGAACGGCACGCCGCCGAGACGCTCGGCGATGAGCGTGGCCTGACGCTTGCCTCGCGGGGAGAGCGGACCGTCGGGCATGCCGTGTTCGGCATCCTGCTGCTCGCCGTGGCGCACGAGGTAGAGATAGTGGGGCAAGACCTGGGATTCCTTCGATTCGAGGGTGTTCAGTTGAGGCCGGAGAACACGGCGTCGTCGACGGCTCCGACCGCGGCGATGGTGAGTGGTCGGGATGCCAGCGTCGCGGCGAGCTCTCGAACATCGTCGACGGTGACCAGGGCGAGCCGACGGAGGGTCTCATCGAGGTCGACGAACTCGCCGGTGCTCAGCTCGCAGCGGCCGAGCCGCGTCATGCGCGTGTCGGAGTCCTCGAGCGCGAGCGCCGACCCTCCGGAGAGCTGGCCGACAGCCCTGGCGAGCTCGTCGTGGCTGATCCCGTGCGCGGCGAGCCGCCGCAGCTCGTCGAGCATGATCGCGGCGACGGAGCGCGACTTCTGCGGGGCGCACGCCGCGTACATGCCGAACACCCCTGTGTCGGAGTAGCCCGCCGCGAACGAGTAGACCGAGTACGCCAGGCCGCGCTTCTCGCGCACCTCCTGGAAGAGCCGGCTCGACATGCCGCCGCCGAGCACCGAGTTGAGCACGCCCATGGTGATGCGGGCATCGTCGGTGGCTCGGAGCCCCGGCGTGCCGATCACCAGATGAGTCTGCTCGATAGGCCGCCTCGCGGTGACGATCGACACCGAGCCGGTCAGTTCCGCATCGCGTGTGCTGCGCCGGTCGACCGGCGCAGCCTGGTCCGTCATCGGCCAGCCGCCGGCGATCAGGGCGCGCTCCACGTCGGCCACGAGCGTGGCATGGTCGACGGCACCGGCCGCGGCGACCACGAGGTCTTGCGGGCGGTAGCTGGCGCGATAGTGCTGCCAGACGGCATCCCTCGTCGCGCCGTTGATCGTTGCGCGGCTCCCCCCGATCGGCCTGGCGATGGGATGCTCTCCCAGCACAGCAGAGAAGAAGCGCTCGTTGACGGCATCCGCCGGGTCGTCCTCGGCCATGGCCAACTCTTCGAGGATGACGCCTCGCTCGTTCTCGAAGTCCGTCGCATCGAGCACTGATGACGTCACCATGTCGGCGAGCACCTCGGTCGCCATACCGAGATCGCGGTCCTGCACCTTGGCGTAGTAGCAGGTCTGCTCCTTCGCGGTCAGCGCATTGTGCTCGCCGCCGACCGCGTCGAATGCGATCGCGATGTCGAAGGCGGTACGCCGTCCCGTTCCTTTGAAAAGCAGATGCTCGAGAAAGTGCGTCGAACCGAAGCTGGCGGAGTGGCCTGCACGGCCGAGCAGAGGTCCGGTCTCGTCGCGCGACCCCACGCCGAACCAGAATCCGATCGTCGCACTGCGCACGCCGGGCACATGCTCGCTCAAGACGCGCACACCGCTCGGCAGCACCGTGCGGGAGACGAGTGCATCGCCGGATGCGGCGAACGTCAGATCGGCGCGGTCGAGTGGGAGGTCAACGGCGCCGTTCATCCCCTCAAGAATAGGGGATCGTGTCGGCCCGCGAGACAGCCGCGAAAACCCGAGTGCGAGACAAGCGAATATGTCCGCATTCTTGAGGACAAACAGTGCTTTCTACCCCTCTATACTTGCATACGATCCGCGACGGGACACGTCGCAGAGCAGCAGAACCTGTCGAGTCGAGGAGCACCGGATGCCCGATCAGAAAGCGCCCGCCGCTCGCCCGCCGGCTCCCGCCAAACTCAGGATTCTCGCCACGGCAGACCGTCTCTTCTATGAGGAGGGCGTGCACACCGTCGGCGTGGACCGCATCATCGCCCAGTCGCATGTGACGAAGGCGACGTTCTACAAGCACTACCGCTCCAAGGACGTGCTCATCGCGGCATACGTGCAGACCCGCGCCGATCTGGCCCGCGAGACGGTCGAGGCGGACCGCGAGCGACTGAACGACGCCTCCGCCGTACTTCGGGCGATGATCGAGCGATTCGCCGCTGAATCGAGACGTCCAGGCTTCCACGGTTGCCCGTTCATCAACGCCGCCACGTCGCAGCTGGATGCCTCCGGCCCGGTCACGCCCACCGTCGTCGCGTGGCGTACCTGGTTGCGCTCGAACCTGGTCGGCCTGTTCGGCGAGGCAGGCGCGGCGGATCCCGAGGCCGCCGCCGACGATCTGCTTCTGGCGAGGGATGGCGCGTTCGGCGGCGCACCGATCGCAGACTCGGACGCAACAGACGCCGCACTGAACCGCGCCCTGAAGCGCTTGCTGCCCTAGTGAAGGCACAAGCGACGACAATCCCGAAGACACGCCTTCGGGATTCCGTCCTCGGAGCGAGAGAACCGCACTCTCGGGAAGGTAGTCGCTGAGGGGAGAGTTACTCGGAAACGCGATCGAGTTCGAGCATGTCGCTGCGACTGAGGCTCACGCTGCACGCCGCCATGAGGTCATCCACCTCGACGGCTGATGCCACGTTGACCACCGGCGCGACCACACCGCGCTTGGCGAGGAGCCATGCGACGGCGATGGTGGCCATGCTGCTGTCGTGCTCGGCCGCGACCCGGTCGAGCACCTGACGTACTCGGTGCCCCCGGCGGCCCAGGAACCCGGCGACCCCCGCACCGCGGGCATCCGCGTCGAGGTCGGAACGCGAGCGGTACGCGCCGGCCAGGTATCCATGTGCGAGCGGTCGCACAGGGAGCACCCCGAGCGACTGCGCGGCCGACACGATGCGGAGATCACCTTCGAACGCGCCGCGGTTCATCAGGTTGTAGGGAACCTCGATCGCGGCGACCTTCGGCAGACCGAATGACGAGAGCACCCTCGCCTCCATGAGACTCTCGGCAGAGAAGCCCGAGATCGCCACGAACCGCACCTTGCCGGTGTCGATCAGCCATTCGACTGTGGCGAGCGTGTCGGAGAGCGCGGTACTCGCATCCGGCCCCTCGAGGGTGAGGATGTCGACGTGGTCGGTTGCGAGCCGGCGCAGGGCCGACTCCACCGAGCGCACCAGGTTGACCTGGCCGAGCCCCGGGCTCTCCTCCCCGGCGCCCACTCGGAGGTCGAGCACGAGGCTGTCGCGGATATCGCGACGATGCATCCAGCCGCCGACGATCGCGTTGCCGAGGCCGCGCAGGTGGGCATCGGAGGTGACGACGAGGTTGCCACCCAGGTGCACGTAGCGGTCCAGCACCGCCTGTGCGGCGTCGACATCCGCGGCACGGGCGAGCGCGGCCGTGCCCAGGGCCAACGGATACACGGCCAGTTCGGTCTCGCCAAGGCGGCGCGGCGCGATGATGGAGAGCGGCGCGGTTGCTACGCCGTCGTAGTCGGCAGGCGCCACCGGCGCGTCGAACACCGGTCCGATCCCGCTGACGCCGCGGTTCGCGTGCTCCCGTGCGCGCACGGGATACGACTGTGCCATGTACCCCTCCAGCTCTTCAGGCCCCCCACGAGCCATTGCGACGCGGGATGCCGCGTCACATC
Source organism: Humibacter antri (assembly GCF_054777235.1). Taxonomy (NCBI): domain Bacteria; kingdom Bacillati; phylum Actinomycetota; class Actinomycetes; order Micrococcales; family Microbacteriaceae; genus Humibacter; species Humibacter antri. Next base: position 32,865 of record NZ_BAAHAW010000043.1, on the reverse strand, counting down.
TATGCCAGCGAGCGTAATTGACGAGTGTGCGCCGGCCCGGTCGAAACGATTGAACCGTTACCAAATCTTTGGAAAACCCTTGGATCGGCCCGCCCCGCGCCCCGCATTCGGGTGTGTTTCCGCCCGAACGAGTGCCGCGTGCGGGTAGCTGCGACACGCGGAGTGGATCCGACCGCGCGCCGAACGCGACACGCCCGTCGCGGCAGGAGCCGGACGGGCGTGTGTTCGCGGCCGCGCCGCTGAATTGCTTCAATCGGTTCGACAGAGCGAGCAAGCTCGCACTGCTCTGGCCTCTGTCAGCTGAGAGGTATTCAGGCCTCGACGATCTCCGCGGTGGTCTCGGCGGGCTCCGCCGAAGGCACCGCGGCCGCTCCGTGATCGTCGGTGCTGGTCTCCTCGGCGATCACCGGCTGCAGCGAGAGCTTGCCGCGGTCGTCGACCTTGGTGATCTGCACCAGGATCTTCTGACCGACCGAGAGCACGTCGTCGACGTTCTCCACCCGCTTGCCGCCGGCGAGCTTGCGCACCTCGGAGATGTGCAGCAGGCCGTCTCGGCCGGGCAGCAGCGACACGAAGGCGCCGAATGTGGCGATCTTCACCACGGTGCCGAGGAACTGGTCGCCGATCTCCGGGTTGGTCGGGTTGGCGATCGCATTCACCTGAAGGCGCGCGGCCTCCGCACTCGGCCCGTCGACGGCGCCGATGTAGACGGTCCCGTCCTCCTCGATCGAGATGTCGGCGCCCGTCTCGTCTTGGATCGCGTTGATCGTCTTGCCCTTCGGGCCGATCAGCTCGCCGATCTTGTCGACGGGGATCTGCACGCTGATCACGCGCGGAGCGGTCGGTGCCATCTCGTCCGGACGGTCGATCGCGGCGTTGAGCACCGAGAGGATCGTCGTGCGGGCATCCTTCGCCTGCTGCAGGGCACCTGCGAGCACCGACGACGGGATGCCGTCGAGCTTGGTGTCCAGCTGGATGGCGGTGACGAACTCGCTTGTTCCGGCGACCTTGAAGTCCATGTCGCCCAGGGCGTCCTCGGCTCCCAGGATGTCGGTGAGCGCCGCGTAGCGCGTCTCACCGTCGACCGTGTCGGAGATGAGCCCCATGGCGATGCCTGCAACCGGGGCGCGCAGCGGCACACCGGCGTTCAGCAGCGACAGCGTGGACGCGCAGACGGAACCCATCGACGTCGAGCCGTTGGAGCCCAGCGCCTCTGAGACCTGGCGGATCGCGTAGGGGAACTCCTCGCGGGTGGGCAGCACCGGGACGAGCGCACGCTCGGCCAGGAAGCCGTGGCCGATCTCACGACGCTTCGGGCTGCCGACACGGCCGGTCTCACCGGTCGAGTACGGCGGGAAGTTGTAGTGGTGCAGGTAACGCTTCTTCGTCACCGGGGAGAGCGAGTCGATCTGCTGCTCCATCTTGAGCATGTTCAGAGTGGTGACACCCAGGATCTGGGTCTCGCCGCGCTGGAAGATGGCGGAACCGTGCACGCGCGGGATGACCTGGACCTCGGCGTCGAGCGGACGGATGTCGCGCAGACCACGGCCGTCGATGCGGATGCCCTCGCGGAGCACGCGAGAGCGCATGACCACCTTCGAAACGGCCTTGTAGGCCGCGGAGAACTGCTCAAGTACCTCGGCCGGCAACGCGCCCGCTTCGACCTTCTCGGCGACGGCGGCCTTGACGCGCTCCTTGAGTGCATCGTCGGCGTTCTGTCGCTCGATCTTGTCGGCGATCTGGTAGACGTTCACCAGGTCGTCGTACGCGAGTCCTGCGACGTTGTCGTAGCTCTGCTGCGAGTAGGGCAGGAACACCGGATACTCGGCGATGTCCTTCGCCGACTGCTGAGCGAGCACGTTCTGCGCACCGGCCAACTGACGGATGAACGGCTTGGCCGCCTCGAGACCCCGGGCGACGACATCCTCGCTCGGCTTCGTCGCGCCGCCCTGAATCAGGTTCCAGCTGTGCTCGGTCGCCTCGGCCTCGACCATCATGATCGCGACGTCGCCCTCCGAGCCGTCGTCGTTCGTGAGCACGCGGCCCGCCACGACGAGATCGAACACGGCGCTCTCCAGCTGCGAGGCCTTCGGGAATGCGACCCACTGGTCCTCGTGCTCGCCGTTGCCGGGGATGAACGCGAGACGAACGCCCGCGACCGGACCGGAGAACGGCAGCCCCGAGATCTGCGTCGACGCTGATGCCGCGTTGATGGCGAGCGCGTCGTAGAACTCGTCGGGTGCGATCGAGAGCACGGTGATGACGATCTGGACCTCGTTGCGCAGGCCGTCGACGAACGACGGACGCAACGGGCGGTCGATCAGGCGGCAGACCAGGATGGCCTCCGTCGACGGACGTCCCTCGCGACGGAAGAACGAGCCGGGGATCTTGCCGGCCGCGTACGACCGCTCCTCGACGTCGACCGTCAGCGGAAAGAAGTCGAAGTTGTCTTTCGGGTGCTTGCCGGCGCTCGTGGCGCTCAGCAGCATGGTCTCCTCGTCGAGGTACGCGGCCACGGCGCCCTGCGCCTGCTGCGCGAGCCGCCCGGTCTCGAAACGAACCGTGCGGGTGCCGAATCGGCCGTTGTCGAGGACAGCCTCGGCGAATTTGATTTCTGGACCTTCCATTGAGGTCTCTTCTCCTTTGTTCGTGCGCCGTCCCGTGTGGACATGGGCGCGCTCGCCCGAACATGCGGAAAGACAGGCGTTACGTCAGCGAGATGCTCCGCGCCGGCCATCAGTAGAAGAGCACCACCCGCAGCCGAGATTCCGCGGCGAGATTCGTTTGTCGCGCGGGGTGCGGTTGGGATTCCACCACCGAAGACCAGCAGCCTGCCTGATCCGCAGGGCGAGTGTCATGTGGTACTTGAACCGTGACGATCCTAGCAGAGCGGGTCGTTCCGGGCCTGCTGCCCTCAGCGGGCGTCGGTGGGCGTGGCGCGGCGCGCTGCCGCATGCGCCGAGGCGATGCGCGCGGCCTCACGGTCCCGGCGTGCTCGGGGTGCGGTGATCGCCAGTCCTAGAAGCACGCCCACGATCGCGCCCATCGTGTTGGAGATGACGTCGCGGATGTCGGAGACCCGACCGGGAATCCAGATCTGCGCCGTCTCGATACTCAACGTCATGAGGAACGGTATGCCCACTGCAAGCCACCACTTCCTCCGACCGAACAGTAGGAGGAAGAAGAGTCCGATCGGCAGGAACATCGCGATGTTCGCCGTGAACTCGATGCCGCTGTAGGTGATCCAGTCCGTCGCCGGATGCTCCCACAGAACGCGCAGCACCTGCATGACGATGCCGTCCTTGCCTGCGACCGGCGGCTGCGGCCCCAACGTGATCATCGCGACACCGGCAAGGTAGAGAAGCGTGAGAACGCTGATGATGGGGTGTCGCCGGAACATCTGCTCAGCCTGTCGGTACTCCCTGGAGTGTCGCTGGCGACTCGCTGTGCGTCAGGTCGACGCCTGGTCGACGACATCGGCGAGGGAGCCGAGATCCAGTTGCACGTCGAGAACGGACGATGTTCCGCTCGGAGTCGACCTTGTGGCCTTCGAAGAGATCACCGTGGAGGGGGCACACACATAGAGGTGCCGCGCCGCCAGCGCCCGAAGGCCGGCGTTGTACCGCTGTGTCGAGCGGTCGGGCAGGAATCCCACGTGATGCACACGGCCGCCCGCGACGAGGTGCACAGCGATGCGGATGCGCAGGCCCAGCCAGCGCGTGGCATCCGGAACGAGTACCGCCTCGGGGTTCTCCCCGACTCTGGCCAGCACGCTCTCGAGCGCGCCCTGGTGGCGCCGCGTCTCCACGACCGGCGTTGCCGGTGCGGCACTCGCCGCCAGTCGCACGAGTTCGAGCCCGTCAAGACTGGAAAGGATGCCTGCGGCATCCGGGTTGCGCCGTCCGCGAGCGAGTTGTGCGACGAGCAGGACGACGAGGACGAGCGCCACGAGCGCCGTGATCGCGACGAGCGCCCAGTAGAGCACGGGCGCGCCGAGCGGCGGGATCGACGAGGTGACGATCAGCAGGATGAGAAGGAGCACATAGGGCGCCGGATCCCAGCGCCACAGAGGCTTGCGCGGCGTGCTGGTCATTCCTGACAGGTTAGGTCATTCCTGACCCCACCGACGTGCATCACGACCCCTGAACAGGCGCAGCTGCTTGTGAGATGTGCGCTCCGGCATGCTCCGCCCGTCCAGGGGCCGTAGCTTTCGACGACCGACCGAATCCGAGAATGGTCAGGCGAGTGCGAGGGTGCTGGCGGGATCGGAAAGGATGCGCCCGGTGTCACGCAGCAACCTCGATCCCTGCTCGCCGTCGATCACGCGGTGGTCGAACGTCAGGCTCAGTGTCATGACGTGCCTCAGACGCACGCGTCCCTTGTGCTCCCACGGACGCCGGTTCACGGCGCCGAGCGCGAGGATCGCCGTCTCACCGGGGTTCAGCAGCGGCGTGCCGGCATCCACGCCGAACACGCCCACATTCGTGATCGTCACCGTGCCGCCCGTGAACTCCGCCGGCGTCGACCGTCCCGTTCTGGCGCGCTCGACGAGAGCGGTGAGCGCGTCGGCGAGCTCCGGCATGCGCAGAGCAGCGGCATCGCGGATGTTCGGCACGACGAGGCCGCGGTCGGTCGCCACGGCGATCCCCAGGTTCACTCCGGCAGGCGTCACGATCTCGCCGGTGGAGTCGTCCCAACGCGTGTTCGCCTCCGGGGTGGCCTGGAGCGCGAGGCAGAGCGCCTTCGCCACCAGAGTGAGCACGGTGACGCGCCTCCCGCGGAACTCGTGCGAGCCGGCCAGCCGGTCGATGAGACGGATGCTCCGAGTCACGTCGACCGTCAGGAACTCCGTCACTTGCGGCACGGCGGCGCTGCGCACCATCGCCTCTGCGGTGCGACGTCGGACACCGGTCGCGGTGCTCCGGGTCTCGCCCGCCGATCTGGTCGTCGTCGCGGTTTCGACAGGCGGCGCAGACTCGACCGACTGTGTGGACTCGACCGACCGCACGGGCTCGGCCCCGTCTCGGCGACCGACACCCGCCGGACGTTCCCAGGCGATCGGCTCAGCCAGGCGTCCTGAGCGCGCCTTGCGTTGCGGCCTCCGCGCGGACTGCGCACGTGGACCGCGTCCGACGAGCACTTCGTGGCGCTCCTCCTCTACCGGCTCTGCGCTGTCGGCGGATGCGGCCGCCGCAGGCTCCGGGCCGGCGCCCGTCCCCTCGGACTGCTCGCGTCCCGCGGGCCCGGCGACGCGCGGCCGACCGCCGGCGTTCGTCACGACCGGTCGCGAGCCTGTCTGCGTGGCGCCCACGCCGATCGGTTCCGCGACGCGTGCCTCATCGGATGCCGGAACAGAGGCATCCGAAGAGTCTTCCGAGGCTGCTTCGCTCTCGACGTCGAAGGACATCAACGGCGCACCCACCTCGAGGGTCTCACCGGGCTCGGCGTGGAGTTCTTTGACGATGCCGGCGAACGGCGACGGCACCTCGACCAACGCCTTCGCGGTCTCCACCTCGGCGATGATCTGGTTCAGCTCGACCGCGTCACCGACGGAAACCTTCCACGCCACGACCTCCGACTCGGTCAGGCCCTCGCCGAGGTCGGGCAGAGCGAACTCCTTGACGGTCATACCCGCACCCCCATCACACGGTCGACCGCGTCGAGCATACGGTCGAGGTCGGGGAGATAGTGCTCCTCCAGCTCCGACGGCGGGTACGGGATGTTGTGCCCGGTCACCCGAAGCGGCGGCGCGAGGAGCGTGTCGAAGCAGCGTTCGGTGACCGTGGCTGCGAGTTCCGCGCCGAGGCCGCCGAACCGCTGCGCCTCGTGTGCGATCACGAGCCGCCCGGTCTTGCGCACGGAGTCGACGATGGCATCCTCGTCAAGTGGAGCCAGCGAACGCAGGTCGATCACCTCGACCGAGACGCCCTCGTCTCCAGCGGCGAGCGCGGCATCTTTCGCGGTCTGCACCAGTGGTCCGTATGTCACGAGGGTGGCATCGGTTCCGGAGGTCACGACGCGCGCCCGCTCGAGCGAGGGCGCGTCTGCGACATCGGGCAGCACATCGCCCTTCGACCAGTAGCGACGCTTCGGCTCGAAGAAGACGACCGGGTCGTCGCATTCGATCGCCTGCCGGATCATGGTGTACGCGTCTTGCGGGTTCGAGCACGCCACGACGCGCAGCCCCGGTGTGTGCGCGAAGTACGCCTCCGGGGACTCGGAGTGATGCTCGACCGAGCCGATGCCGCCGCCGAAGGGCACGCGGATCGTGATCGGCATGCCCACAGCACCCATGGTGCGGTAACGCATCTTGGCGACCTGAGCGACGACCTGGTCGAAACCGGGGAACACGAAGCCGTCGAACTGCAGCTCGCACACCGGCCGGTACCCGCGCATCGCCATTCCCACGGCGGTGCCGATGATGCCCGCCTCGGCGAGGGGTGTGTCGATGACCCGGTCGGCGCCGAAGCGTTCCTGCAGGCCGTCCGTGACGCGGAAGACGCCGCCCAGTCTGCCGATGTCTTCACCGAGCAGAATCACCTTCTCGTCGGCCTCGAGTGCATCGGCCAGGCCGGTGGTGATCGCCTTCGCCAGAGTGAGCTCGGTCATCGCGACACCTCCGACGTGCCGGCCCGGCCCGCCGCGGCATCCGGGTTCTGGAACGACGCGAGATAGTCGGCGTACGCGTCGCGCTCGCGTTGGAGGGCCGACGGGGCGTGCGCGTAGACGTCGTCGAAGATCGTGAGCGGTGCCCGGGGACGCAGCGACAGGCATCCGTCGCGCAGTTCCTTGGCGATCGCGTCGGACCGGGCCTTCACGGCGGCCGCACGTTCCTCGGTGAGGGCGCCGGAGTCGACGAGCAGCAGGCGGGTGCGCTCGATCGGGTCGAGTTCCCGCCAGGTGTCCAGCTCCACGGTCTCTCGGTACCGGGTCGGGTCGTCGGAGGTGGTGTGGGGCCCCAGCCGATACGTGACGGCCTCGATGAACATCGGGCCCTCACCGGAGCGCGCGTGCTCGGCGGCCATGCGGGTGGCGGCCAGCACTGCCAGCACGTCGTTGCCGTCGACTCGGATGCTCGGGATGCCGAATCCCGGTGAGCGGTCGGCGATCGGCTTCTGCGCCTGCAATCCGACGGGCTCGGAGATGGCGTACTGATTGTTCTGACAGAAGAAGACGACCGGCGAACCGTACGCGGCGGCGAACACCATCGCCTCGTTTGTGTCGCCCTCGCTGGTCGCACCGTCGCCGAAGTACGCGATGGCGATGTCGTCAGCACCGTCGTGCTGCACGCCCATGGCGTAGCCGACAGCGTGCAAGGTCTGGGCGCCGATGATCACGGTCGGGGTCGCCATGCCCACGTCGTAGGGGTTCCAGCCGGAGAACTGCGACCCACGCCACACCCGGAGCATGTCGGTCATCGATACGCCGCGCACGTACGCGACCGCGTTCTCTCGGTAGCTGGAGAACACGAAGTCTCCGCGCCGCAAGGCGCGGGCCGAGCCGATCTGAGCGGCCTCCTGGCCGATCAGTGGCGGCCAGAGCACGAGCTGCCCCTGACGCTGCAGCGCCGTCGCCTCGGTGTCGATACGGCGGGCTACCACCATGTCCTCATACAGACCGAGGAGCTGCTCCTCGAAGACGTCGGCGACCCACGGGTCGAGATCGGGGTCATGCAGCCGTTCGCCGTCCGGGGCGATCAGCCGGGCGAGTTGGCCCTGACGGGTGGACGTGTCCATACCAGGTCTGATGGTGAGCATCGTTGTACGCAGCCTTCATCGATCGTGACCGGCGGATGCTTGTGGCGTGGCCGGTCCGCTCAGCACCGTTGCCAAGCGTCGCTCCCAGACTACGACGACGGACCGCCGCCGGGCCAATCAGCGCACCTTTCCCGGCTCATCCACGGGCGCCTCGAGCGAGCGTGCGATGGCGTGCGCGCCGAACTCGAACGCCTCACCCGGGTCGCCGCCGAGCTGGAAGGCACCCGCGAGCTCCATCGTGAGGAAGCCGAACGCCCACGCTGTGACGGTGCGTGCCGCGTCGAGCGCGCGCTCGGGACCGGCGAGGCGGCCGCCCGCGGCGACCACGCCGGCACTCGCTCGCGCCAGCACGTCTCGTGACGGGCGCGCTGCGTCGGGCAGCGCAGCGAAGATCAATCCGAACAGGCGCGGATGCTCGTGAGCGAACCGTCGCAGCGACCTCGCCATGGCGATCACGCCGTTCAGCGGATTCTCACCTGCAGCCCCCTGCGCCTCGTCGAGCACGGCCGCCACATCGGAAGCGGCGCGTTCGGCGACCATCCCGAGCAGATGCTCTCTGCCCTGCACCCGCTTGTACAACGACGGCGGCTGCACGCCCACCCTGGCGGCCACGGCCTTCATGGTCAGCGCGTCGGGACCGCCCTCCTCCACGAGCCGCACGGCCGCCGTCAAGATCTCGTCGTTCGTCGTGCGGGTGGGTGCAGGCATCCGTCTCCCCCTTCGAAACGCCGCCGTGCTGCAACGACACACACGGCGTTGGCTATTGACATTAGCCATCATGGCTAATTATCGTAGCCATGGCAACGTTACACTCATCACCGCCCGAAGGAACAGTCATGGAACTCGCCCCCGGCCTGCACCGCATCGGCAACGACCTCGTCGCCGCGTACCTCATCGAGGGAGACGGCGGCCTCACCCTCATCGACGCCGGAATCTCCGGCCAGTACTCCGACCTGCTGAAGGAACTCGCCGCAATGGGACGCACGGTCGCAGACGTCCGCGGCATCATCCTCACGCACGGCGACTCCGACCACATCGGATACGCCGAACGACTACGACGCGAACACGACATCCCGGTGTACATCGGCGAGGAAGACGCGGCTCGTGCTCGCGGCGAGGAGTCGACTCATCCGGCGTGGGGCAAGACGCGCTTCGGCGCCACTGCGGGGTTCCTCTGGTACACCCTGCGCAAGGGCGGTCTGCGCACGACGTACCTGACGGCGGTGACACCGGTGCACGACGGTGATGTGCTCGACCTCCCCGGCAGTCCTCGGATCGTCGGCCTTCCCGGCCACTCCGCCGGAAGCATCGCGATCGTGGCACCCTCCCTCGACGCGGTCTTCGTCGGCGATGCTCTCACCACCCGACACGTGCTGACCGGGAAGCGGGGCCCTCAGCCCTCGCCGTTCACCGACGATCCGGATGCGGCGCGCCGGTCGCACGCGAAGCTGGCCTCCATCGACGCCACGTGGGTGCTGCCGGGACACGGGACACCGTGGAACCGGGGCACGCGAGAGCTGGCGGCAGAGCTCGCTGCCGCAGAACCCGCCTGATCGATTCCCTGCCTCCTGAGCGCACCCGGGAACGGCGAAACGGCCCGCCACCCTGAGAGGTGGCGGGCCGTTTCCAAGAAGTTCGCGTTGTCGAACGCAGAGCTGTCGATCGACGCGGTTCTCAGCTGTGCCTTATCGGCGAAGGCCGAGACGCTCGATGAGCGTGCGGTACCGGCTGATGTCGATCTCCTGCAGGTAACCCAGCAGGCGACGGCGCTGGCCCACGAGCAGCAGCAGACCACGACGCGAGTGGTGGTCGTGCTTGTGCTCCTTGAGGTGCTCGGTGAGGTCCTTGATCCGCTTGGTCAGGATCGCGACCTGAACCTCCGGGGATCCGGTGTCACCGGGGTGGGTTGCGTACTCTTCGATGATCGCCTTCTTGACATCTGCATCGAGTGCCATAGATTCGATCCCCTTCCTCTCGTTGCGCGGTGCCACGAGCCGGATGCCCTGGCGCTCTTTCTCCGCGGCCGTTCTGACGGCAACCGGAAAAGCTTAGCAGCATCGCTGGCCGGCCCGCGTCGGGCCCGGTCTCGACAGGACATCGGACCGAGAACATGCCGATTCGCGCGACGAGAGAACGCGGACGGCCCTGTCGGCGAAAGGGGCGGGAACCGTCAGGCGACGGCGCGGAAGCGTCAGGCGACTGCGTCGCGCGTCTTCTCCAGCAGTCGGTAATGCAGCAGCGCGAAGCCGTAAAGGTAGAGCAGTGCGGCGGGGACCGCCCCGAAGAACCAGGCCCAGCCGGATGCCCCGAACGCCAGGGTGAGCACGGCCGTGACCGTTCCGCTCACGACGACGAGCGCGCCGAGCGCGACCCCGATCCACGCGCCGATCGCCGAGTACAGGCCGACGACAGCACCTCGATGGAGGCGGGCGATGGACTGCGGTGTCTTGGCCTTGCGATACGCGGCGACCGAGGTGAAGCGGGTGGAGACATCCGCGAAGTACCAGACGGCTCCGGCGAAGATCAAGATCGTCGCGGCGAGCGCCCAGCCGAACGGTGTGCCGCTCTTCGTGGCGATCCCGACCTGCGCGGCGATGAGCCACGAAGCGACGGCGCCCAGCAGCGCCCACCCCACGGCCGCCCACCTGAGCTTGAGCCCGAGGTCGACGATGATCTCGTCGTGAGTGCCCAGAAGCGGATCGTTCTGCAACTGGGTCGCGCTCAGTGGCGCCGGAACGTATGGCTGTGCGGGAGCCTCTACGGGCTGCGGGCGCCCGACGTGGTCCTCCGCGGCGAACAGCTGCGGCGCCTCGCCCACCGGCACCTCGTGCGCGACGGCGTCGGACTCCGCATCGGCGGGTCGCTGCACGGCATCGCCGAGCGGATCCGCCGCGTCGAGCCGCTCGGTCACCGCCTCCGGCGCCACAGGCTCGCGCCGGAGTGATGCAGAGGCAACGCGCTCGGGCGTGACAGGCACCGTCGTCGCCTCGGTTGCGAGCTCGGCGGACCGCTCGGACTCCGCCTCGTTCGGCCGGGTCCCCTGGCTCGTCTTCCTCGTCGGGGTCACAGGTCGTCTCCTTGTCCACCGGGCTGACGCAACGCCCGGCCGGGTCGTTTCAACTACCCGATCGACACTACCCGCGGGTTGCGAGACGGGCCGGCCGTACCTCCGCGAGCCGCGACCTCGACCGATCGGTTCGAGTCGGTCAGGCCCATGGTGCGAAGGTGGAAGACATGTCGACGCACGACCAGCTGACAGCGCGGGCCGTGGCGAAAGCCGCGACGGTGGGCCTTGCGGATGCGGCGTTCCTCCCCGGATGGCACGCTCGCGGCGCGCGGGCAAGAAGGTGGATCGTCGGCGACCACGGGCATCCGCTCGACGGGCCACCCGTGCTGCTCCTGCCCGGCGTGCACGAATCGCCCCGGTTCCTCGACCCGTTCGCGGCGCTCTGCGTGGCGTGCGGGCAACGCCCGCACGTGCTGACTGCGCTCGGACGCAACGTGGAACGCGTGCTCGACACCGCGGAACTCGCCGCGGCCTACCTCGAACGACACGATCTGACCGACGTGCTCGTCATTGCGCACAGCAAAGGCGGCCTCGTCGGCAAGCAGCTGATGACGTGGGAGCGGACTCGATCACGCGTGAGCGACATGGTCGCCATCGCGACCCCGTTCTCCGGATCGGCATTCGCCACCCGGGCACCGGTGCGTTCGCTGCGCGACTTCTCCCCCGCCGACTCCACCCTGCTCGAACTCGCGGCGAACAAGGCGGCGAATCACGACATCGTGTCGGTGTTCCCGCGCTTCGACCCGCAGATCCCCGCGGGAAGCCTGCTGCCGGATGCCCGCGCCAACGTGCGCCTTCCGGTGGACGGGCACTTCCGTGTGCTGGGTCATCCGGAGCTGTGGACCCTGCTGCGACGCACGTTGCGGGCGGCCGACGGAAGGCGATGATGCCATCGCACCCCGTCAACGGAAGGCGATGATTCCATCGCACCCCGTCAACGGAAGGCGATGATTCCATCGCCCCAGACCCTGCGGAGGTCGCCCTGGGGGTCTGCCACAACCCGGTCGCTGCTGTCGAAGACGTAGGTCGAACGGGATTGTGTGTCGTAATGCGGCCATACCGGTGACATGCCGAGCGGATTCGGATCGCCGATCTGGGCGAACGAGACCCAGCGGGACTGCATCCTCTCCGTCAGACGACGCCCGGATCCCCGCGCGCCGAACGACAGCACGCGCGGCACGTCGGCACCGAACACATGCGGCAGCTCCGCTCCGTGCATCGCTCCCAATCCGGCCGCCTTCATGAGCGGCGGCGCGAAATCGAACTCGTACGCCCAGGTGGGTGCGTAGCTGCTGTGCGCGGAAGCTGCCCACACCGTCGGCATGCGGAACGCGGCATCCGTCGCCAAGCTCAGCGCCGGCCGCAACCGCGGATAGCCGCGATAGCCGGACGGCACTGCGAGCGCTTCCGGCGTGCCGAGCCGCTCCACCATGAGTTGGACGGCCTTCGAGCTGTTGGGAACGATCGGCGAGCGCAGCAGCCGAAACAGCATCGCCTCGTTGCGGTTCGATCCGATCAGGAGCGGCACGCGGAGTGCACCGCCGCGAGCCATGGCGGTCAGTGGGTATTCCGGCACCAGATCGCCATCGACGACCGGCGCCACCGGGATCGTGCCCGGTTCGAGCACGCTGGTGTCGACGATGAGCCGAGAGCACGCCTCGACGAGCGCTCCGGCAGGGAGTAGGCGGAGGCGGTGCACAGCATGCCGGGTGATGTCGAGCCTGGCCAGAAACCGCTCGGCCGAGACGCGCGCGGTCTGCGGCGAATACACGCTTCCGACCGGGGAGCTCTGGGCGATCGCTCCGTGCAGCAGGCCCTCCGCACGCGGAGTGGCCAGCATGGTGGTGACCGCTCCGGCTCCCGAGGACTCGCCGAACAGGGTGACGCGATCCGGGCATCCGCCGAACTCGCGGATGTTCTCGCGCACCCAGGCGAGCGCCGCCAACTGATCGCGCTGACCCACGTTGCTTTCGAACACGTCGTCCGCCGTCGAGAACGACGACAGGTCGAGGTAGCCCAGCGGTCCGATGCGGTAGTTGAAGGTCACCACCACGACTCCGCGTTTCGCCAGCAGGGCGCCGTCGTACAGCGGGTCGGACGAAGACCCCACGTAGTAGGCACCGCCGTGGATCCACACCATGACGGGCAGGTCTGCCGACCCGAGCTCCGGCGTGTAGACGTTGACCGTGAGGCAGTCCTCGCTCATCTCCCGCGGCTGCGCGCCGGGGAACGCCTGGAACGGCTGCGGCGCGATGCTGCCGAACCTGGTGGCGTCACGCACGCCCTCCCACCCCTCAGGCGGTTGCGGGCTGCGGAAGCGCAGCGCTCCGACCGGAGGAGCCGCGTATGGGATTCCCTTGAACGAGTGCACGCCGTCGCCGCGCACGCCCCGAACACGTCCGAACCCGGTGGCAACGACCGGCCCCTGCTCCTCCGCGGCGTTCCCGAGCGCCGCCTCCGTTGCAGTCACACGATCAGGTTAGACGCGCGACACAGGCGGAGGTTCTCGTCAGAGCGCAGCGATGCTGTACACCGGCGAGCCGGAGAGACGGTCACGGCCACCGAGCTCGTCGAGTTCGAGCACCACACCGAAACCCGCGATCGAGTATCCGGCCCTGCGGATGAGCCTGGCGGTCGCGCCCAGGGTGCCGCCTGTGGCGAGCACGTCATCGAGCACGAGCACCCGTGAACCGCTCGTCAGCAGGCCTTGCTCCAGTTCGAGGCCGGCACTGCCGTACTCGAGGTCCTACGACTCGGCGAGCAACGCGCCAGGCAGCTTGCCCGCCTTGCGCACCACGAGCACGCCCACTCCTGCCGCATAGCCGACCGCGGCGGCGAGCACGAATCCTCGCGCCTCCGCGCCGGCGACTGCATCGAACTCGCCCTCGAAATGCTGTGCGAGGTCGTCGATGATGGCCCTGAACGCGACGCCGTCGGCGAACACCGGGGCCAGGTCGCGGAAGAGTACGCCCGGCTCGGGGAAGTCCGGAACGCTCACCAGCAGACGGGCCAGCTCGTCACGCGCACGGGTCACCCGTCCAACCCTATGCGGCGCTCCGTACCGGCACTCGGTGGCAGAAGCCGTTCCTACTTCACGTCGAGCAGATCGATCACGAAGATCAGCGTCTTGCCACCAAGCGGATGTCCGCTGCCGGCCGGACCGTACGCCAGCTGCGGCGGAATCGTGAGCCGGCGCCGACCGCCGACCTTCATGCCGGGGATGCCGTCCTGCCAGCCCTGGATGAGACCTCGGAGCGGAAACTGGATGGACTGGCCCCTGCTCCACGACGAGTCGAACTCCTCGCCCGAGTCGTAGTCGACTCCGAGGTAGTGCACGTCGACGCTCGCGCCGGGCGTCGCCTGTGCACCGTCGCCCTCGACCAGGTCGACGATCTCGAGAGCCTCTGGTGCCGGGCCCTGGGGCGCGTCGATCTCGGGCTTGGACTTCTGCGTTTCACTCATCCGTCCATCCAACGGCACGGTGCCGTCTGCGTCAAAGCGTGGCCTCGACGACGTGGCGACCGGCCTCAGCCATGGCGAAGCGATTCGAGTGCTTGCAATACTGCGCGAACCGATGCACTCTGGGTGCAGACCAACTCGCCGCTCGGATTCGGCTGCAGGCAGTGCCGCACCACCGAGCGGTGAGTTTTTGGTCAACGACACGATCCGCACCGCGAACCGTGCATGGGTCGCATCAGCCGAGGCCGTACAGCCGGCTCCGCGACGTGCTGATCTCGGCGAGCAGAGCCGCTTCTTCGGCCGACGTATAGCCATCCCCCGCCCCGGTCACGAGGCGCTGCCGGTCCATCGCGAGCCTGGTGGTGTCACGCACCATCGATCGCACGATGGCCGGCGCCTCACCGCCTCGTGTCCTGGCCCAGGCGCGCACCCGACGGCGCCCGACTCTGGTGCCGTAGAGCGCGACCTCCTCCGGCGCGAACCATCCGGCCCTGCCGTACTCCTCAAGCCGGTCCCTGGTCGAATGTTGCTCGCGCACCCGCAGCAGCACCACGGTGACGACGGCGGCCACGAAGATCGGGAACTCGAAGAACAGGTAGACACCCCAGAAGCCGAGGTAGCCGGCGAAGTTCCACACCGAATGCAGCACGATCGCGACCGCGAGTCCGACGGCGAACGCGCCGAGGATCCGCCCGACACCCCTCCTGCGCGCTGCCAGCCCCACGGCCAGCCCGGTGCACGAGGTGAAGAGCACGTGTGCGAACGGCGAGAACAACGCGCGCAGAACGAACACCGTGGCGGCTTCACTGGCACCGCCGTTGTGCAGCGCCGTACCGAAGTACTGGATGTTCTCCACGAAGGCGAAACCGCCGGCGGTGAACGCCGCGTACACGATGCCGTCGATGGGACCGTCGAACGTGCGGCGGGCCGCGAAGACGAGGATGAGCACCGCCACACCCTTCGCCGACTCCTCCACGATCGGGGCCCGGACCGTCGCAGACAGGATCGAACTCTCGGGAATGCCCGTGAGGAGACGCTGGCCCACGTCGAAGAGCAACGCGATGGTGATGGCTGCAGCCGCGCCCCACAGGAAGGCGAACACCTTCGCCGCCCACGGCTCCGGCTCCCAGGCGTCGATCCAGGTGGCCGTGAGCACCACTATGGCCAGCGGCACCAGCGCGAGCAGGGTGCTCACCGCGACGGCGCCGGCCCCGAACGCGAGCACGAGGTAGGCGAACACGACGACAAGGAGCTGGGTGAGCAGCACCAGCCCGATGATCGTCCACACCACGGTGCTGGTGCGGGCGCGCGGCTTCGGCGGGAAGGGTGGCGACGGAGAGCGGGGATACCCGCTCATGCAGACGGTCCGACCGTTCCGGGGGCGCCGCGGCGCATCCGATCGAACATGCGACTCCTCGTCGTGTCAAGCCCGCTGAGACGCACGGGCGCCGGTGAACGCATCGGAATCTTACGCGTAGGATCGGTGGGCGGCGGGCGCCCAGCTCACGGGTCGTCATGCGGATGGGAGCGCTGCGCGACGTGTCGACGATCTCCGTGGTGATCCCCTCGTACAACGATGCGGTGATGCTCCGGGAGTGTCTGCACAGGCTGCGCGGCCAGTTGCGGCCGGCCGACGAGATCGTGGTCGTCGACAATGCGAGCACCGACGAGACTGCCGAAGTCGCCCGCTCGTTCGGCGCCACAGTGGTGCACCAGCCGGTGCCTGGCATCTTCCCGGCCGCCTCGGCCGGCTATGACGCGGCATCCGGAGACATCATCGCCCGGCTGGACGCCGACTCGCGGCCTCCGGCAGACTGGCTGGTCCACATCGAGGCGGAACTCACCGTCGCGCCCGAAGTCGGCGTACTCACCGGCCCTGGCGAGTTCTACGACGGCAACCCGCTCGTGACCTGGCTGGGCGAGAATCTGTACATCGGCGGGTACTTCTGGTTCGGCGGGCTGTGGCTCGACAACGGCCCGATCTTCGGTTCGAACTTCGCGATGCGACGTGAGGTGTGGCTGCGCGTGCGCAACGATGTGCACCGCGATCTGCGGCGTGTGCACGACGACCTCGACCTCAGCCTGCACCTACCGCCGGATGTCGTCGTGCGAGTCGATGACACGCTGCGCGTCGGTATCTCGGCAAGGCCCTTCTCGTCGTGGCGCGCCTTCGGCAGGAGGCTGGGCTGGGCCTATCTGACCTTCCGGCTGAACTGGCCGGAGGCGTCGCCGTGGCGCATCCGCGAGGAGCGCGAGAAGTACCGGCTGCGTCACCGGGCGGACGAGGCCGACCAGGGCGACGCGACCAGCACGGTCTGAAGGCACGGCGCGTCATCCGGCTCGGGCGAACAACTCCAGCATGTCGCGGGCGAGCTGGTGCGGTGCGGTCTCGCAAGGGCTGTGTCCCGTTCGGTACACCGCGAGCGTGGCTCCGAGCCGCTCTGCGAACCCTGCATGCAGCCTGACCGGCCACAGGTCGTGCTCCCCGGTGGCCACGAGCACCGGGATGCCTGTCGCGCGCAGCACGGGCGCCACGTCCGGCGTGTGGCGCATGAGCCCGATGATGTCGTCGATCGATTTGCGACTGGTGAGCTCGAACCGGGATCGCACGAACTCGAGCCGTTTCGGGCCCACTTTGTTCTTGTTGGTGACGATCCCCCAGATCATCAGCCCAGCGCCCTGACGGGCCGTGGAGAAGCGACTCAGCCAGCCGATCAGCCGCACTCCGCGGAACGTCCCGCCCGGCAGCGGTGGTGTGGTGAGCAGGGTGAGACTGCGCACGAGGTCTGGCCGGCGCACGGCGGCCAGCTGGGCCACGGTTCCGGCGAACGAGTATCCCAGCAGGTGCGACGGGCCGCCGGCGGCGAGCACGGCGAGAAGATCGTCGACGAAGAGGTCGTAGTCGTAGGCCCCACCCGTTCCCGGCCCCCGTCGGCGGTTCCGGCCGGCGGTCTGCGACGTGACGGCCGCACGAAGGGGAGGGCCGGCATCCGCCGACTCGTACTGCCCAGCGAGGTCGTAGCTGAGCACGCTGTAGCCCGCGGCCACGAGGATCGGGCCGAGCAGCACGAAGTCTTCCTTCGAGCCGGTCACACCGGGCACGAGCACGACGCGCGGACCACTGGGGTCGCCCATCGACCAGGTGGCGAGTGATCCGCTCGGCGCCTCGAACCGGCCGACCACGGTGCCCTCCGGAGGAACCGACCAGTCGAACTCGCCGATCGCCGCGTCGGCCGCTATCGCTGCGCGACGCGAGTCGCGGTCGCCTGCCGCCCGCGACGTGTCGCGGCGCTCCTCGTCGATGGGCACTCGTTCACCATAGGGGCAGCGTGCGTCGGAGAGGGGCGGCGTGCTTCAGAGCCCTTCGTCGGGACTGCCGTGATGGTCCGAGACGACCGGGATCGACGTGGTGATCGTCTCCAGCCCGCTCAGCCGGGCAGGCGAGAGCAGCCTGGTGACACGTTCGCGCGGCATGAGACCGGCCTCCACCACGAGATCGGCGACGTTCCGGTTCGTCAGCAATGCCGTCTTCGCCAGCGCCGCGGCCGCCGCGTACCCGATGTGCGGGGTGAGTGCGGTGATCACGCCGATGTTCGATCCCACCATCGTCTCGAGCCGTTCCTCGTTGGCAGTGATGCCGTCCACGCAGTTCACACGCAACGTGAGGCATGCCTGGCGCAGCCAGGTGATCGACTGCAGCAGGAAGTTGGCGATGACCGGCTCGAACGCGTTCAACTGCAACTGGCCGCCCTCCGCGGCCGCGGTGACCGTGGCATCCGCTCCGATGATGCTGAACGCCACCTGGTTCACGACCTCGGGGATGACCGGGTTCACCTTGCCGGGCATGATGCTGGATCCCGCAGCCCGCGGCGGCAGATTGATCTCGCCGAGGCCCGCCTGCGGACCACTGGAGAGCAGGCGCAGGTCGTTGCAGATCTTGGAGAGCTTCACCGCGCTGCGCTTCAGCGCGCCGCTGAACGACATGAAGGCGCCCGCATCGCTCGTGGACTCGATGAGGTCGGGCGCGGCCTCAAGGTCGAGCCCTGAGATGCGCGCGAGGTGCTGCACCGCTGAGGCGGAGTAGCGCGGATCCGCGGTGATGCCGGTGCCGATCGCTGTCGCGCCGATGTTGACCTCGGAGAGCAGCCAGATGGTCTCCTTGAGCCGCTGGTGGTCTTCGCCGAGCGTCGTCGCAAAGCCATGGAACTCCTGTCCGAGAGTCATCGGCACGGCATCCTGAAGCTGCGTTCGCCCCACCTTCAGCACATGCTTGAACTCGACGCCCTTGCGTGAGAACGACTCGCGCAGCGCCCACAGCTCGTCGAGCAGCGAACGCAGCAACAACGACAACGCGATCTTCAGCGCCGTCGGATACGTGTCGTTCGTGCTCTGACTGCGGTTGACGTCGTCGATCGGGTGGATGTGGGCGTAGTCGCCCTTCTGCCATCCGCCGAGTTCGAGCGCCCGATTGGCGATCACCTCGTTGGCGTTCATGTTGGTGGAGGTGCCGGCACCGCCCTGGATGATGCCCACCACGAACTGGTCGTGCAGTTTGCCGTCGAGCAGCTCGAGGCATGCGGCTTCGATGAGTTCCGCCTTGTGCGGCTCGATCGCACCGATCTCGGCGTTCGCCCTCGCCGCTGCGAGCTTCACCATGGCGAGCGCGTCGACGAAGGTCGAGTACACCGAGATCGGCCGATGTGCGATCGGGAAGTTCTCCAGGGCCCTCGACGTGTGGATGCCCCAATATGCGTCTGCAGGAATACGACGCTGCCCCAGCGAGTCCGTCTCGATGCGATGGTCGCCCTCCTGCGCCTCCCAGCCGTCGGGCGGAGACATGTCGGAATCGGGCTGCTGAACGGGGATCTCTTGCGTCGCTGTCACGACTCATCGGCCTTTCCGCGTAACGCGTCGTCGCGCCCGCGTTCCGACTCTACGCGGCGCGCCGTATGCCATCCTGGGCACCGGACGCACGGGTGTCCGACCGACCGGATTCAGGACACTCGGCCGCGCGCCGCCGCTCCCACGCGCAGGATGAGCTGCGAGAACGGACGGGCTACGAGAGACGGCGCAGCAGGCCCCGCGCGAAAGAATCGACCCGCTTCGTGTACGGCGGAAAGATCATGGTCATCGACTCCGGCTTCAGCGGCTTGCTGAGAACGGCCTTCTCGTTGCTGAGCGTGGTGAATCCGGCCTCGCCGCGGTAGCGGCCCATGCCGCTCTCCCCCACGCCGCCGAACGGCAGCCCGATCACGGTCTGCTGGATGAGTGCCGCATTGAATCCGACCGCGCCCGACGACGTGCCTCTCAGGAACGCCTTGCGTACGCGGTCGTCGTTCGTGAACACGTACAGCGAGAGCGGCTTCTCGCCGGACGCGATGCGCTGGATCGCGTCGTCTGCACCGGTCACCTCGATGACCGGGAGGATCGGTCCGAAGATCTCCTCCCCCATGATGCGGGAGTCGTCGGCCACGTCGATCAGCACGGTGGGCGCGATGTACTTGTCGGCGGCATCCGTCTGCCCTCCTGAGGCGATGGTGCCGTCCCCCAGAAGCCCGGTGAGCGCCTCGAACCTGGCAGGGCTCACGATGCGGGCGTAGTCACCGGATGCCTGCGGGTCGCGGCCGTACAACTCGTGCACCGCTGCATCGATGAGCGGCACCACGCGGTCGATCACCTCTCGCGTGGCCATCAGGTAGTCGGGCGCAACGCAGGTCTGACCGGCGTTGAGGAACTTGCCCCACGCGATCCGCTTGGCGGCCGCCGCCAGGTCGACGGAGTCGTCGACGTACACCGGTGACTTGCCTCCGAGTTCCAGCGTGACCGGCGTGAGGTTCTTGGCGGCCGCAGCGGCGACGATGCGACCGACACGGGCGCCGCCGGTGTAGAAGATGTGGTCGAAGCGCTGCTCGAGGAGGGCAGTGGTCTCGGGCACCGCACCCTCGATGACCGAGACGGCGCGGGCATCCAGATAGTCCGGAACCAGGCGGGCGACCGTGGACGACGTGGCCGGCGCCAGCTCGCTGGGTTTCATGACGACGGCGTTGCCCGCCGCGAGCGCGGCGACGACCGGGCCGAGGAGCAGTTGGATCGGGTAGTTCCACGGTGCGATGACGAGCACGACGCCGAGGGGCTCGCGGATGACCCATCCGCGCCCGGGCTGCAACGCCAGCGGGAGCGAGACTCGTTTCGGCGTCGTCCACGACTTGAGATTCCTCAGCGCGTGCGACACCTCGGCCAAGATGACGTTGATGTCTGCGAGCTGCGTCTCGGTCGGGCTGCGGCGCAGGTCGGCGGCGAGCGCCGCCTCGAACTCCGCACCGTGCTCGGTGAGCATGCGAGCGATACCCGTCAGCTGCTGAATGCGCCAGGCCAGCGGTTTGGTGATTCCGGCCGAGAAGGCCGCGCGTCGCTCGGCCACGATGCCTGCGATCTGCTCAGAAGTCATGCCTCATGCTAATGCTGGTCAGCTGACCAGGTTGAGTCGTCCCGACTCGGGTTTCGACGAGCTCGACCCACGGAACGTGGTTCAAGCCGGGCGCGCTCTCGGTTCCAGCGGGGGGAAAGATGAACGCTGCGCGTAGAGACGATATTGTCAGGCAACTGCCAGGTGATGCGGGCATCGCGGAGATGCATGCCGCGGCAGTCGATCGCGTTCCACCCTCCCCCACCTGTGAAATGACGAAATGAGGCCAGATGCCGACTCTGTGGGCCCTGCACGGCGATGGCAAGACGATCCGCCCCGACACGGTCGTCGCACCGGATGAGCGGCTCAGCTGGCCGCGCACGATCGGCATCGGCGCGCAGCACGTCGTCGCGATGTTCGGCGCGACGTTCCTGGTTCCGCTCCTCACACACTTCCCGCCGTCGACGACGCTTCTGTTCTCGGGCATCGGCACCATCGGGTTCCTGCTCATCACCCGGAATCGGCTGCCCAGCTACCTCGGATCGTCCTTCGCCTTCATCGCACCCATCACCGCCGCAACCGCGGGCCACGGCAGGGGCGGGGCGCTGTTCGGAATCCTGGCGGTGGGCATCCTGCTCGCCATCGTCGGCGGCGTGGTCGTGCTCACCGGCACAGGCTGGATCGACGCCCTCATGCCGCCGGTGGTGGCAGGGGCGATCGTCGCGCTCATCGGTTTCAACCTGGCGCCCACCGCTGTCTCGAACTTCAGCACGTCGCCACTGGTCGCGCTCGTCACGCTGGCCGCGATCCTCCTGTGCACCGTGCTGTTCCGCGGAATGCTCGGCCGCATGTCGATCTTCGTCGGCGTGGTGATCGGCTACCTCGTCGCCGTGCTGCTCGGCGTGGTCGACTTCGCACCGGTGGCGAAGGCTGCCTGGATCGGGCTGCCCTCGTTCTCGCTGCCGGGGAATCCGTTCGCGGATGCCTCGCTCTGGGCGCTGCTGCCGGTCTTCCTCCCCGTCGTGCTCGTGCTGATCGCCGAGAATGTCGGGCACATCCGAGCCGTCGCACAGATGACCGGCAAGGACGTCAACGTGCTCACCGGCCGTGCACTGTTCGCCGACGGCCTCGCCACCACGGTGGCCGGCCTGTTCGGAGGTTCGGGAACGACGACCTACGGCGAGAACATCGGCGTCATGGCGGCCACGAAGGTCTACTCGACAGCCGCATACTGGGTGGCCGGCGCCGTCGCCGTGCTGCTGGGCCTGTCACCGAAGGTGGGTGCCGTGCTGAACACGATCCCGTCCGGCGTCTTGGGCGGCGCCACCCTCGCGCTGTATGGACTCATCGGCGTGGTCGGCATCAAGATCTGGCTGGACAACCGGGTCGACTTCTCCAAGCCGAAGAACCAGTTCACCGCGGCCGTCGCTCTGGTGATCGGCGTCGGCAACCTCACATGGGTGATCGGCAGCCCGAAGGGCGGCATCCAGCTGAGCGGCATCGTGCTCGGCACGATCGCCGCCATCGTGATCTACCACCTGATGAACGCGATCGGCCGGTGGCGGCGCACCGACTGAGGTTCGTGCCAGCGCCAGGTGTGATCGCGGCTGCGCCGCTCAACAGCTCCGGCAGAACGGGGAAACTCGTTCTGCCGAGCCTCGATCAGCTGTGCAGCGCGGGAATGATCAGGTAGATGCCGAACAGAACGACGAGAGCGCACAGCACGAAGCACGTATAGGCCACGACGAGTGCCAGGCGCTTCTGCAGCGGCGTGAGCGGATTGCGCGATGCGGCCTTCTTGATGCGCTTCGCCTCGGCAGCGGCCTCCGCAGGAGTGACGATCGTGATCGCGTCGGTGAACTCCGCAGGGGTGACGTGCGGGGCCTTGCCTGCCGTGGAGAGCATTCGAAGGGCGAGGGCGAAGAGCGACACGACGACGCACGCGGAGACCATGGCGACGACGGCGACCATCAGAAACGAGATCCAGTCGATGCCGCTCATGCTGCGCTCCGTTTCGGCTTCTTCGGCTTGACCTTGCGGATTTTTACGACGCGACCGGACTCGGCCACCTCGTTGACGCCCGAGAAGGCGGTGCGCGCCGACACGTGATCGCGCTTGGAGATCGCGAAGATGAGCACGATCACGCCGATCGCTATGACGAGATCGATCAGCACGCCGGGAAGGCCGAGCAACCCGATGAATGCAGTGATCGCACCGACGACCGCCGCGGCAGGCAGTGTCATGAGCCAGCCGAGCCCGATGCGGCCGGCCGTGCCCCACCGCACGCTGGAGCCTCTGCGGCCGAGGCCGGAGCCGATCACCGATCCGGATGCCACCTGGGTGGTCGAGAGTGCGAACCCGAGATGCGATGACGCCAGGATGGTCGCTGCCGTGCTGGTCTCCGCCGCGAAACCCTGCGCCGGCTTCACGTCGGTGAGCCCCTTGCCCAGCGTGCGGATGATGCGCCAACCGCCCGTGTACGTGCCGATCGCGATCGCCAGCGCGCATGCCGCGATGACGAGGATCGGCGGGTTCGACCCTGGGGCGAGTGCACCGGCCGAGATGAGCACCAGCGTGATGACGCCCATCGTCTTCTGCGCGTCGTTGGTGCCGTGGGCCAGCGCAACCAGCGATGACGAGAAGATCTGCGCGAACCGGAAGCCGGCCCGCCCGTCGGGCAGGCGATCGTAGCGGCGTGTGATGGCGTAGGCGAGCCGGGTGGCGCAGAACGCGACGAGCCCGGCGATCACCGGCGACAGCACGGCAGGCAGGATGACCTTGTCGAGCAGCACGACGTAGTCGACGGATCCGAACCCTGCTCCGACTATGGCCGCCCCGATGAGGCCGCCGAACAGTGCGTGACTCGAACTGGAGGGAAGGCCGAACAGCCAGGTGACGAGATTCCAGATGATGGCGCCGACGAGCCCGGCGAAGATCATCGTCGGCGTGATCAACACGCCGCCGTGGCCCTCGTTGATGAGCCCGCTCGAGACGGTCTTGGCCACCTCGGTGGAGAGGAACGCGCCGACCAGGTTGAGCACTGCGGCCAACGCAACGGCGATCTTCGGACGCATTGCGCCCGTCGCGATCGGGGTCGCCATGGCGTTCGCCGTGTCGTGAAAGCCGTTGGTGAAATCGAAGAAGAGCGCCAGTGCGATCACCAGCACGACGATCAGGCTGAAGTCCACCGACGTCTTTCTCGAATAGCGGGCACGGGCGCGGCCTCCCGCATCTCCGGCGAGCCGAAGTCGGCGCACGGTCGAGGTTCATTCGTCGTGCACCGGGCGTTAAGACCACGTCGATCGTCACATGTGGCGGTGGCACGGTCAACTCGGCCAGGAACCCGCTCGCCGATCCGGCCACCAACCGCGCTCGCTGAAGGATGTCAGAGTCCGCAACCTCGGCATCGCCTGCTCGCAGATGCCGATCGGCGGCAGACATCACGCGCGAGATGCTCGCCGACGTCTGAGCATGCCTCTCTCGATCAGGTCGCGGCGTCCGCCGTCGCCTGCGCGATGAGAGCGAGCACGCCGTGCGCGTACGCCGTCTCGGCGTCGGTCGCTTCGAAACGTGAACGCGCTCCTTCGCGGGCGGTCTCGACGACGTAGTCGCCGGCATCCGTGCGGTTCAGGCAGACGAATGTGCCGCCGAGCAGGCCACGGAGCTGATCCTCGCGCGGCAGCCACACCGCGTTCTCGACCGCGACCGAGTCGAGCGCCCACTCCGTCGTGCCGTTGAAGCCGAGAATCGTGCCGGTGTCGAACTCGTGCGCCTCGATCGTCATGTCGCTCACGGTGAACGTCTCACCGTCGAACTCGCCCGAGTCGATGGCGAACACGTCGCCGGATGCCGGGTGCCACACCAGTCCGTGATCTCGCAGGTCGCGCGCCAGCTCGGTGGTGATCATGTCGCCATTATGCGTCGCGGACACCGAGTCGGCGTGCGGGAGCGAACTCCGCGAGCAGACACACCTCGAGCGGATCCGGCAGCACCCAGGTGCGCACTCGCCCAAGCTCGCAACCTGACTCGACCGACAGCGCCCGGAGCGCTTCCTCGCTTCCGACCCGTGCGTGAAGTTCATCGTGTTCGCCGTGCGGGTGCCGCTCTGCGCCATGGCTCATCGCCTCGGCGACCTCGGGCACATCGCGTACGTCGTCCGTTCGGAACACGCCCACCACGACACGCCCGCCCGGCGCGAGAACCCGCAACCACGATCGCAGCGCATCCGCGGGACTCGGCAGAAGGTGCAGGGCGGTGACGCAGGTGATGAGATCGAACGAGCCGTGTTCGATCTCGGGCGCGATCGAGGCATCGCCCTCGATCAGCTGGGCACCGGGGAGGTGGTCGCGCGCTACGGCCAGCATGCCGGGAGACTGGTCGACGCCGACCTTCCGGATGCCCGCCTCCGGCAGCGCTCGAAGCACGAGCCCCGTGCCGGTCGCCATGTCGAGTGCGCTGCGCACGCCGTCGGTTCCGGCGAACCGCACGACCGCCTCGGCGAGCGCTCTGTGGAACACGGACTCGTCGTAGTGGCCGGCACGCTGGTCGAATCTGCGTGCGATCTCTTCGGGGCGCTGCATGGTCACTGCTCCTCGTGGTGGTTCGGGTCGCCTGCGAACAACCGGCCGTCGGGATCTCCGAGCGCGGTGATCGCCGCGATCTCCTCGTCGCTCAGCTCGAAGCCGAAGATGTCGAAGTTCTCCCGCTGACGCTCGGCGTCGCCCGACTTCGGCAGCGGCACCGACCCGAGCTGAACGTGCCAGCGCAGCACGACCTGAGCCGGGGTGACGCCGTGAACCGCCGCGGCATCCGCGATCGCCCGCTCCTTCAGCACCGGCGAGTTCTTGCCGAGCGGGCTCCACGCCTCGGTCACGATGCCGTGCTCATCGTGGAACGCCCGCAGCCGGTCCTGGGGGAAGTACGGGTGCAGCTCCACCTGGTTCACCGCCGGCAGCTCTCCGGTCTCGCGTTGCACCCTGGTGAGGAACTCCTCGGTGAAGTTGGAGACACCGATGGTGCGCACCAATCCACGGTCGCGCAGATCGATCATCGCCTTGAACGTGTCCACATACCGGTCGACGCTCGGGTTCGGCCAGTGGATCAGATAGATGTCGATGACATCGACTCCCAGCGCGCGACGGGACTCCTCGAACGAGGCAAGGGTCTCCTCGTACCCGTGATGCCGCCCGGGGACCTTCGTCTGCACGATGAGTTGCGCGCGCTCAAGTCCGGATGCCAGCATGCCGCGACCGACGGCATCCTCATTCTCGTAGTTCACGGCCGTGTCCAGGAGCCGGTACCCCGCCTCGATCGCCGACACCACGGCCTTCTCACCGTCGTCACCACGCAACGGGTACGTTCCGAAACCGATCGCCGGAATGCTCGTTCCATCGTTCAACACGCGCTGCGCAATGCTCATGAATGCAACGCTACCGACCGTGCACCATGCCGAGGCGGGCACCGACGACGTCGCTTTCGCTGTCACTGCGACTGTCGCAGCGGCCGTCCGCGACGACGCGTGCTTGCGGATAGCGTGGATGCCATGCCCGACCTCGACATCGTCGCACCCGCCGCCAAGCTGGTGCCGTTCACCCGCACGCACCACGGAGACTCGGTGCAAGACCCCTACGAATGGCTGCGCGACAAGGACGACACCGAGGTCATTGCACACCTGGAGGCCGAGAACGCCTACACCAAGGCGCAGACGGCGCACCTCGAGGCTCTGCGCGAGGGGATCTTCGAGGAGATCCGTTCCCGCACGCAGGAGACCGACCTCTCCGTCCCGGTGCGCGAGGGACGCTGGTGGTACTACTCCCGCTCGTTCGAGGGCAAGCAGTACGGCGTGCACTGCCGCGCTCCGATCGCAGCGGACGACGACTGGACGCCACCTGTCGTGGCAGACGTCGACGCGGGAACGCCCGCACTTCCCGGCGAGCAGGTCTTGTTCGATGCGAACGCGGAGGCGGACGGCCACGAGTTCTTCCGGCTGGGCACATTCGACGTCAGCGCCGACGGCACGATGCTGTTGTACGCCGTGGACACGGTCGGCGACGAACGATACACGCTGCGCGTGCGCGACCTGGTGAACGGCGGCGAACTCGGCGACGAGGTGCCGAACACATCGGCCGGCGCCGTGTTCTCCCCCGACGGCCGGTACGCCTTCTATGCCACCGTCGACGATGCGTGGCGCCCTGACACCATCTGGCGGCACGAACGGGGAACAGAGCCTTCCGCCGACGTCGTGGTGCACCACGAGGACGATGAACGGTTCTGGGTCGGGATCGGCGTCACTCGCAGTCGCGGATATCTGGAGGTCGGGATCGGATCGTCGATCACGAGCGAGTCGCGACTGATCCCGGCGGCCGATCCGACCGCCACGCCCATCGTCGTGTGGCCACGGCGCGAGGGCGTCGAATACTCGGTGGAGCACGCAGTCGTGGCCGGCGAAGATCGACTGCTCATCGTGCACAACGACGGCGCCGAGGACTTCGAGCTGGTGGATGTCGCGGCATCCGATCCGCGCGGGCCGCGGCGGGTCATCCTTCCGCATCACCCGGGCGTTCGGCTGGAATCGGTCGACGCATTCGCCTCTCGCGTGGTCGTCGAGTACCGCAGGGAAGCGCTCACCCGAGTCGCCGTGCTTCCGCTGAACGCCGACGGCTACGGCGAGCTGAGCGAACTCGGGTTCGACGAGCCGCTGTACACCGTGGGCACTGCCGGCAACCCGGAATGGGAACAGCCCACCGTGCGACTCGGCTACGGGTCGCTGGTCACGCCGTCCACCGTTTACGACTGGACGCCGGACGGCGCCGGCGCCGGGGCCACGAGCGGACTGCGACTGCTGAAGCGCCAGCCGATCCTCGGCGGCTACGACCCGGATGCGTACGAGCAGCGCCGCGAGTGGGCGCGAGCCGACGACGGCACACTGGTGCCCATCTCGCTCGTCTACCGCAGAGACCTCGTCTCTCCTGGCACTCCCGCGCCCCTCGAGCTGTACGGGTACGGATCGTACGAGCACAGCATCGACCCGTCCGTCTCCATCGCTCGACTGTCGCTTCTGGACCGCGGCGTCGTGTTCGCGATCGCTCATGTGCGCGGCGGCGGCGAGCTCGGCAGGCACTGGTACGAAGACGGCAAGCTCACCCGCAAGCGCAACACGTTCACCGATTTCGTCCGGTGCGCCGAGCACCTCGTGGAACGCGGCTGGACGACTCCCGACCGGATGGCGGCCGAGGGTGGCAGCGCGGGCGGGCTGCTCATGGGTGCGGTGGCGAACCTCGCTCCGCAGCTGTTCGCCGGCATTCTGGCGGCGGTGCCGTTCGTCGACGCGTTGACGAGCATCCTCGACCCCGATCTGCCGCTCACCGTGATCGAGTGGGACGAATGGGGCGACCCGTTGCACGACTCGTCCGTGTACGCGTACATGAAGTCGTACACGCCGTACGAGAACGTGCCGCAGGATGCCAGCGCCTACCCGCGCATCCTCGCCGTCACCAGCCTGAACGACACCCGTGTCCTGTACGTGGAGCCGGCCAAGTGGGTCGCGCGACTACGAGCGGCGGGCGCTCCGGTGCTGCTGAAGACCGAGCTGTCGGCCGGGCACGGTGGCGTCAGCGGACGGTACAACTCGTGGCGCGAACGCGCGTTCGAGCTGGCTTGGCTGCTGGATGTGCTCCACACCGCTGGTCGAGCTCCACACCGCTGGTCGAACTCCACACCGCTGGTCGAACTCCACACCGCTGGTCGAACTCCACACCGCTGGTCGAACTCCACACCGCTGGTCGAACTCCACACCGCTGGTCGAACTCCACACCGCTGGTCGAACTCCACACCGCTGGTCGAGCTCCACACCGCTGGTTGAGCTCGTCGAAACCAGGACGCTCGGGTTTCAACCCTTCGACACGCCCAGCTCACCCTGCGGGACGGGTCACGAGCAGTAGGGGCGACAGGTGCGCTGCGCGAGCGCATCGACGAGCACGTTCGTGATGTCCTTCGGCTGTTCCGCCGTGTACACAGCACCCACCGTGGCATTCGCGATCTGCGACATGGCGGACACGTCGGTGTCCGGCCCCATTCCGACCATGATCACCGGCACGGGCTTTGCGGGATTGCGCAGCGCCTTCAGCTGCGCGAGCAGGTCGGGCAGGCTGAGACCGCCTGCCGGGTTGTCGTTCCTGCCGTCGGTGACCACGAGCACATAGTTGACCATGTGCGGGTCGTAGCCGTTCTGCACGGCCTTCACCGCAGCGAGCACCGTGTCGTACAGGCCGGTGTCGCCCTTGACCATGCCGGAGAGAGACGCATACACGCGTGACACGTCGGCGGCGTGCGCAGGATCGGTCAGCGGGAGGATGGGCGTCTGTTGCGCCCAAGGCTGCGAGCCGGCCTGATTCGTGGAGAAGGTCCACACGCCCATGTCGGTCTGCGGCGGGAGAAGTTGCAGAATGCTGTTCGCCGCATCTTGGAAAACGGCGATGCGACTTCGGCCGCCTGCGTCTTCGTCCATCGAACCCGACGTGTCGACGACCACGAGCATGCGGGAGCGCAGAGTGATTGCCGACCAGCTCTGCAGCAGGCCGGTCTGGGCGCCGCCGTCGAGCGCCGCACGGGTCTTCGGCGCGTTCGCCACGACACCCTTCGCGACGAAGTCCGACGCGGCGTTGGCCGTGCGGAATCCGGCGTGCGCGAGCGTCTGGGCGTCGCTGGTGAACTGGCGCTCCAGGGCGTCGATGAGGGCGTCCTTGTTCTTGTCGCCGGTCGTGGGCCCGGCGACGCGCACGAACGGATACGACACGCTCACGGTGCCGTCCTTCGGATACAGGGCGAAGAACTGATGGGCGGGCGAGCTGTCGTTCTGGGCGACGACGGACTGCTCCGTCGTGACGACCACCGTGGGTTTCGACGCCTTCTCGGCATCGGTGAACGCGTCGGCCACGGTGGGCGGGATCGTCTTGCCGAGTTCGATCATGTCGCGTGAGAACGCCAGGTCGTCGTTCGGATTCGCCGTCGCCTTGATCTCGGCGAGCGCCGCAAGGCTCGAACCGTTCTGCGCCGGTTCGGGAAGGAGCGCCGGAGTGTCTCCGTCGGCGATGGTGCTCCACTGCAGGGCCTGCCCGTCGAAGGCATCGGCATTCTGCGCCGGCGTCGCGAAAACGAGCGGACTGGAGGCGATCGAAGGCCCGAAATCGGCCAGCGGCGCCCGTCGGATGAGCGACCACGACAGCACCTGCATGCGCGGCTCCCAGGCGGGCGAGTCGGGTATCCACACGTCGGCCTTCGCGTCGCCGCCGACGGCGAGCGTGGATGCCGTGTCGGCCGATTTCTCGGAACGTACCGTCGTGTGCACACACGGCGTCGTCGCGTCGAAGCCCTGCGCGGACTTCGCAAGCGCGGCCGCGATGGAGGGATCTGCCACCACCCGCAGGTCGACAGGATCGCAGGTCTGCGCCCAGGCCGCGGCGGGCAGGATCGGGTTGAACACGTTCTTGCTCCAGGCGACGCACCCGGTCACGATGAGCACGAGCACCACGCCGCCTGCGATGAACCACACCGTTCCGCGGCCACGACGCCGCTTCGGTTGTTGCGGAACGGGGATGGGTCCGGTGGACTGCAAGACCGGTCGTCTCGATGCACCCCTCCGGGGACGGTCGGTGCTGCTGTGTCGGCCCACGGGCACTCCTGGTCGGGTTCCAGACAGCCCGAATAGACCCCCCTCATCAGGACTGCAGTACGCGGCAAGCCTAGCCAACGCTGCGCAGGTGGACCATCGAGCACCCGAAAAGGTTCGCTTCACCAGCAATCTCGCCGGCCGAGAGACCGGCTGCCCGGAGACGGGCCGACCGCCCTGAAGGGCTCTGTGCGCCCTCTAGCCGAAGAGCAGTGCCGCCTCCTCGTAGCGGTAGTCGGGCACCGTGTTCAGGCCGCCGGTGGCGTCCGCGATCGACACGATCTCGACATCCGTTCCCTTCAGGGACACCATCGAGCCCCACTGCCCGGTCTGCGCCGCATCCACAGCAGCCATGCCGAGGCGCGTGGCGAGCACGCGATCGTACGCGCTGGGCACGCCGCCGCGCTGGATGTGGCCGATCACCGTGGCGCGGGACTCGATGCCGGTGCGTTCCTCGATCATCGGAGCGAGCAGCTCGCCGATGCCGCCCAGGCGCGGACGGTTGAACGCGTCCAGCCCCTTGTGCGAGTGCGCGCCCTCCATGGTGTTCAGGTGGAAGCCTTCGGAGACCACGACGACGGGCGCGCGACCACGGTCGCGAACATGCTCCACCCATTCGCAGATCTGGTCGATCGACTGCGGCTGCTCGGGGATCAGGATGGCATGCGCGCCGGCCGCCATGCCGGAGTGCAGAGCGATCCAGCCCACGTGCCTGCCCATGACCTCCACGATCATGCACCGCTGGTGCGACTCCGCCGTCGTGCGCAGGCGATCGATCGCCTCGGTCGCGATCTCGACCGCGGTGTCGAAGCCGAACGAGTAGTCGGTGGCCGCGAGATCGTTGTCGATCGTCTTCGGCACGCCGATCACCTTGAGGCCGCCTTCGTCGACGAGACGACGTGCGGCGGTCAGCGTGCCCTCGCCGCCGATCGCGATGATCGTGTCGATGCCGTGCTCGTCGAGCATCCGCTGGATCTTCTCCGGCCCACCACCGTCACCCTCGAACGGGTTGGTGCGACTGGAACCCAGGATGGTCCCACCCTGGCGGGAGAGGCCGCGGACGCTGTGCCGGTCGAGGGGAACGATGTCGGCGTCGACCACGCCGCGCCAGCCGTACCGGAATCCCACGAACTCGTCGCCGTAGACGCGATCGCCCTTCAGCACTGCACCGCGGATCACCGCATTCAGACCGGGACAATCTCCGCCCGAGGTGAGGATTCCGATTTTCATTACGCGCCTCTTTCGCACACACAGGGATCACATCTGTTTGCACGTCGATACGCCGCTGTATCGGCCGATACGTCAATGATCATGCCGGATGCCGCCGGTCCCTCCAAAACGAGGACGGCCGATCGCGGGTCAGTGCGCCATGAGCGCGCGCTCCAGCTTCGACGAGCTCTGCGACGGATGCCCGCCCGCCGCCAACACCACCTGCTCCAGCCCGTCGAGCAGTTCGGTTCGCGCCCGCCTGCTGTCCGGTGCGGCGGCCGAGAGCTCGACCTCCCACTCCCGCCACGTCTCGCGCCCGCCGGCGACGAGGTTCTCGCCGGTCACGTGGTCGTCGCAGTACTCGGCGACCGGGTACCCGGCGGCATCCAGAAGCCGGTTGACCACCCGATGGTTGCGCACCCGGGCGACCGGGTGCAGTTGCGCGCCCCCGATGAGGGCGGTCACCTCATCGAGCAGCGGATTCGGCACCGGCACCCACCCACCACCGCGGACGTCGTCGTCTCCAGGGCGACCGTCATCCGATTCGACCGCGAGCGGCCAGTGCTGCTCCAGGCGGCCCTCTTCGACGTCGCGCTTGATGTGCCAGCCCGCGTCGGGGCCGCCCTCGCGCCTGCGCAGAGCCACCCGGGCGCGAGCCAGCGCATGGTCGGCGGTGTCGTAGTAGACGGCATCCAGTTCGCGTATCTCCGGCGGTTCGATCACCGCGATCGGCCCGACGCCGACGAATGCGGGAACGCCCGCCGTCTCGGTCACGTCGTATTTGCGCTCGATCTCGATCGTGGAGGTGCCGTGCCGCTTGCTCATCGCCCCAGTCTTGCGCAGGTGTCACGAGCGGACTGCGTGCGGGGGCGGCCGAGCATCCGCGGAAGGCGAACGCAGCAATGGGGTGCACGTCGGCCGGGCCGGAAGTAACCTGACTGCATGACCGAGCACGCCGAAGCCGTGCCCGCGGACTCCGACCCGGACTACGACGAGTTCGCCGCCGCTCAGGAGGGCGACTACGAGCCCGAGTTCGATGAGGCGGAAGCGCTGGCAGACGAGGACGAACGCCTCATCGACGACGACATCGATGACGGCTTTCCCGATGAGGACCGGGTGGTCGTCTTCGACGACGAACCGGACGAGGACTGAGCCCGCAAATCGCTGATCGAGCTCGTCGAAACCAGGTTCCAGGGCGGGCTCGGTTTCGACAAGCTCAACCAGCGGTTCAAGCTCAACATTGAGGATGGTGGTGGGGGTGCTGGTCGGGTCTGACTTGTTGCTCAACCGACTCGTTCTG
>NZ_BAAHAW010000042.1:0-183535 GCF_054777235.1 Humibacter antri | reverse complement strand
CACCAGCCGGACCGATGCCAGCCTGCCAGCCAGCCCCAGGCCAGCCAACACACAATTAGAGAAGGATCCGCCGAAGCTCCAGGTGGTTCCTGCGCCCACCGCGACCTTGAAATGCACCTCGGTCACGTTGTGGGGCAGCGGCATCTGGTAGCCGCTGCCCGGTCCGCACGTTCCGCCCTCGAACACGCGGGGGTCCTCCACCAGTGTGATCGTGCCGTCGCCGTCGCTGCACTCCCAATTCGAACGCAGGTAGGCGGAACCGCTCGGAATCTTCACGGTGAGCGTCTCGCTGCCCGTTCCTGAGAGGTGCACCGTGCCCAGGGTGGTGGTTCCCGTGTGCGCGGGAGACGGAGTGGATGCCACCTGCAGAGTCGGTGCGGGCGGCACAGCCTCCGGCTTCGACGTAGTGCATCCGGCGAGGCAGCCGCACACGGCTGTGACTCCGATCGCGATCGCAACAACCGATCCTGCACGCCGCACGCGACACCTCCGTCCGCACCCGACGATATCCATCCGCACGGATGCCCGCCGGCAGCTCATGCGAAACGCCCGAAGTCGGGCCCGATATCGATGCTTCGCCGCTCATCCGGTGCAGGCAGCGAGCAGGCTCACACGCCTCTCACTTCAATCACGTATAGCTTCTAACCATCCCGACGGCGACTCGAGCGCAGCACGGGCATCCGCTGCTCCGTCGCCTGAAGGAACGGAAGGACTCACGATGCGTCACACGCCTCACTACCTGATGACCGACCCCGACGAGGTCAAGCGGCTGATCCGTGCAAACCCGTGGGCGACGTTCATCTCCCCGACCGCGAACGGGCTCATCGCATCGCACTACCCGGTGATGGTCGACGAAGACGCCGACGGCATCACGATCGTCAGCCACTTCGGGCGCCCCGACGAGGAGCTGCACGAACTGGGTCAGCACGAGGTTCTGGTGATCATTCAGGGACCGCACGACTACGTCTCGCCGAGCTGGTACGCGCCAGGCGATCTCGTGCCCACTTGGAACCACGTGACGGCGCACCTCTACGGCACACCCGAGATCCTCAGCGAGGAGGACAACTACCAGGTGCTCGATCGCCTCACGGACTACTTCGAGCAGCACTTTCCGAACGGTCGCCACCTCAGCGACGACGAGGCCGGCACGCGGCGGATCGCGAAGGGCACTGTCGGCTTGCGGATGCACGTAACCCGCTTCGACGCGCGCGCGAAGCTCAGTCAGAACAAGACGCCCGAAGTGATCGAGAACGTCACCGAGCACATCGCCGAGCGCAACGCCGCGCTGGCGCACGAGATGCGCCGGGTGAACGAGCCCGCGACCGGTCATCCGCGCGCCTGACGACTCGGTCGACGCCAGGCCTCGGTCGACGCCAGGCCCCGGCCCACGTCACGCCTCCGTTCACGCCACCCCTCGGCCCACGCCACCCCGTGGAGGCGCCCATCGGTTCACGTCGCGAAGTCGGCCCTCATGGGGCGCCCCGGGGGACCGACTCCGCGACGTGAAGCGGCACGGCATTCGGCGTCGACATCTCCGCCGAACCGCCAGACTGGATGCATGACCTCCTCACTCTGGCTCGGCACCTATACGGCGGACTCCGGCGGTCACGGCCGCGGCATCGCCCGTGTGACGCTCGGTGTCGAGGGACTGGGCGTTGATGAACTCGGCGTCGATGGACCCGGTGCCGGTGAATCCAGTGCCGATGAAGACGGCGCAGGCGGTGCGATCACCGGTATCCGTACGGCGGCCGCGGCGGATTCGCCGTCGTTCGTCGCCACGCATCCGAGCCTGCCGGTCGTCTACGCGGTGGAGGAGTTCGCGCGGCGCATCCGAGCCTTCGGTGTCACCGAGTCCGGCGGCCTCGAGCCCCTCGGCGACGCACATCCCGCGGGTGAGGCGGTGTGCCACGTCGCGGTCGAACCACACGGTCGGTACGCGGTCGCCACGTGCTGGGGCGACGGACGCGTGTTCGCCTACGAGCTCGACGAGAGCGGAGCGATCGTCGCGCGGACTCAGGCGC
Organism: Humibacter antri; assembly: GCF_054777235.1. Classification (NCBI taxonomy): domain Bacteria; kingdom Bacillati; phylum Actinomycetota; class Actinomycetes; order Micrococcales; family Microbacteriaceae; genus Humibacter; species Humibacter antri. The sequence continues at coordinate 181,514 of NZ_BAAHAW010000042.1, read as the reverse complement.
CGGCATCCGTCGACCCTTACCGCGACCTCGCTCAGGAGCCCAGGCAGAGCCGGGCGCACTCTGCGATGTTCCTGCCCGACGGCCGAGTGCTCACCACCGACCTCGGGCACGACACCGTACGCGTCTGGCGTTCGGAGGGTGCATCGCTCGTTGCTGCCGCCGAGACGGCGCTGCCCTTCGGCAGCGGGCCGCGGCACATGGCGCTGCATCCGAGCGGGCACGTGTACGTCGTGACCGAGGACTCCATCGAGGTCGCGGTGCTCGACGCGCAGACTCTGGCCGTGACATCCGTGGTGCCTGCGATCACGCCGCACGTGCGCGACGGCAACGCCGCAGCGCACATCTCCTTCGACGGCGACCGACACGTTCACGTCACGGTGCGTGGCGCCGACGTGGTGGGGGTGCTGGAGGTGACGGATGCCGGTGCCCGCGTGCATCCGGTTGCCGGCGTCGACTGCGGCGGCAACTGGCCGCGGCACCACCTGCAGCTCGGCGACCGCCTCTATGTGGCGAACCAGCACAGCGACGACATCGCCGTGTTCCGCCTGCGCGACGGTATGCCCGAACTCGACACGACTGTGCCGGCGGGCTCGCCTGCATGCCTGGTGCCCGTGGTCTGACGCCGAGCAGCGGAGCCGAGCACGCCCGATCCCGTCTCGGCTTTTCCCGGCCTTACCCGGCGTCGCCGCGGTCTGGCCCGACCTCGCCCCGATCTCGCCCCGCGTGGCCCGGTCTCGTCCCGGCGGGCCCGATCTCGCCGGAGCCGGCCTTGCCTCGGCCCGATCTCGTCCGAGCATGGCCCGCACCGAGAACTGATGGCCCCCGTCGTCGTTTCACCGAGGATTGAGCGACAGAACGGGCCATGAAGTCGCCGCGCAGCTTGGTGTCGGGCGATCACGCCGCGAGGTGGAACGTGGTGGCGAAGCGCCCGAGCAGATCGCGCGGCCCGTTCAGCACCTCGACCACGCCGGTCTCGATCGCGCGGGCCGGTTCGAGTTCGCCGGAGATGAGCCGACGGATGCCCGGGCCCGCCGCGAAGGCGAGGTCGGCGGGACCGTCGCCGCGCCGCACATCCAGAGCAGCGCCGTCCACACGGACCAACAGCTCAGCAGGACCGAATCGCGCGGCATATGCGGTCGAGGGCAAGGTGACGGCGACCTGTGGCTGGAACGCGGTGCGCAGATCCATCGTCATCGAATCGGGGGTGATGACCTGCTCCGCCCGCGGCTCGCCCATGGTCTTGAAGCCCCAGGCCCCGAGCGCGAGCACGACCGGCTCCAGTTCGCGCCCGTATGGTGTCAGCTCGTAGAGGATGATCCGCGAGCGAGGGGCCCGCCGGATGACGCCCGCCGCCTGCAACTCTTTGAGCCGCGCCGCCAGGATGTTGCTCGGGATGCGCGGCAGCCCCGCGGCGAGTTCGCCGTAGCGGCGCGGCCCGACGAGCAGGTCGCGCACTATGAGAAGCGCCCATCGCTCCCCGATCAGCTCCAGCGCCTGCGTGATGCCGCCGTACTGGCCATAGTCGCGTGCCGCCATGCGCTGCTCGAAGCCCGAGCTCAGGCCTGCTGGTTCGCGAACGCCTCCGGGCCCTGTTCGGCGGCGACGGGATCCATCCAGCCGAACTCGAGCATGTTTCCGTCGGGGTCGGTGAGCTGTCGCTGGTACATGAAGCCGTAGTCGGCGGCGGGGCGGTCCTCGGTGCCTCCGGCCGCGACCCCCTTGGCGACTGTCGCGTCGACCTCGTCCCGGCTGTCGAGGAACATCGCCGTCGACACCGAAACGCTCGTGCTCGGGTCGCCGATGGGGCGGTCGGTGAACGTCTGGAAGAAGTCGCGCACCAGGATCATGAAGTAGTTGTGGTCAGGCTCGACCACGACGCAGGCCGCGTTGTGGTCGGTGAACTGCGGATTGATGGTGAATCCGAGTGCCGTGTAGAACGCCTTCGAGCGCTCCAGGTCGGTCACCGGCAGGTTGACGAACATCGAGGTCATCGTGGTCTCCATTGTCTTGGTCCGGACTGTGCACCGGAGGTGATGAACACAACACTTGCAAAAAACAAGTGGTTCGTCAAGAGTCAGATGTGGTCTGATCCCTCGCGATACGTGTAGCGCGAGCGAATCAGCTTGAGAACTCCCATCCGTGTGATTGGTTCCCGAGCCTCCGCTTGACGCGTTCCCTTCTCTCCTTGAGAGTGGGCTGGGCAGCCGATCCGAGGAGGCGCCATGCGCTCAACGCGTCCGATGCCAGGGAACCCGTGGCCGCACGACATGGTGATCACCATCGAGGACACTGCGCATGCGCTTCTCGACCTGTTGTGGATCCGCGAGACTTGGCAGCTGGAGCCGGAGGGCGAGGATCTGCCACCAGTCCTTGTGGATACACCGACGCGCGTGAGCCCAGCGCAACGAGCCGCGGCCCCGATCATGGAGTGGCAGGATGCCTGGCCCGAGTTATGGCACTCATGCCTGCAGCACGCCGGGAAACCGCGTGATCACGAGTCCATGGCGCTTCTGCACGCGTCACCGCTGGCATCCGGCGAACGCGCGCGCCTTCTCCGGAAATTGTTCGGCGCATCATGGGCCGACCGGTTCGGCACGGATGCGTTCATCGCTGGCCACCACCAGAAGTGGGAAGAAGCCTTCTACGAGCGGCACCGTGCACGGGTGTCGCGGCCGTACGACGAGAGTCCGGAGTTCGTGTGCCTCGACGCTCTCGTTCCCGCTTGGCGAGCCGGTCTGACGAAGATCGTCGAGATCCCGTGTCGCGGCACCTTCACGCACATCCTCGGACCTCACTCGCTCCTCGTCACCGTGGAGACTCGCGCGGACCCCGACCGCTACCGCGAGGCACTCGCGCTCTTCGCGTGGCAACACCCCCAACGTCATCCCTCCGGCTGATCGCTCGCGCTCCGGATCCACCCCTGGCCTGACGCGCGGGTCGACCGGAGTGGCAACGATGGATGCATGGCTGCGATTCTCGAGGCATCCGCCCTCACGAAGTCCTACGGCGAAACCCACGCGTTGGCAGGCGTCACGCTCGACGTGCAGGCCGGGGAGGCGTTGGCGATCATGGGCGCATCCGGGTCGGGCAAGTCGACTCTGCTGCACGTGCTTGCGGGCATCCTTCCGCCGGATTCCGGATGGGTCGCCCTCCACGCACCTCACGGCACCGTCTCGGTCGGCGAGTTGAACGACTCGGCGCGGTCGGCGTTGCGGCGCGACACGTTCGGGTTCGTGTTCCAGCAGGGGCTGCTCATCCCGGAGCTGACCGCAGTCGAGAACGCCGCCCTGCCGCTGATGCTGCGCGGGGTGCCCCGCCCGGAGGCGGAGCAACGCGCGGCCGGCTGGCTCGCCGCACTGGGACTGGCGGGGCTCGAACAGCGACGCATCGGCCAGCTGTCCGGCGGGCAGGCGCAACGCGTCGCCGTCGCCAGAGCGCAGGTGATCGAGCCGCTCGTGGTGTTCGCCGACGAGCCGACCGGTGCGCTCGACTCCACCACATCGGCCGAAGTGATGGATGCCCTCACCTCCTCGACCACGGGCCGGGGCCGCACGCTCGTGGTGGTCACTCACGATGAGGGTGTTGCCGCCCGCTGCACCCGTGTGGTGCGTCTGCGCGACGGGCTCGTCGTCGAGACCCGGTCGAAGGTTGCCGGAATCGACTACATCCAGACGCCGACGGGGCCGGGAGCCGGAACGATGCCGCAACGGCCCGCAGCACCGCAGGAGCACCAGCGATGAAGACGCTGACCGTCGCCCGCCTCCTCGCCCGGCCTGCTGCATCCGGCCGGGCGGCCATCGGGTTGCCGATCGTGGCGTTCGGCGTCGCGACCGCTCTGCTGCTGACGACACTGGCCGGCGCCCTGTCGTTCTTCCGCTGGCATGACGAGCTGGGCTTCACGTACCAGGTGCTCGCGATCTTCGCGTGCGCGCTGCTGCTCGTTCCCCTCGCGTCGCTCGGCGGAGCCGCGGCGCGACTGTCCGCTCGACGCAGGGACGACCGCCTTGCGACCCTCCGGCTGCTCGGCGCGACGACCGGATTCGTCACCCGCCTGACCGTACTCGAATCGATCGCGCTCGCCGTGATCGGCGCGCTCGGCGGTGTCGTGCTCTACCTGGCCATGACACCGCTGGTCGGACTGATCTCATTCCGCGGGCATCCGATCGGGGCGGGAGCTCTCCTGCTGAATCCGCTCATCATCGCGGCCGTCGTCGTGGGAGTAGGCCTGCTGGCAGGAGCCAGCGCCGCGATCGGTCTGCGCGGGGTGGTCGTCTCGCCTCTCGGTGTGCGCACCAGGCAGTCCGCGCCGCGCTCGCACTGGATCCGCATCGTGATCGGCGTCGGCGTCGTCGCCGTCGTCGTCTTCTGCGTCGCGAACCCGAGCCTGCTCGGCGCCGGCGTCACCATCATCGTGGTGCTGGCGACCGCTTTCGCCGCGGCCAACGCCGTGCTCGGACTCGTCGGTCCGTTCGTCATCAAAGCGTTCGCCGCCTCCGGGCTGCGCAAGGCGACCACACCCCAACGCCTCATCGCCGCACGATCCGTGCTCGAGTCGCCGAAGGCCGCCTGGCGTCAGGTGAGCGGGGTGTCGATGACCAGCTTCATCGCGGTCTTCGCGGGAACGGCACTCGCCATGATCGGCGTGGTCAGCGGCAACCGCGGCGGCCCGGAGCAGGCCATTCTGCTGGGCGACATCCGCACCGGCGTCTTCATCACGCTGGCCATCTCGTTCGTCATGGTGGCGTGCTCGGTGGGGGTGAGCCAGGCATCCGCGATCCTGGACCGCCGTGAGCTCTACATCAGCCTCGACAGGCTCGGGATGCCCGTGAAGACCATGAACGCAGCCCGCGTTCGCGCCGTGCTCTCGCCTCTGCGCGTCGTCGCCGTCGGATCGGCCGTCGTCGCCGCCGTCATCGCACTGCCGCTGGCAGGCGCCGCGCTCGTGCTGGCACCGTTGTCGCTCGTGACGATCGCGGCGAGCATCGCCGGCGGCATCGTGGTCGTCTGGCTCGGACTCCTGGCGACCAGGCCCGTGCTTTCCCGGGCGCTCAGCGAACCGATGGCGATGACGGAGTGATTGCCAAGCCTGGCGCCACGTTGAGCGACTAACCTCGACACATGCCCGAGAACGATCAGCAGGATGACCGCGCGCGCGCCCTTGAGCACCTCTACGGCATTCGGGAGAGCATCGACAACATCGATGCGGCGCTGATCCACCTGCTCGCCGAGCGGTTCAAGTTCACGCAACGGGTCGGATACCTGAAGGCGGAACACGGGCTGCCTGCGGAAGATCCGGTGCGGGAGCGTGAGCACATCAAGCACCTGCGCGAACTCGCGGTGGAGAGCCACCTCGATCCGGAGTTCGCCGAGAAGTGGTTCAACTTCGTGGTGGCCGAGGTGATCCACCACCATGTGCGGGCCGGCGCCCAGCACCCCGTCGAATGAGCGGCGGCAGCGCATCGCCTAGGACGGGCGCACCCGGAGTGGCCGGAATCCGCGACCAGGCCGGTCGCACCGCAGTCGTCACTGGCGCGAACAAGGGCATCGGATTCTTCACGGCGGCCGCTCTCGCCGCCGCCGGCGCTCACGTCGTGCTCGCCTGCCGCAGCACTGAACGGGCGGATGCCGCTGCGCAAGCCATCCGCGCTCGGTGCGCGCGGGACGGCGTGCGGGCATCCGTCGAGGTGCTCGAGCTCGATACGGCGAGCCTCGCGAGCGTCGCGGAGGCGGCGAAGGTGCTGGGCGACCGGGAGCGGGTCGACCTTGTGGTCGCGAACGCGGGCGCCGTGCATCCGCCCGAGGCCCGCGAGGTCACCGTCGACGGCAACGAACTCGTGCTCGGCACGAACCTTCTCGGACATTTCGCACTGCTGGCAGGGCTCATGCCGCTGCTGCGGCGCTCACCCGGTGTGCGTGTCGTAAGCCTCGGCAGCATGGCCACGCGCCTCAGTTCGTTCCTGCTCGACGACCTGCAGCTCGAGCAGCACTACGCGCCGTGGCGTGCGTACGCCCAGTCCAAGATCGCGGTCGAGTCGTTCGGGTTCGAACTGGATCGCAGGATGCGCGCCGCCGAACTCGACGCCACCAGCGTCGTCGCGCATCCGGGCTACTCGATCAGCGGTCGCACTCCACGGGTGCCGCGGGTGAACGAGCCGTCACGGATGACGGTGTTCGCGGACTCGCTGCAAGCCCCGTTCACGCAGGGCAAGGACCGCGGCGCGTGGTCCGTGCTGGCCGCGGCGACGCATCCGGATGCCGTCGGCGGCTCCTACTGGGGGCCACGATGGCGCGTGAAGGGCACGCCCGTGAAGCAGGACCCGGCGAGTGTTCCGGCCGATCCCGCAGTCGCCCGCCAGGTGTGGGCGTTCGCGGAGCAGGCGACGGGCGTTCCCTTCACCGTCTGACGCGTGACGTGTCGGGCGCGCAGCGGCAGCGGCCTGTGCGCAACTCCTGCAAACGGGCGGCGTCCGCGCGTCTGCGCGCGAAGGCGACGTCACTTCTCGCCGCAGTCGCTGCACGATGCAGGAGTTGTGAACGGTGCCGTTGGTGCTCGAAGCGTGCCGGCTCAGGCGCGGGCCGAACTCCGCCCATGCCGGGCCGGCCGTAGACCGTCGGTGATGAACTCTGCGAGCGAGGCCAGCTCGGCACGCGCCGCCTCCGTGGCGCGGTCCGACTCCAGCGCGAGGATGCCTAGCCATGCCAGCGCGGCGTTGCGCAGTCGCGAGGCGGCCGGTCGCACCGGGAAGCTCGCGGCGAGCACCTTCTCGATGAGCGACTGGAGTCGGTCCCGGTGCTCGAGCAGCGCGGAGAGCACCTCGGGATGCGTGTGCTGCTCGCGCGAGATGATGACGCCGATCACGTGCGACGCATCCTCGAGCTCGCGGATCCGTGCCGTGAGATTGAGCAGTGAGCGCGCCGGATCGCCCGGCTCGGCGAGCGCGTCGACGTCGACCGGGCCGAGCGACATCCGCTCGGTGACGAGCACGCGCAGCAGCTGGGGCTTGGTGGGGAAGTAGTAGAACAAGAGGCCCTTCGGCACGCCGGCGGCCTCGGCGATGGCGGAGGTCGGGGTGGCGTCGAAGCCGCGTTCGGCGAAGAGCCGTTCGGCGGCATCAAGGATGCCCGCCCGGGTCTCGGTCGCGTCTCGGGTTCTGCGGGGCGGTGTCATGGTGCTCTCCGCGCGAAGGATCGTCCGGTGGATGAAGGGCGGGGCGGCAGCCCGGCCTATGTGCCTGAGTCTGCCACCCCGCGATTCGGTGCGGAACTCGTCAGTATTCGCGACTTCGTCGCTGGGCTGACTCATCGGCTCGGGCAAACGAGCAAGCTCGCCTTTCCTCGCCTCAGTCGTCAGTGATCGCGACTGCGTCGCTCAACTGACTCCATCGGCTCGGCAGAAGCGAGCAAGCTCGCTTCTGCCTCGCCTCAGTCGTCAGTGCGAATGCGCCATGTGATGGTGGGAGCCGCCGGGAATCGGCACCAACTCCCAGGCCGCCACGACGATGGCGACGCCACCGCACACCCACGAGAACCATGCTGCGCCCATGTGGGTCGCGTACATGCCGGCCCAGGGCGAGATGAACAGCAGGATGCCGAGCACGCCGTGCACCCACTCCATCCATTCCAGGCCCGGACTCGCCAGGTTGATGAGGCCCGCGATGATGAGCAGAACGCCGAGCACGATCATGAGCACGATCGAGAGTCCGGCGGAAGCCACCCAGATCGTGGAGAGTGCCACGACCACTCCGGCTGCGACCGTCACCCAGTCCTGCCACCTTGACCACTTCTTCATGAATCACACCTCCTCGATGCTCCCCTCAGGGATGTCTTCACATTACGCCTGACTGACCGCCCGGTCAATAGGAATGACATCAGCGGGCTGTGGCTGTGGAGCGTGGCTGGGACGGTTCGTGGCTGTGGCTGGGACGGTTCGTGGCTGTGCCTGTGGCCGTATGGAGTGGCGTGCGAGGTGCGAGGTGCGAGGTGCGAGGTGCGAGGTGCGCCTACTCCCAGCGGCGCGGGCCGGTGCCGTCGCCGGTCTCGCCGAGCGTGTCGTCGGGGTTCTGCAGGGTGCAGGTGCGCAGGCTCAGGCATCCGCAGCCGATGCAGCCGGTGAGGTCGTTGCGCAGGTGCTCGAGGGCGGCGATGCGTGCGTCAAGAGCCTCCCGCCAGTGCGACGAGAGCCGCGCCCAGTCGCGCTTGGTCGGGGTTCGACCCTCGGGGAGTGATTCGAGTGCAGCACGGATCTCCGCCAGCGGGATGCCCACGCGCTGCGACACCTTGATGAACGCAACCCTGCGCAGTGCGTCGCGTCGATACCGTCGCTGATTACCGGTCGTGCGTTCGCTGGCCAGCAGTCCCTTGCGTTCGTAGAAGTGCAGAGCGGAGATGGCGACGCCGCCGCGCTCGGACAGTTCGCCCACGGTGAGCATGCGGTGCGCGCCGCCGTCCAGTTGGGGCATCGTGCGTCTCCTCTGTTGCGCTGTCGACCTCGCGAGGCTGCACGCCCACACCCAAACAGTGGGTAATGTCCGCAGCCTCGGGGTGTACGTGCAGTCTCGGGGTGCGGATGCATTCGTGCGATTGACCTCAACAATAGTTGAGGTCATAGAGTTGGACACCATGACCGATGAGACGGATTCCGCACCCCGGACTCCGTCTCCCGCGCGGTCGGCGTCGTCGTCGGAGCTGCCGCTGGAGGATGCAGGCGCGGCAGCCGCCGGCCGCACCGCTGGCGTGGCGACGGTGGATCCCGCTGCGGAGCCGGCCGGCGGCGTGCTCGGTGCGCACTTCCGCTGGATCACCATCGGCATGTGCGCACTCGTGCTGTTCGTGGCCTTCGAGGCGATGGCCGTCACCACGGTGATGCCCGTGATCGCCCGCGAGTTGCACGGGACATCCCTCTACACGCTCGCCTTCTCTGGTTCGACGGCGATCAGCGTCGTCGGCATGGTCGTGGCCGGCGCATGGTGCGACAGGCGAGGGCCCTCTGCGCCACTGGTGATCGCCGTCGTTCTGTTCGTGATCGGGCTGGCGATCGCGGGGCTCGCGCCGGACATGGTCGTGTTCGTGCTCGGCCGTCTCGTGCAGGGACTGGGTGGTGGAGCGCTCACGGTTGCGGTGTATGTGGTCGTCGCCCGGCAGTACCCGGCGCGGCTGCAGCCGCACGTCTTCGTGGGGTTCTCGACGGCCTGGGTCGTGCCGTCGCTGATCGGTCCGTTCCTGGCCGGCCTGCTCGCCGAGACCGTGGGGTGGCGCTGGATCTTCCTCGGCGTGATCGCTGTCGCGATCGTCGGGCTGCTGATGATCAGACGGGTGCTCAGCGTCTCCGGCGACAGCGCCGCCGACGAGGCGCCGCCGTTGCAACCGGCCCGCATCGTGTGGTCGGTCGTGGCCGCGTGCGCGGTGCTCGTGCTCGGCACGGCGACCGAGTTCGACACGCTCTGGCGATGGATCGTGTTCGTGCTCGCGATCGCCGTGCTGGCGATCGCGGTGCGTCCCCTGTTGCCCCGCGGAACCCTCCGGCTCGCGCACGGGCTGCCCTCCGTCATCGGCACGCGCATCTTCATCACCGGCGCGGAGCTGGCGTGTGAGGTGTACGTGCCCTACCTGCTGATCACCCGATACGGGCTGAGTCCCGCGATCGCCGGACTCGCGTTGACCGGCGGCGCGATCGCGTGGTCGGGAGGGTCCTGGCTGCAGGGCAGACTCGGCCCGCGCATGCGCAACCGCGGCTGGATCGTGCTGGGCGTGGCATCCATCACCCTCGGCCTCGTCGGCACGACGGTGATCTCGGCCCTGGAGTTCTCTCCGTTCGCGGTCTTCGGGGTGTGGATCTTCGCCGGCCTGGGCATGGGCCTGGCCACCCCGAGGCTGTCGGTGATGATGATCGGGTACTCGAGACCTACCGACCAGGGGTTCAACAGCTCGGCGCAGGCGATAGCGGATGCCGTGGGCGGGTCATCCGGAGTGGCCGTCGCCGGACTCGTGTTCGCCTCGCTCACCGCACTCGGCGGTTCGTGGCCGTTCACAGCGTGCTTCCTGCTCGGCACCGTGCTCGCCGTCGCCGCGCTCGCGACGGCCACCCGTGTGGGGCGATTGCGGTGAGCACTCGACCGTAGTCCGCTGCGGGCGCCCAGGCTTGGTCAGCGATCCGGATCGACCGCGAGCTCGACGTCGACCGTGTCGCCGGCGCCGCGGCCGGTGTTCTTGCGCGTCTCGGCGTTGAACGACACGAGGTATCGCCCGCCCATGACGCCCACCGTTGTCTTGTACGTGTAGCCGCCGTCGATGGTGACGATCACGGGAACCCGTTTGCCGCGGCCGAAGCCTTCGACGATGTGTTCGGGAACGACGATGCCGACATTGTTGCCGCCCGTGGGCTCGAGAACGGTCTGAAACGTGACCATCATGCCTCGTTCAGTGCGCGGTCGCAGGTGTGGCGATCGTCATCATTGCTGGTCCCAGTGCTTGATCGAACCGATGCGGATGTTGTTGCCGAACGGGTCGCGGATGGCGAAGTCAGTTCCGTACGGCTGCTCCATCGGCTCCTGGGTGACCTCGACTCCGGCCGCCTCGAGTTTCTCGAACGCGCCGGCAACGTCGTCGGTCGTGAATGCCAGCCATCCCCCGCCGGCACCCTTGGTGACCAGGTCGCGAACCTGGGCCGCAGTGGACTCGTCATGTGCCGGAGCACCCGGCCGCTCGAGCAGGATCTCCTTCTGGTCGCCTGGCACACGCACGGTGAGCCAGCGCATCGCACCGAAGTCCAGGTCGGCGCTCACTTCCAGGCCCAGAACATCGGTGTAGAACGTCAGCGCCTCGTCCTGATCCAGTACGTAGATCGAAGACAGGTTGTTGCGGGTCAGCATGATCGGCTCCTCGAGATGGGTGGTCGTTCGCTACACGCTACGTTCAGTTCGGGTACGCCGGCTTCTCCAGAAGTGCTCTTTGCATACCCTGGGCTGGTGGACCGCGAGAACGAAGCCGTGAATCTGCGGCTGCTCCGTGCGCGCAACCACATGGACCGCCGGTACGCCGATCCGCTCGACGTGGTTTCGCTCGCCGCGCTCGCGTACATGACGCGAGCCCACTTCATCCGCGAGTTCAAGAGAGTCTTCGGCGAGACGCCCTACCGCTACCTGCAGCGTCGTCGGGTCGAGCGAGCGATGTTCCTGCTTCGACACCAGAACGCGAGTGTCACCGAGATCTGCATGGCGGTCGGGTTCAGCAGCCTCGGCACCTTCAGTCGCACGTTCTCCGACATCGTCGGACGTTCGCCGTCGGCCTACCGTGAGTCGATCGCGCACGAGCGGCTCGTAGCACCGACCTCCTTCGCGATGCGGTGGTCTCGGCCGGTGGGCGACGACCGCTGACCCGAGCTGCTACTCGACCGCGATCTGCGCGTCGAGTTTTGCCCTTGCGGCGGTATGGAGGTTCTCGGCGATGAGTTCGGCGAGGGTCTCCATCTCGTCTCGGCAGGCGGCGCAGCCTCGGAGGTGGGCTCGGAACTCGGCCGGGAGCGGGACGCCCCGGTCCAGGAGGTTTTCAAGGACTGAGTCGGAGTGTTCGAAGCAGTCGTCGCATGATAGCCACGGTTCGAATTGTCCGGTGAGTTGCGCGAAGACCTTGTCGGTCAAGGTGTCGTTGTGCTTCATCGTTGGTCCTCCTTTCCGAGGATGGGTGGGAGATAGCCCTGGGCTGTGAGACGTTCACGCATTCGTCTTCGCGCGTCGTGCAGGGTCTTGTAGACGGTGTTGCGGGTTGTGTGCAGTCGTTCGGCGATCACGTCGATGGGGATGCCGTCGACGGCGATGGCCAGGAACACGCGTTGCTGATGGGGAGTGAGGCATTGCTTGATGCAGGCGCGGATGGCTGCTGCCAGTGAAGTTGTTTCGGCGTGTTCGAGCGGATCGCCGAGCCGGGAGATCGGTTCGGGGAGGAGGGAAAGGTCGATCTCGGTCCGGGACCAGAGTTCGCGGCGTACCGCTGTCGCGGTGTGCAGGATAGCGAATTTGTATGCCCAGGTGGTGAACTGACTGCGGCCTTCGAAAGTGTGCAGCCGGGCGAGGATCGCGACGACGGCTTCATCCGCGCTGGATTGCACGATTTCTTCGGCGCGGGCTTGCCCGAGACGTGGTGCCTCGCCCATCTTGTTGAGCTTGAACCGAGCGGCTCGGATCATCAGGGTGTGCAGCCGGCGGATGGCGTCTTCTCGTGTTGTTCCGGCCGAGTTGAGGCATGCGACCCAGTCGTAGGCGTCTTCGATGGGGTCGGTGATGCGCTCTCCGTTTGCGAGGGAGACCTCGCTTACGTCCATGCTCAATTGTGTGCCACCTCGCCGGAAGGAACTGCAGTTCGGCATGTGCCTCTTCACCGACTTTGTATCGGCGGCGCTGCGTTTCTTACCGAGTTCTTTCGACTTTCTCGTCGGCGGTAAGGGTTGATGACCGGCCGGCTACTGACAGGCATGGCAAACAGCCAGTACCAGTCAGAAAGGCGCTGATCATGATCGGAATGATGAGTCACCGTCCGCGGGCGGTGATCGTTGCCACAACCCTGACCGCCATGGGTCTTCTGGGCGTCGGCGGTCTCACCGGCTGCACCGCAACGGGCTCCGAAGGCGGGCACACGGCGGGTTCGGTAGCGGATGTCTCCGCACAGCACAGCACGTCGTCGGTCTCGAAGAAGATCGCCTTGTATTCAGCGATGTCAGATCTGTGGGCACAGCACATGGAGTGGACATACATCACGGTCACCGCGTTCGCGCAGGGCTCATCGTCGTTGACGCCGAGCCTGGATCGTCTCCTCCAGAACCAGGCCGACCTGGGCAACGCGATCAAGCCGTTCTACGGCGCTGAGGCCGGTGACCAGCTCACCGTGCTTCTGAAGGCGCACATCAACGACGCAGTCCCGGTGCTGACGGCCGCGAAGGCGGGCGACACGACTGCTCTGAACAAGGCCGTCACGGCGTGGTACGCGAACGCGAAGGAGATCGGTGACTTCCTCGCAGCCGCGAATCCGCACTGGAACAAGGCGGAGATGGAACAGATGATGAAGACGCACATCACCCAGACCATCGCGTATGCGACGGACGCCCTGGGCGGCGACTACACGAAGGCCGTCACGGACTATGGGCTCGCTGAACAACACATGGAACAGATGGCCGGAATGCTCAGCGCCGGCATCATCCAGCAGTTCCCGAACAAGTTCAAGTAGTGAGCCCGCGGGCCGTTCTCTGGAACGGTCCGAGGCTGACGAGCGGGGCGGCCGGGCCGTGACACACACGGACGCCCCGCATCCATCGCCGCCGGTCGAGGAAGGGTTGCGGCATGTCGCTCACACTCAAAGGTCAGCGCTCCGGTGCGTCACCGCAAGGGGCGATCGGGGAGCGCAAGACATTCGCGGGCGCCTCGGGCACGGCTGCCGAACCCGTCATCGGTGCGTCGCGGGCACGCAGAAGAACCATAGCGGTCGTGCGGATCGCGTTCGGGGTGATCTGGGCGGTGGACGCCTACCTGAAGTGGTTGCCGTCATTCGGCCGGCACACCTTGGTCGAAAAGCTTTCCGACGCTGCTGCAGGTGATCCGACGCCTCTTCGCTCGTGGGCAGACGAGGTGCTGCGGGTCGTGACCGCGGATCCGGGCGCATTCGCCGTCGGCATGGCGATTGCGGAAACCATGCTGGCCGCTGCGCTGCTTATCGGCGTGCTCACCAATCTGGCCTGCGTTCTGGGGGCGGTGTTCGCGCTCACGGTATGGGCTGTGGGCGAGAGCTTCGGCGGACCCTACGGACCCGGCTCGACCGATATCGGCGCATCCGTGATCTACGTGCTCGTGTTCGCGCTGCTGTACAGCGTCAACGCTGGAGCCGTGTGGGGAGCCGATTCCTGGCTGCGGCCACGCCTTGGGCGGCTGGCATGCCTGGCCAGCCGGGCATGAGACATCCCGTCCCGTAGGCAGCCGCCAGCGAAACGGAACCGTCCCGGGGCCCACGCACCCCTACGCGGGTGTCGCCCTCGGGCGAGGGCGGCTGCTGCTCGCACGAGGGTGAGATGGGAAAAGGCTTGTGGCATGTTGCCGGTGAGCTGTCGGCGGTCGGGATCGTATTCTTCGGCGAAGAGGTTGACGTCGTTGTGAGTGCGGCAGAGGCGGTCCATCAGGGTTGCTGCGTCGTCGCCTCGCCCGGTGGCTGCATATTGTTCGACGAGCCAGAACGAGCAGGCGAGGAACGCATTCTCGGTGTCGTCGACCCCGTCGATGCCGTTGGTGCGGTACCTGTAGAGGAATCCGCGGCGCATCAGGCTGTTCTCGATACGTGTGACGGTCTTGAGCATCCGGGGGTCGTCGGGCCGGCAGAACCCGGTCTGGGGCAGCAGGAGGAGCGCCGCGTCGACTTCGTCGGTGTCGTAGTGCTGGGTGAAGTGGCCGTCTGCGCTGACCCCGCGTGTGTCGATCTCCGCCTTCAGCTGCTCGCGGAGCGTTTCCCAGATCGTGTCGGAGCCCTCGAGGCCGTGTTCGCGTACCGCGCGGATGCCGCAGTCCAGGGCCGCCCACATCATGACCCGGGAGTGGGTGAACATGCGTGGTTCGCCTCGGATCTCCCAGATGCCATGGTCTGGCCGGTGGTAGTCGCGCTGGATGCTGCGCAGCAGGGCTCGCTGCAGCGCCCAGGAGAAGGGGTCTTCTTTCAGCCCTGCGCGGCGGGCGGCGTCGAGAGCGATCATGACCTCACCGATGACGTCGCCCTGGTATTGGTCGCTGGCGGCGTTGCCGATGCGGACGGGGACGGATGCCGCGTGTCCAGGAAGGTGGGGAAGTTCGCGTTCGAAGAGATCACGTTCCCCGGCAGTGCCGTACATGATCCGGAGCTGTTCGGGGTCGCCGGCGATGGCGCGAAGCAGCCAGGTGCGCCACTGCTGGGCGACATCGATGTACTGGTAGTCGATCAGGACTTGGAGGGCCAGGGCGGCGTCGCGCAGCCACACGTACCGGTAGTCCCAGTTGCGGGTTCCGCCGAGTCGCTCCGGCAGGGGGGGGTGGTGGGTGCGGCGACTATGCCCCCCGTGTCGTAGTGCGAGAGCGCACGGAGGACCAGAAGCGATCGCCTGACGGCTTCGGCGTGCGGTCCTGCCACTCGGATGCGGGCAGCCCATTTCTGCCACCACCGCTGCGTTCGCTCGATCGCTGTGTCGCCGCTCAGCGGTGCGGGCGGATCGTAGTGCGAGGGGAACCAGGTCAGGCAGAGGTCCACGTGCTGGCCCGTGTGGACGGAAACCGTGCCGGTGTGCACATGGTCGTGGGGTTTCAGGGTGGCGCCGCGGAGGATCAGCGCGTCGGGTCCGGCCGTGGCCAGCAGCGCTGGGGCGGTGTCGGTGCCGACCTGGCGCACCCAGGGCAGAGTGCGTGCGTAGTCGAACCGCATGGTCAGGTGTTGTTCGAACTCGACGTGGCCGTGGATCCCGATGATGCGGCGCAGCACGTCGGTGCGGCGGACCACGTCGAGGCGGCGGTGATCCATCGGCATCAGGTCGTGCACTTCTGCGATGCCGCCGGTGGTCTCCCAGCGGGTGATGAGCGTGAACGTGTCGCCGTCGTAGCGGCGGGTGACAGAGGCGTGCGCATCCGTGGGGTGCAGGCTCCACCGTCCGTGTTCCCGATCGCCGAGGATGGCGGCGAACACGGACGGCGAGTCGAATCGGGGCAGGCAGAGCCAGTCGATGTCGCCGCGAGCGGAGACGAGGGCGCCGGTACGGCAGTCACCGATCAGCGCGTAGCTGCCGATCGGGGACTGTTCCCGTGGAGGGTGGTCTCGATGGCTCATGCGCCTGGGCAGGCTCAGAGGTCGGTGTAGGGAACGCCAGGGTCGGCCAGCCGGTCCCCGTCGACGGGTTTGCCGGCGATGATGAGCGGTTTGAGCTGGTCGATGACATCCCACACGTTGACGTTCATCGAAGCGAGCATGCGGTCGTTCTGGTCGAGCCAGAAGGCGACGAACTCCCGCTTGTCGAGATCTCCGCGCACCACGACCCGGGTTTCGGCGCCGCGAGGCACGTGCCCGATGTACTCCATGCCCAGGTCGTACTGATCGGTGTAGAAGTAGGGCAGCTCTTCGTACTTCTGGTCATTGCCGAGCAGCGCGGCGGCAGCGGTCTGGGGCTGGTTGAGCGCGTTCGCCCAGTGCTCGACCCGCACCCGGCGGCCCAGCACCGGATGGTCGTGGTTGGCGATGTCTCCTACCGCGTAGATGTCGGGGTCGCTGGTACGCAACGATGCGTCGACGAGTACGCCGTTGTCGATGGCGAGGCCGGCCTGCTCGGCGAGCGCGATGTCGGGGGCGACTCCGACACCGATCACGACCGCGTCGGCAGAGATGGTCTCCCCGTCTTCCAGGCGCACGCCCGCGGCGCGGCCGTTGTCGGTCACGATCGCGCTGATCTTCGCACTGAACTTCAGCTCGACACCGTTCTGGCGATGCAAGACGGCGAACACCTCTGCCAGCTGTGGGCCGAGCACCGCCAGCAGTGGCAGCTCTGCTGCCTCGATCACCGTCACCGCTGTGCCGGCGGCTCGGGCCGCGGCGGCGACTTCCAGGCCGATCCAGCCGGCACCGATGATCGCAAGCTTCTTGCCCGGACCGAAAGTGGCACGGATCGCGTCGGATTCCTCGACCGTGCGCAGGTAGTGCACACCGGACGCGTCTGCGCCGGGAATGGGCAGATGCCTGGCGAGGGACCCGGTGGCGAGCACGAGCTTGTCGTAATGCACGAGGCTCCCGTCAGCCAATTGCACGTTGTGGGAGCCGGGGGCGATCCCGCTCACTCTGGTGCCCAGCTTGAGCGTGATGCCGGCGCTTTCGTACCAGTCCTTCGCGTTCACCAGCGCGTCATCGAGGGAGGTCTTTCCCGCCAGATAGTCCTTCGACAGGGGTGGTCGCTCATATGGCAGGTGGGTCTCTTCGCCGATCAGGGTGACAGTGCCCTGGAAGCCGAGATTGTCGAGGGCTTCGGCTGTCTTCGCCCCGGCGAGGCCGCCGCCGACGATGACGACGTGCTCCGGTGTGCTCATGGTGGTGTTCTCCTTCAACTGTGGGAGGTGGCGGATAGTGCGGTCTGAAGGCTTGACGTGACACCGTCCCATGCCGAGGCGAAAGCGGCGATTCCCTCGTCCTCCAGTCGGGCAACGATGTCGTGGTAGTCGACTCCGAGGGCCGCCAGGCTCTCGAGCACGGACTGGGCGTCCCGGTATGTGCCGTGGATCGAGTCGTCGGGCACTGCACCGTGATCGGCGACCGCGTCGAGAGTGGTCTCGGGCATCGTGTTCACCACCTGGTCTGCGACGAGCTCGGTGACGTACCGGGTATCCGGGTAGCCGGGATCCTTCACCGACGTCGAGGCCCACAGTGGTCGTTGCGGGCGGGCGCAGGAGGCTGCCAGGCGCTGCCATCTTTCGGTCGTCAGCATGCGTTCGTAGCGTTGGTACGCGAGGCGGGCATTCGCGATCGCCGTCTTTCCCCGCAATTGTCGGGCTTGTGCGGTACCGAGTCGGTCCAGTCGGGCATCGGTTTCGGTATCGACGCGCGAGACGAAGAACGAAGCGACAGAGTCCAGGCGCGACACGTCGCGTCCGGCGTTGAGCGCATCTTCCATCCCGGACAGGTACGCGTCGATCACCTGCTGGTATCGCTCCAGCGAGAAGATCAACGTCACGTTGATGCTGATCCCCTCCGCGAGGCAGGCGGTGATGACCGGCAGTCCCTCGCGGGTGGCCGGGATCTTGATGAACAGATTCGGTCGGTCGACCATCCACCACAGGGCGCGGGCCTCAGCGATCATGCCGTCGGCATCATGCGCCAGGCGGGCGTCGACCTCGATCGAGACCCGGCCATCCACACCGTCGGTCGACTCGAACACCGGCGCGAGAAGATCACATGCAGCTCGCACGTCATGCGTGGTCAGCTCCCGCAGAGCCTCCCCCGGCTGGGCGCCGCGCGCCGCCAGATCGCGCACCTGGTCCTGGTACAGGTCTGCTCCCTGTATCGCTTTGGCGAAGATCGACGGATTCGTGGTCACGCCGCTGACGTGACGGTCCCGCACAAGCCGAGCCAGGCTCCCCGACGTCAACCGTTCCCGGCTGAGGTCGTCCAACCAGATCGACACGCCCGCCGCCGCCAACCGCGCCAGCGGATCACCGGTCACCGGCTCCGTGTCGTTCACGATCCCGCCCCCGCAAGCGAAAGGAACTCCTGTCGGGACCGAGCGTCTTCGCGCAGCCGTCCGAGAAGGGTCGAGGTGACCGTGCTCGACCCGGTTGCGCGCGCTCCGCGCAGTGTCATGCATGAATGCTCCGCCGCGATCACGACCCCGACCGCCCTGGGTGCGAGGTTGTCCTGCAACCAGTCGGCCACCTGCTTCGTCAGACGCTCCTGGGTCTGCGGGCGGGAGGCGAAATGCTCCACGATGCGGGCCAGCTTCGACAAGCCCACGATGCGGTCGCCGGGAAGGTAGCCCACGCACGCTCGACCGGTGAACGGCAGCAGGTGATGCTCGCAGATCGAGTGCACCGGAACGTCTCGAACCACCACCAGCTCGTCGTACCCTTCCTCGTTCGGGAAGGTCGTGAGCTCGAAGGCGCGCGGAGTGAGCATCTCCGACCAGGCGCGCGCCATCCGCGCCGGCGTCGCACGGAGATGCTCGGATTCCAGCGACATCCCCAGCGCCTCGAGAAAGTCCTCCGCCGCCAGCTCGGCACGCGCCAGGTCGGGTTCCCGAACCTCGGCCATTCGGCCCCGAGACCCCGGCACCTCAATGCCCGTGGGGGCGGAAATGCCCGTGGGTGCGGACTCGCTCGCGGATCCTGCGCCCGCCGTCATGTTCCGAATTTCTGATATCGACATATCCGCCTCTATAAACAACTGGTACATGCTTTAGAATGGCACCGTTCGAGGTTATCGTCAAGATAGATTGGTCATAGACGGGAGGCCGGGGAATGGACATCGCCGACCCAGAGGGAAATGTCGCAGAACTGGGGCTTCTCGCCGACGACGTCCGTCGGCGGCTCTACCGGTTCGTGGCAGCCAGCACCGAGCCGGTGACGCGGGACGATGCCGCCGCCGCGATCGGGATCGGCCGCACGCTGGCCGCCTACCATCTCGACAAGCTCTCGCAGGGCGGGCTTCTGGACGTCAGCTACGCCCGCCCGGAGGGGCGCACCGGTCCCGGATCCGGTCGGCCGGCGAAGCGGTACACGCGCGCCAGGCGGGAGATCGCCGTCAGCTTCCCGCCCCGCAACTACAGCCTTCTCGCGCAGATTCTCGCCACCGCCGCAGACGCCACGCCTTCGAGCCGATTGCGTGAGGCACTGACCGAGGCGGCCCAGCACGAGGGGGAAGAACTCGGAAGCAGAGCCACCAGCATCCCTCTGGCCCTGACGACCGCCGGCTACGAACCGGCAACGACCAGCGACGGGGACATCATCCTGAGGAACTGCCCCTTCCACAGCATCGTGCAAGAACACACCGACCTCGTGTGCACGCTCAACCATGCATTCATCCAAGGCACGCTCCAAGGCTCCGGCGACGACCCCGAACGGGCCGAGCTCTCACCATGCGACGGACGATGCTGCATCATCATCCACCCCGGACAGGAACCCCCAGAACCCCCCATCGCCGCTTGACCGCACTTCGCACCATCACGCGACCCTCGGCGCGAAGGACGGATATCGTTCGGGCGGCCCGGCACCAGATCGCGGAAGGAACACTCCGATTGGCTGAACATCGGTTCGCACTGATCCCGGCTG
The DNA here is from genome assembly GCF_054777235.1 of Humibacter antri. Lineage (NCBI taxonomy): Bacteria > Bacillati > Actinomycetota > Actinomycetes > Micrococcales > Microbacteriaceae > Humibacter > Humibacter antri. Next base: position 161,721 of record NZ_BAAHAW010000042.1, on the reverse strand, counting down.
CGTATCTCTACCTGCGTCGCGGCGACGAGGTGCTGCTGCAACTGAGGCAGAACACCGGGTTCATGGACGGAATGTGGGCAGCTGCCGCCGCAGGACACCTCGAACCCGGTGAGACCCCCGCCGCCGCTGCGATCCGCGAAGCGCGAGAAGAGCTGGGCATCACGGTGCACCCGCAAAACCTCATCCCGGTCACGGCCATGCAACGCACCGACGGCACCTCGACCCCCCGAGAACAGCGCCTCGACTGGTTCTTCGCCGCCACCGAGTGGACCGGTCGGCCGCGCGTCTTGGAACCCGCGAAGTGCGCAGGCATCGGCTGGTTCCCCCTCACCGAGCAACCCGAGAACACGCCGCCGCACGAACGCATCGTGCTGAACGGGCTCGAAAGCGGTCGGCTCGGCATGTTCACCACGCACGGGTACCGAGCGCAGAGCGGTTAAGCCAGCAGAGCGGCTGAGTCCGTCGTTTCGACAGGCTCGGCCTGCGGTAGGGGGTTGGGCCCGGGTTTCGACAGGCTCAACCAGCGGTAGGGGCGTAACCCGCGGTAGGGGCGCAACCCGCGATAGGGGGCCCAATCCGCGATCAGGACTGAACCCGCGTTGACGGAAGGTCCGGCTCGTCAGACGCCGGGTGTGTAGTACTCCCGCGTCGCGGACTGGCCGACGACCGGGCCGAAGTGCTCGGCGAGCGTCGCCTGGTGGGATGCCCGCAACTCCTCGAGCCCGACCGTGAGGAGGTCCTGCACCTCGAGAACCGGCTGCTCTCCGACCACCGCATCCGTCACGCCGATGCGCAGCACCGGGTAGTCACGTCCCTCGCACAGGCCGCGGAACTTCACGTCGTCCTCGCGCGGAACCGACACGATCACTCGGCCTGCCGACTCGGAGAACAATGCCGTCGCTGCATCTACGCCGTCGCGCTCCATGATCTCGGTCAGCCACACGCGAGCGCCGACGCCGAATCGCAGCACGCTCTCGGCCAGCGCCTGTGCGAGCCCGCCGTCAGACAGGTCGTGCGCCGACGCGATGAGGCTCTCCATCGAGCCGGCCTGCAGCAACTCGGCGAGACGCTTTTCGGCTTCCAGGTCGACCGACGGCGGACGCCCGCCCAGGTGCCCGTGCACGGTGCCCGCCCAGGCCGACCCGTCGAGCTCCTCGCGGGTGAAGCCGAGCAGATAGATGTTGTCGCCGGCATCTTGCCAGCCCGACGGGATGCGCCGCGCCACGTCGTCGATCACGCCGAGAACGCCGGCGACCGTGGTCGGGAAGATCGGGGTGGCCCCCGTCTGGTTGTAGAACGACACGTTGCCCCCGGTGACGGGTATGCCCAGCTCGAGGCAGGCATCCGAGAGCCCCTCGACAGCCTCCGAGAACTGCCACATGACCTCGGGGTTCTCGGGAGAACCGAAGTTGAGGCAGTCGGTCACGGCCGCGGGAACGGCACCGGTGACGGCGACGTTGCGGTACGCCTCGGCGAGGGCGAGGCGGGCGGCCTGGCGGGGATCGAGCTGGCCGTAGCGCCCGTTGGCGTCGGTGGCGATCGCGAAGCCGAGGCCGCTCGCCTCGTCGACCCTGATCATCCCGCCGTCGTCGGGGAACGACAGCGCGGTGTTGCCGCCGACGTAGTAGTCGTACTGATTGGTGATCCAGCTCTTGTCGGCGAGATTCGGCGAACCGACCAGTGCGAGGAACTGCTCGCGCAACTGTGCGCGACCCTCCTCGGTGGATGCCTCGGGGCGGGCGAGCGCGCTCGCCGAGTCCGCCTGCAGCGCGTCGATCCAGCCTGGATACGCCACCGGTCGGTCGTACACCGGGCCGTCCACCGCCACCGTGCGCGGGTCGACGTCGACGATGCGCTCGCCGTGCCAGTCGATGATGAGCCGCCCGGTGTCGGTGACCTCGCCGAGCACGCTGGTCTCGACATCCCACTTGCCGGTGACGGCGAGGAATGCGTCGAGCTTGTCGGGGGTGACGACGGCCATCATGCGCTCCTGCGACTCCGACATGAGGATCTCCTCCGCCGTGAGCGTGGGGTCGCGCAGCAGCACGTCGTCGAGCGAGATGTACATACCGCCGTCGCCGTTGGAGGCGAGCTCGCTCGTCGCGCACGAGATGCCGGCGGCGCCCAGGTCTTGGATGCCCTCCACGAGCTTCTTCTGGAACAGCTCGAGGCAGCACTCGATGAGCACCTTCTCGGCGAACGGGTCGCCGACCTGCACGGCCGGCCGCTTCGTCGGGCCACCGGAGGCGAACGTGTCGGAGGCGAGAATGGATGCCCCGCCGATGCCGTCGCCGCCGGTGCGCGCCCCGAAGAGCACCACCTTGTTGCCGACGCCCGACGCATTGGCCAGGTGCAGGTCCTCATGCCGCAGCACGCCGACCGAGAGCGCGTTGACGAGCGGGTTCCCCTGGTACACCGGGTCGAAGTACGTCTCGCCGCCGATGTTCGGCAAGCCCAGGCAGTTGCCGTAGAACGAGATGCCGCCGACCACGCCGTGCACGACGCGCGCGGTGTCGGCCTCATCGATCTTGCCGAAGCGCAGCTGGTCCATCACGGCGACGGGCCGGGCCCCCATCGAGATGATGTCGCGCACGATGCCGCCGACCCCGGTGGCCGCGCCCTGGAACGGTTCGATGTAGCTGGGGTGGTTGTGCGACTCCACCTTGAAGGTGACCGCCCAGCCCTCGCCGACATCCACCACTCCGGCGTTCTCGCCGATGCCCACCATGAGGTTCTTCTTCATCTCGGGCGTGACCTTCTGCCCGAACTGCCGCAGGTATTTCTTGGAGCTCTTGTAGGAGCAGTGCTCGCTCCACATCACCGAGTACATGGCGAGTTCGCCGCTGGTGGGACGGCGGCCGAGGATCTCGCGGATGCGCGCGTACTCGTCGTCCTTCAGGCCGAGCGCCGCGTAGGGCTGCTCCTTCTCAGGCGTTGCCGCCGCGTTCTCGACCGTGTCGAGCCGGCTTTCGGATGCGGGGACGAAAGGCTCGGACAAGCGGCTGACTCCCTGTGTGTGAGCGTGCGCAGACGGGTGGCGCAGAACACGCCCCAGTCTACCGGCGACTGAGGCGAGAGCAGAGCGCGCTTGCGCGCTCTGCCGAGCCGATGGAGTCGGTCGAGCGCGAAGCGCGAGCACCGGCGACTGGGCCCACGGAGTGCGGGGCCCCGCGCGCCGCGTAGCGGTGGGTGGGGGAGCGACGGGGAAGGCGAGAGCAGAGCGCGCTTGCGCGCTCTGCCGAGCCGATGGAGTCGGTCGAGCGCGCAGCGCGAGCACCTGGCCCACGGAGTGCGTGGCCCGACCCGTCCGCACACGAGCGCGGGCAGTTCGCCGGTCAGTCGTGCCAAAGGGTGGATTCGCCCCTTCGCGCCTGGTCAGCGACGGAAGTGATCACATACGACTGCTCATGAGCGCGGCCAGCCCGTCGAGGATGCGGGCGAGCCCGAACGCGAGCGCGTCGTCCTGTTCTGATGTCGAGGCGGCATCTCTGAAGGCGGCCGCGGTGGCCGGGAACTCGTCGGCATGCGCCGAGAGCACCTGCGCCATGAAGGTGCCGATCATGTGCTCGGGGTCGCCGCCCGAGCCTTCCTGTTGAACGATCCCGCGAACGTGCCCGCTCAGCAGGGCGAGCACGTCGAGCCGCTCGGATGCGCGCAAGGGTGTCGAGGCGAGGTGCTGCAGGCCTGCTTCGTACCAAGCGAGTTCGTTCGGGCCGAGTACGCGCGCGCCGACGGCCAGTTCCAGGCTCCATGGCCGTGAGGCGAAACATCCGTGCAAGGTGACCGCCCAGTCGGAGAGGCCCGCGCGCCAGGACACGGCGCCCGTTGCCGCCGGCGGCGCTCCGACAGCGGCATCGAGCATGAGCGCTGTCAGTTCCGCCTTTCCCGGAACGTAGCGGTAGAGGGCCATCTTGGTGGCACCGAGATGGTCGGCGACTCGCTGCATGGAGACCGCAGCAAGTCCCTCGGCATCGGCGATCGCGATGGCGGCCTCCACCACGGCTCCCAGTGTGAGCCGTGGCTTGGGCCCGCGCCGTGGGGGCCCGTTCTCGCGCCACAGGAGATCCGTGATGGTCGACACTCGCACAGCCCTCCCTTGAATCTGTGTCCACCGTACGCTATATTCTCGTTCATCAGATTCTGCGTCCATCGGACACAATTAAAGGAACGACATCATGACGACCACCAACGTCCTCATCTCCGGCGCAAGCATTGCCGGCCCAGCGACAGCACTCATGCTGGCCCGGCTCGGATATCGCGTCACCGTCGTCGAACGCTCGCCCGGCCTTCGCGCCGGCGGGCAGGCTATCGACTTCAAAGGACGCACGCATCGCAAGGTGCTGGAGAAGATGGGTGTCTGGGGTGCAATCCACGCCGCACAGACTCCCAAGACCGACCTGCGCATCGTCGATGCCGAAGACCGCACCCGCGCGACCATGCCCGGCGAGTTCATCGGAGGAGACGTCGAGATCCTCCGTGGCGACCTCGCCCGCATCCTTCACGAATGCTCGGCCGATGCGTGCGAGTACGTCTTCGGCGATCACATCGCCGGGATGGTCGAGTCGGCGACCGGTGTCGAGGTGTCGTTCGCGCACCGCCCGTCGCAGGTCTTCGATCTCGTCATCGGCGCAGACGGTGTGCATTCCGGCGTCCGAGCGCATGCCTTCGGTGACGAGGAGCGCTTCGTCACGAACGCGGGCTACTACTACGCCGTCGTCGGCGCGGATGTCCCGCTCGAACTGCCGACCTCGCTTCCGAGCGGTCGCCAGATCGGGTACGCCTACAACGAGCCGGGGCGCCTGGCGGTGCTCGGAGGGTCCAAAGCGCCGCAGCTTTTCGTGTTCGAGGCGGATTCGCCCGCCTACGACCGGCATGACATCGAGTCTCAGAAGCGGTTCCTTCGACAGCAGTTCGCCGGAGCGGGCTGGCGAGTCGACGACATGCTGACCGCCGCGTGCGCATCCGACGACTTCTACCTGGATGCGCTCGCTCGCACTCGAATGACTCGTTTCACCTCAGGCCGGGTGGCCCTGGTCGGGGACGCGGGCTACGCCAACACGCTCGGTGGGTTCGGCACGGGGCTGGCGCTGATCGGAGCGTACGTGCTTGCCGGTGAGCTCTCCCGCGCAGACGGCGACCACCGCATCGCGTTCCCCGAGTACGACCGCAGGATGCTGCGCCCGACCAAGATCGCGCGCTCCGGCAACGCCGGCCGCTTTCTCGCGCCACCGACTCCGTTCAAGATCAGGATGCGTGACTGGACATTCTCCAATCCCGTCATGTTCCGCATCATGATGGCGATGACCAACCTCTTCGCCTCCGACGACTCCATTCCCGACTACGACCTGTAGCCGAAGCGGACCGCTTGCATCTCGTTGAACACACGTATAATCTACTGAACGTGCGTTTACCTCCGAACGATGACTCGGCCGACGATCTGACGGCGATCGCGCGCATCCGCAATTCCGCTATCGCTCTTTTCGCGACGGACGGATTCGAGCGGGCGAGTCTTCGAGCCATCGCTGCCGCAGCCGGGGTCACAGCCGGCCTGGTCAACCATCATTTCGGCAGCAAAGCCGAACTGCGAACAACGTGTGACGAATACGTGTTGCGTGTGCTCGTGCGGCGCGCGCGCAGCGATGGAACCACGACAGGGATGCAGGACGTAGCGCACGACTTCTTCGCCGATCCCGGCGGATATGCACTCTACGTGCGCTACATGGCGCGCGCCGTCGAAGAGGACACCCCGGCGGCGGCCAGGTTCGTCGCGACCATGGTCGACGAGTCCGAAGCGGTTTTTCGCGCGGGTGCGGCCGACGGAAGCATGCGGGCGTCGGCGGACCCTCGAGCGCTTGCCGTGTTCAGCGTGCTGACCACGCTCACGATGCTCACCATGCCTCCTGCGTTCACTCGCGAACTGGGGTTCCCCGGCTTCGGCGCCGACGTGATGCGGCGAATGGCTCTGCCGACGCTCGAGCTCTACACCCACGGCCTCTATACCGATGAGACCGCACTGAGAACGTTGCGGGATGCCGCAGCCGCAGAAGAGGACTGAACCACGATGACCGCGACGCTTCCGGCATTCACGCCGATGGAAGACAGCATGTTCCTGACGCTCTGCGGCAGGGCGCTCGAGAGCCGCTTTCCGCGCTCGATCCTGCGCGACACCGCCGCCGAGGACATCGTGCGCAAGCTCGACTACGACGCCGCCAAGTTTCATCTGAGCACGAGCCCGATCCTGGGGATCGCGCATCGATCGAAGAAGCTCGATGAGGTGGTCGAGCAGTTCATCGACAGACATCCCGACGCGGTGGTCATCGACCTCGGTGCCGGATTGGACACGCGGATGATCAGGGTCGGCCCGCCGTCGACGGTCGATTGGTATGACGTCGACTTCCCCAACGTGATCGCCGCCCGAGAACAGCTCATCCCGCGTTCGGACAACACTCATGGCATCGGTGCAGACGTGACGAGCGTGGACTGGCTCGCTTCAGTGCCGTCCGACCGACCGGGGGTGATCGTCGCGGACGGCTTGCTCGCATTCCTCGCACAGGACGACATGATCGCTCTGCTCGAGCGACTCACGTCTCATTTCCCCAGCGGCGAGATCGCGTTCAACGGATACAGCCGGTTCGCCATCTGGGCGGCGAAGCACTACCACGGAACGCAGTCGGTGGCGGAGCTCATCAAGTCGCCTGGTTTCGATGACCCTCGCGAGCCGGAGAAGTGGAACCAGAAGTTGACACTGGTCAGGGAGATCCTTCTGACCCGCGAACCAGAAGTCGCGGACTTCCCGCTCGCACTACGCGAGTTCACGCGCTTGGCCGCGCACAGCACTGCCTGGTCGCGTAAGGGAACGACGGTACTCCAGTACCGGTTCTAGATCCGCCCTACTTCTGCCAGCCGCCGGGAGGGCCGATGATCAGCAGCGTCGTCATGAGCACGAGCACGACCAACACGATCACGATCACGAGCACGGCAGGTCGGCGCAGGAACCAGCGCAGCAGCCGCATGGTCCAGGCGCGATCGCGCGGATCATCCGTCTCATCGCGGAGCCAGTCGCCGTCGAGTGCGCCGCGACGGTCCATGGCGCGCTCGAACGGGATGGTCGCGTACGGCACGATCGCACTGGCGACGGCGAGGATGATCGCGCCGATGCGCCAACGCTGATTCACGCCGACGAGCACCGACGAGGCGGCATAGCCGAGAAACACGAGGCCGTGGATCGATCCCGCGATGAGCACCGGAAGCGTGCCGAGTCCCACGACGTACTTGAGAAGCATGCCGATGATGAGCAGGCTCCAGGTCACGGTCTCGCCCACAGCGAGCGCCCGGTAGAGCGATCGAGGAGTGATCCCGCCGGCTCGAGCCTCGCCCTTCGTCGAAGGTCGAGGGTGGGGTCGTGTGGTGGAGCCGCTCATGAATCCATCCTCGTGAGATTTCGTGCCCGCGCGCATCCATCGAAAGTGGGAAGGATGCGAAACCCACCTATAGCGTTCCGTGCGCCGCCCACAATTCGGCTGCGCGATCCGCCGCCCGATGGATCAACTGCACAAGCTCCGGCCGCTCCGGTACGCGGAACGAGACATATGCGCCCCGTCCGCCGACGACCGGTCGACCGTACGCCTTCGCCGCCAGACCACCGCCCGGCAGGAGCCGCACCGTGATGCTCTCGAGTTCGAACTCCTGGTCACGACGGGTGTCGCGCCAGCGCAACTCCTGCGGTACCGACACGTTGATGGCCAGGGCGCCCACATCGGGGATGCCTGCTCTCGCGTCTTCATGTTCGGGCATGGTCCCCTCCTCTACCGCTGTGGAGTCACCCGTGGCAGCCGTTCCCCGGCGCTGCGGCTCATCCGCTGGAGCATCCGTCATATCCGCTCTGTCCGTAGGCTCGGAAGGGTTCCCTCTGATGATGGAGCCATTCGGGCGTCAGCCGATCCGGGTGCCCGTCTATCCGGATCTCAGTCGATAGGAGCCGCATGGAACAGGTGCGTACCGGAGCGCAGCGGATGCTCGAAGACCCGCGGGCGCTCGGCCGCGGCCCGATCGGACTGCTCACCAACTTCACCGGAACGTTGCCCGATCTGCGGCGCACTGCAGATGCGCTGGTCGCCGCCGGTGCCCCGATCACGACGCTGTTCAGCCCCGAACATGGGCTGCACGGCTCAGCCCAGGCCGGCGAGGCGGAGCACGCCGTCCGCGATGAGGGGACGGGTCTGCCGGTCTTCGACACCTATCTGAAGCAGGGCGCGGACCTCGACGAGCTGCTTCGTGCCTCGGCGATCGAAACGCTCGTCTTCGACATGCAGGACATCGGGGTGCGCTACTACACGTATGTGTGGTCGCTGTACGACGCACTGTTCAGCGCCGCACGCGTGGGCATCGGCTTCGTGGTGCTCGATCGACCCAACCCGCTCGGCGGTGCGATCGCGGAAGGCTCCGGCCTGGATGCGACGCGGTTCGGCAGTTTCGTCGGTCGCGCCGACATCCCGTTGCGGCACGGGCTCACGGCGGGCGAGCTGGCGAGGCTGTTCGTCTCACGCGAGCTGAGGGCCGCGGGCCTCACCGTCGATCTCACCGTCGTCGAGCTCGAGGGCTGGGATGCGGTGTGCGACTTCGACAGCACCGGGCTTGCGTGGGTGCCGCCCTCGCCGAACATGCCGACGCTGGACACCGCGTACGCGTTCGCCGGTCTGGGCCTGATCGAGGGCACCAATGTGAGCGAGGGTCGCGGCACGACGCGGCCGTTCGAAACGATGGGAGCGCCGTTCGTCGATGCGCGCCTCGCGGCCAGTCTCCGTGAGGCGGAGTTGCCCGGCGTGCTCTTCCGTGAGGTCTGGTTCATGCCGACGTTCTCCAAGTACATCGGTGAGACGATCCGAGGCGTCCAGTTGCACGTGGTAGATCGGCGCGCCTTCCGTCCGGTGACGACCGGACTGGCGGTGATCGACGCTCTCGCCCGGCTCCACCCCGACGAGTTCCGCTTTCTGGCGCCCGATGAGCGGCTCGACGGTCCAGATCCGCGGCCAGGCATCGACCTCTTGTGGGGATCCGATTCGCTCCGACGCACAGTGCAGAATGGGGGCAGCGCGGTGGAGTTGAGCCGAACGCCCGAGGCGATCGCCGAGACGTACGACTCCGACGTGCTGCTGTATCCGCGCTGAATCGAAGCCTTGACCCCTACCCGAAGCCCACGACGATGTGACCTGAGGAGAGCGATGCCCCAAACCTCGATGCCCCAGACCTCGACGACACAGACCTCCACGACCGAGGCCGCGCCGAGCATCCGCACGTTTCGCAGCGGCGACGGACCGGCGCTCGCGGATGCCTGGACGCGCTCGGCGCCGGGCGACGGCATCACGTACGACCGGTTGCGCGACCTGTTCCTGCTCGACCGCAACTTCGACGCGAGCGGGTTGTTCGTCGCGGAGCAGCACGGCGTGATCGTCGGAGCCGCCTACGCCGTGCGGAGGCTCATCGCAGCCGACGGCGCCGACCTCGAACCGCAGAACGGCTGGATCCCGTTCTTCTTCGTCGCACCCGGCGCACGCCGCGCCGGGCTCGGCACGCGACTCGTCGGCACGGCCATGGACTGGCTGGCTTCGCACGGCATCCACACGGTCTTCTTCTCCTCGTACACGCCGAACTACTTCCTGCCCGGACTGGATGCCGACCGCTACCCGGATGCCTCGCGCCTGCTGGCATCCCTCGGATACACCACCCAGTACGAGGCGGTCGCCATGGATCGCACCCTGAACGACTACGAGCTGCCCGAGCGGGTGCGGAACCGCGTAGCCGAGCTCACGGGCCAGGGCTGGAGGTTCGGCTCGCCGAGCGGAGACGACCTGCCGGAGCTGATCGAGATCGCCGGCGGCCGGTTCAACCCGGACTGGGCCCGCGGCATCCGCGAGGGCGTCGTCGCCGGGCTCCCGCTGGAGCGCATCATCGTGGTGCGCGACCCGCAAGAACAGATGCTCGGCTGGGCCATGCACGGCGCGTACGAGAACGTGATCGACCGTTTCGGGCCGTTCGGCGTGCTGCCGGAGAGCCGCGGAACCGGGCTCGGCGAACTGCTGCTGCACCTCACCATGGAACGGATGCGCGCACTCGGCGCGCACAGCGCCTGGTTCCTCTGGACCGACGAGGACTCCCCCGCCGGTCACCTCTACCTCAAGACCGGCTACACCATCACGCGACGATTCGCCGTGCTGCGCGCGAGCGTCGGGGCCTGAGCGCCGGGTGCGTCCGGTTCGGACCGACCACAAGAAGGGCTCACAGATGAAGACGGTGCTCGCCATCGGCGGCCACATCGGCGACATGGACCTCACTGCCGGCCCGACGCTGGCCAAGGTCGTGCAGGAGGGCGGGCGCGCGATCATCGTCGCGTGCACGTATGGCGAGCGCGGGCATCCGCGACTCACGCCCGAGGAGTACCGCGTGCAGAAGGTGCGCGAGGGCGAGGAGTTCGCGGCGGCAATCGGCGCCGAGTTCCGGGTTCTCGACTACTCGGACGGCTTTCTGCCCGATGACGACGCGGCGGCCGCCCTGATCGCCGACGTCATTCGGCGGGAGAAGCCCGACACGATCATCGCGCACTGGACTAAGAGCATCCACCGCGACCACGAGCGCGCCGCAGCGCTCGCCGAGCGGGCCCGGTTCCTGGCTTCCCTCCCGCTCGACAACCCGCTCGGACGCCACGGGGTCGCAACGGTGCTGCACGCCGACAACTGGGAAGACGCGCAGGGCTTCGTGCCCGACGTGTACGTGCCGATCCCGGAAGAGGCGTTCCAGCGGTGGCGCTCGGCCATCCAGGGGCAGGCGTTCGCCCGCGGCGAGACGTACGGGTTTCGCTACATCGACTACTACACGGCGATGATGACGGCGAAAGGATGTCTGGCGGGTGTCGACCGCGCCTGCGCGTTCGCGCGTGGCGGCGATCCCATCGTCGAGGTCGTCGACCTGTAGGGCGAATCGAGACTAGGTAGTCTTCTGGGAAGCGATCGAGACGGAGACCCCGTGAGCCAGACACCGCAGCCCGGTGAGCCGTTCCCGCAGCAGCCCGAGCACCAGCAGCCCGTGGCTCAGCAGCCTGTTGCCCAGCAGCCTGCGGCTGGGCAGTCCGGTTACCAGCAGCCATACGCGCAGCCCGGCTACCAGCAGCCGTATGGGCAGCCGGTCTATCAGCAGACGGTGGTCTACGCCGGGTATCAGCCGCAGCCCAAGGGCTTCAGCATCACGTCCCTCATCCTGGGACTCGCCTCCATCCTTTTCGGCTTCACGTTTCTCGTGCCGATCGGCGCGGTGATCTTCGGCGCGATCGGCATCAAGCGCGAGCCCACCGCCAGGGGCATGTCGATCACCGGGCTGATCCTCGGTGGCATCCTGCTGCTCGGGTGGGCGGCGCTGGTCGTGTTCTGGATCGTCTTCGCCGTCGTCTTCGCCTCGGCCGCGTCCTCCGTGGGCACGTACGGCTCCTGAAGAGCGCCGAAGGCGCGCGGCAGTACCCGAGGCTATTCGCCGCGGTCGAGGCCGAAGGTGTGGCGCATCAGTGCCTGGATATCGCGATCCATGGCATCCATCCGCTGCTCGAAGTGAGCGAACCTGGCGTCGAACTTTGCGTCGAGACGCCCGACCTCGCTTCGTACGACATGCACGAACAGCGTGGAGACGATGGTGAGCATGCCGAGGAAGGCGGCGCTGAACACGCCGATCATCGTCCACGTCTGAGCCTCAGTCACGACCACTCCTCCATTGTCCGCGGCATGCCTCCCATCGTCCACCGATCGGTGATTCCGGGCGGTGTCCGGACGTCGGACTGGGGAAAGAGGGGATGTAACGACCTGTGGGGACGCAGAGGCCGGCTTAGGTGCCGGCAGTCACGCCGAACGGCGCGGCCGAGGGAACACCGAACGCATGTGGTCGGAGTCGAGGTAGTCGGCCACCCCGATCAGAATGAGGCTGAACACGATCTGCTCCGTGACCATCCATAGCGGGTACAGGCCGGGGATCGCGGCGAGCACGAGCGTGATCACCGGGAAGATCTTGCTGAACAGGCGCAGCCTCGAGTAGCCCCAGTAGTAGCCGAGGGATGCCCGCCACGCGAAGTAGAACAGCGTCGCCGTCATGCCCAGCACCACGACAGTGCGCATCCACACCGACCATTCGACCGGGATGCCGCCCTCCGCGAGCACGAGCGCGACGACGACCGCCGCGATGCCGATGGCGAACTCGAGCACGAGCAGCCAGGTGATGGCCACGAACGCGCGCCGCGTCCGAGGATGTGTCAGCAGCTCATCGTCGATACGAACGTCGGCCTGACGACCGCCGGCCAGGCGATCGAGGCGACGGAACAGCGGTTCGAAGCGGGCGAGCATCCGCTTCAGCACGTCATGCAGCGGCGGCCAGCGCCGCGATCGCGGAGGTGAAGAACGTGAGGCCGTCGACGCCGGAACGCATCGCGGCGTGCGTGTCAGGACCGAATCCGGGCTCGGTGGCGTGCTCCGGGTGCGGCATGAGCCCGACGACGTTGCCGTGCTCGTTCCGCACGCCCGCGATGTCGTTCAGCGATCCGTTCGGGTTCACGTCCAGGTAGCGGAATGCGACGAGTCCCTCGCCCTCCAGCCGCTCGATCGTCTGCGTCGAGGCGACGTACTCCCCCTCGCCGTTCTTCAGCGGGATGACGATCTCCTGGCCCTGGACGAAGCCGTTCGTCCAGGCGGTGCCGGTGTTCTCCACGCGCAGCTTCTGGTCGCGACGGATGAACGCACCGTGGTCGTTGCGGATGAGCCCGCCGGGAAGCAGTCGCGCCTCGGCGAGCATCTGGAATCCGTTGCAGATGCCGAGCACGGGCATCCCCTTGTTCGCGGCGTCGACGACCTCGCTCATGATCGGCGACAGGCCGGCGATCGCGCCGCAGCGCAGGTAGTCGCCGTAGCTGAACCCGCCGGGCAGCACGAGCGCGTCCACGTCGTTCAGGTCGTGCTCGCCGTGCCACAGCGCGACGGCCTCGGCACCGGCTGCGCGCACGGCTCGCTGCGCATCCCGGTCGTCGAGCGATCCGGGGAACGTGATCACGCCGATGCGCATCACGCCACCGCGCTCTCGGCGCTCGCCTGCCGTCCGGCGGCAGAGCCGTGGGCCACGTGCACGCCGACGACGTCTTCGATCACGCCGTTGGAGAGCACCTCCTCCGCGATCTCGCGAACGGATGCCAGCAACGCGTCGCCGACTTCGGCATCCGTCGTGAGCTCGAAACGCTTGCCTTGTCGCACGTCGAAAGTGCCGCGACCGGTGCGGGCCAGGGCCGCAGCGATGGCCTTGCCCTGGGGGTCGAGCAGCTCCGCCTTCGGCATGACCTCGACAACGATGGTGGGCACGGCGTACTCCCTGCACTCGAAGACGGTCGTGTTGCGGAACGACCGGGTGGATGCCCCGATTCTACCGGCGACTGAGGCGAGAGCAGAGCGAGCTTGCTGGCTCTACCGAGCCGATGGAGCCGGTGAGTGGCGCAGCCGCGATACCGGCGGCCGGGCCCGCGGAGCGCGGGGCCTGGCGCTCCGCCGAACGCCGCGCGGGGAGCGGTTTCCATGGTCTGGCGGTCAACCGCGTGAACAGGATGCGAGCACATCGATCTGTAGGACAGGTATGGAAGCTGTCTGCTAGATTGCTCGCATGAGCTACGCGCCCGATGCCATTCGCAGCATCTCGCTCTCCACACTGCGGCTGCCGTTGCCGACGCCGATCTCCGACGCCAAGGTGTTCACCGGCCGGCAGAGGCCGATGACCGAGGTCGTGTTCCTCATCGCCGAGGTCGAGACCGAGCAGGGCTTCTCCGGGAGCGGCTTCAGCTACTCGAAGCGCGCGGGCGGCCCCGCTCAGTACGCACACGCACGCGAGGTAGCCGGCACGGCGATCGGCGAGGACCCCAACGACATTGCGAAGCTCTACACGAGGCTGCTGTGGGCTGGGGCATCCGTCGGCCGTTCCGGAGTCGCGACGCAAGCGCTCGCGGCGATCGACATCGCGCTCTACGACCTGAAGGCCAGGCGCGCCGGGCTGCCACTCGCGAAGCTACTCGGCGCTCACCGCGACTCGGTTCGCACGTACAACACCTCGGGCGGCTTCCTCAATGCCTCCATTCAAGACGTGCTCGCGCGAGCATCGCGGTCGATCGACGAGGGGCTCGGAGGTGTCAAAATCAAGGTCGGACTGCCCGACGGCGACGAAGACCTGGGCCGTGTCCGCGCCGTACGCGAGCACCTCGGCGACGGCATCCCGATCATGGTCGACGCGAACCAGCAGTGGGACCGCGCGACCGCCCTGCGCATGGGACGGCGCCTCGAGGAGTTCGACCTCACCTGGATCGAGGAGCCTCTGGATGCCTACGACGCCGAGGGCCACGCCGACCTGGCCCGCGCCCTCGACACCCCGATCGCGACCGGCGAGATGCTCGCATCGGTCGCGGAGCACGAGCGGCTGATCGCGGCGCGGGCCTGCGACATCCTGCAGCCGGATGCCCCGCGCATCGGCGGCATCACGCAGTTCCTGCGACTCATGGCGCTCGCCGATCAGGCGGGGCTCGACCTCGCACCGCACTTCGCGATGGAGATCCACCTGCATCTCGCTGCCTGCTACCCGCGCGAGACCTGGGTCGAGCACTTCGACTGGCTCGACCCGCTGTTCGAGGAGCGCCTCGAAACGCGCGACGGACGCATGCTCGTGCCCGATCGGCCGGGGCTCGGCTTCACATTGACCGGTCAAGCACGCGCATGGACGACGGAGTCCGTGACCATCGACGCCTCGGGCGAGCGTTGAGCGTGCGCTTGCCGTTCACCGAGCGCCGTCCGACTCGCGTCGCTCGTACGGGGAACTCGAGCTCGTCGAGCGAGCGCAGCGAATCGAAATGCCCCTGGACGATCCGATGAGCGCCTCGCGTGCAGAGCAACTCGCACGGTCGATCGGCGACCGCATCGTCGCGGGGGAGATCGCGCCGGGCGAACGGCTGCCGAGCGAGGGAAAGCTCGTCGAGGAGTTCGGTGCCAGTCGCACGGTCGTACGCGAGGCGCTGCAGCGGCTGCAGTCCCGCGGCCTGGTGCGCACGCGCGTCGGCTCGGGCAGTTACGCACTCACTCCACCGGCGCCGGTCGCGGGCGACGACTGGTTGGCCGCCCGCGACGAGTCAGAGCGCGCCGAGCTGCACGCGTTCCGCATCGCGGTCGAGTCCGAGGCGGCGGCCCTTGCGGCCAGGCACGCCGAAGCCGGCGACCATGCGGCGATCGACGCCGCCCTGACGTCTCTGGCGCAGGAGGCGTTGCCGGCTCAGACCGTCGACGCCGACTTCGGGTTCCACCGCGCGGTCGCGGCGGCCTCCGGCAATCGCTACCTGCTGGCCACGCTCGACCGTCTCGGCGCCCGTGTGATCGTGCTGCCGCCCGCGCGCATCGCCGACACTCCGCGTGACGAAACGGATACCGCCGCCGTGCTCGCCGAGCACCAGGCGATCGCCACTGCCGTCCGACTCGGCGACCCGATCGCGGCGTCCGCCGCGATGCGGGCGCACCTGACGGCATCCGCAACCCGTCGCGCTGCCGCCGAAGGCCGCCCCCAGCACGTGACCGCAGCTCGAGAAGTCGAATGATGCGGCCATTCCATGTCGGTCAGCGCAATTTTCGACTTCTCGATGGCGGCGCAACTCCTCTCGGCCGGCGTTCGTCGGCACGGCCTCACCGCGGAAGCACGATGGATCGAGCGCACTGAACGGACGAACGCTGAGTCGCGCAGGCGTACCGTGTGGTCAGGAGGTGCGCATGAGCAGAATCGGGCAGGGGCACGCGTCGGAGCAACTCGACACCGTCGGGTTGAACCCGCTGTTCAGCAGGGCAGGCGAGGCGACGGAGTTTCCGCGCAACCGCATGCCGAAGTCGGAGTCGCTGCCCGAAACGGCATACCAGATCGTGCACGACGAGGCGATGCTCGACGGCAACGCCCGCCTCAACCTCGCGACGTTCGTCGGCACATGGATGGATGATGCGGCATCGCGTCTGTACCTCGAGTCGGCCGACAAGAACATGATCGACAAAGACGAGTACCCGCAGACCGCCGCGATCGAGCAGCGCTGCTGGCGGATGCTCGCCGACCTGTGGAACGCACCGGAGCCGTCGCGTGCGATCGGCACCTCCACGATCGGCTCGTCGGAGGCGTGCATGCTCGGCGGGCTGGCCCTCAAGCGACGCTGGCAGCACGCCAGGAAAGCGGCCGGAAAGCCCGCGGACAAGCCGAATCTCGTTCTCAGCTCGGCCGTGCAGGTGTACTGGGAGAAGTTCTGCAACTACTGGGATGTCGAACCGCGCTTCGTCCCCATCTCGCTGGATCACAAGACCATGGACGGCCACGATCTCGACGGTTACGTCGACGAGAACACGATCGGCGTGGTCGCGATCATGGGCGTCACGTACACCGGCATGTACGAGCCGGTGAAGCAGATCTCCGACGCGCTCGACGCTATCGAGGCGAAGACGGGGCTCGATGTCCCGATCCACGTCGACGGGGCATCCGGAGCCATGATCGCGCCGTTCCTGCAGCCGGAGATCGAGTGGGACTTCCGCCTGAAGCGGGTCGCGTCGATCAACACGTCGGGCCACAAGTACGGGCTCGTGTACCCGGGTTTGGGCTGGATCATCTGGCGCGAGGCGTCGCTGCTGCCGGACGACCTCGTCTTCAAGGTGTCGTACCTGGGCGGTGAGATGCCCACGTTCGCCCTCAACTTCTCGCGTCCAGGCGCCCAGGTGCTGCTGCAGTACTACAACTTCCTGCGGCTCGGATACGAGGGGTATCGCCGGGTGCAGCGGGCGTCACGCGACGTTGCGCTGTACCTGTCGGAGCAGATCTCGAAGCTCGAGCCGTTCGAGTTGTGGACCGATGGCTCAGACATCCCCGTCATGGCGTGGCAGCTGAAAGACGGCTACACCGACAAGTGGACGCTGTACGACCTCTCCCAGTCGCTTCGCACGAAGGGATGGCTCGTGCCGGCCTATCCGATGCCCGAGGCGCTCACCTCGCTCACCGTCGCCCGCGTCGTCGTGCGCAACGGGCTGTCGCGCGACCTCGCGGCCGGGCTGGTCGCCGACATCAAGACGCACCTGCACGAGCTGGATCGGCTGGATGCGCCAATGCCGGTCCGCAAGCGAGTGGCGTTCCACCACTGACCGGAGTTCGCCGACCCCGCGGGGCCGAACTCGTCGGATCCCACTGAGGTCGGCGTCCCGACCGGCTGTTCGCAACTCCTGCAATTCGACACCGCGTGGGCGGATCACCCGCACCATCGGACCTTCAGCCCGCGTACCGCCTTCGAACTGCAGGAGTTGCGGACGCGCACGTACTTGCATCCTGGATGTTCCACGCGTAATATTCCACAAGGAATAGTCAACGCGGGACAATCAGCACTTCGAAAGTCGGAAGGAGGATCGCGGATGTCGGCACTCACGCCCCTGGGGATCGCGATCCTCGGTCTTCTGCTCGAGCGACCCATGCATCCGTACGAGATGTTCCAGACTTTCATCGCCCGTTCCGAGGACCGCATCGTCAAGGTGCGGCCGGGCTCGCTCTACCACACGGTCGAGCGGCTCGAACGGGACGGCCTCATCAGGTCGACGGGCACCGAGCGGGAGGGCAATCGCCCGGAGCGCACGAGCTACGAGGTGACCGATGCCGGCCACGATCGCATGCTCGAGCGCATCACCGAAATGCTCGCGGACTGGAAGTACGAGTACCCCGAGTTCCCGCTGGCCATCGCAGAGGCGCACAACCTTCCGGCCGACACGGTGATCCGGCTGCTGCAGAAGCGTGTTCTCGCGCTGCGCGGCCAACTCGAGCTCGTCGGCCGGGCGGTCGACCAGGTCGAGGGCAAGAGCCTCGAACGCAAATACTGGCTCGAGGCCAGCTATCTGAGAACGCTGCTCGAGGCCGAGACCGCCTGGGTCGAAGGACTCATCATCGAACTGAAGAACGGAACCATCGACTGGTGACGGTCGATCCACGGATGCCTCGCGCGTCGAAATGACGGAGGTATCGGGCATGCTCGTGAGGCTTGGCGCTCGCGCCGCCCGCCTGCCGGCATCCACAAGCCTCCCGGTCGTTTCGGCCGGCAATCCAACCCACGAAGAACGGACCCTCATGGAAAAGCAGAGAAGTCCCTGGCCGGCGCTTTGGGCGCTCGTCATCGGATTCTTCATGATCCTGGTCGACACGACCATCGTGTCTGTGGCCAACCCGAAGATCATGGAAGGCCTGAACACCGACATCAACTCGGTCATCTGGGTGACCAGCGCATACCTGCTCGCATACGCGGTGCCGCTGCTCGTCACCGGCCGACTGGGCGACCGGTTCGGCCCCAAGAACATGTACCTGATCGGCCTCGTGCTGTTCACCGGTGCCTCGCTCTGGTGCGGCCTGTCCGGGTCGATCGAGCTGCTCATCGTCGCTCGCGTCGTGCAGGGCCTTGGCGCTGCGCTGATGACGCCGCAGACGATGGCCGTCATCACCCGCACCTTCCCCCCCAACAAGCGGGGCGCCGCGATGGCGCTGTGGGGCGCGACCTCCGGCGTCGCCATGCTCGTCGGCCCGTTGCTCGGCGGCGTGCTCGTCGACGGTCTCGGCTGGGAGTGGATCTTCTTCATCAACGTGCCGGTGGGGTCATCGGGTTCGTGGCGGCGATCATCCTGGTGCCGAAGCTGCCGACGCACCAGCATTCGTTCGACATCCTGGGCGTCGTGCTCAGCGCGGTCGGTCTCTTCCTCGTGGTGTTCGGCATCCAGGAGGGCGAGAAGTACAACTGGGGCACGATCACCGGACCGATCACGGTCTGGGGGATGATCATCGCAGGGCTCGTCGTGCTCGCCGGCTTCGTCGTGTGGCAGGCGGTGAACAAGGGCGAGCCGCTCATGCCGTTGAAGCTGTTCCGCGACCGCAACTTCTCGTTTGCGAACCTCGCGATCAGCACGGTCGGATTCACGGTGACGAGCATGTCCCTGCCGTTGATCTTCTTCGCTCAGCTCGTGCTCGGGTTCACTCCGACCGAGTCGGCGCTGTTGATGGTTCCGATGGCCCTGGTCGTCATTCCGCTCTCTCCCTTCGTCGGGCGCATGGCCGACCGTGTGCACCCACGGCTGCTGTCCTTCATCGGTTTGTTCGTGATGGCCGGCGGTCTCACCTGGTACGCCGCGTGGCTCGACCCGAACGTCGACCTCTGGCCCCGCCTGCTGATTCCGAGCTTGGTGCTCGGCGTCGCCAATGCGTTCATCTGGGCGCCACTGTCGGTGACGGCCACGCACAACCTCCCACCCGCTCAGGCCGGAGCCGGTGCCGGTGTCTACAACACGGTGCGCCAGATCGGCAGCGTGCTGGGCAGCGCCGCGATCGCTGCGCTGATCGAGGCGCGGCTGGCCGCGAACGGCATGCATTCCGGAGCGTCCGGCGCGCAGTTCAGCGGGTCGAAGCTGCCCTCGGTCGTGCAGCAGCCGTTCACGGATGCCATGGCGCAGTCGATGCTGCTCCCTGCAGCCGTCGCACTGCTCGGTGCCATCGTCGTGCTGTTCCTCGTGCGGCCCAAGGACACCGGTCAGTGGTCGGCCACGCAGGGCACCCCCGTGGTGAATCGGGCGCCCGAGCCTGTCGACAGCTGATCGGTCGCCGCCGGTCGAGCCTGCCCCGGGGGTTGAGCTTGTCGAAACCCGTTCGCTCGCACGGGTGGCGGTTTCGACAGGCTCAACCCGCGGCGGTTAGCTCAACCCGCGGCGGTTGGCTCAACCTGCGGCGGTTGACTCAACCCGCGTCACGTCGACAACCGGATGGCGTTCGCCCACGGATCCTCGAACGAGAGCGACTGCCCGTCGTCCCGTACCTGGATGCCATGGTGAGACATCCGCTCCGACACCGCGCCGAGATCGTCGTTCGAGGGCAGCACGATGTCGACGCGGCCGAGGCCCAGGGCGGGGGATCGTCGGCCGGCGCCCGCGCTGCGCCATGTGTTCATCGCCATGTGGTGGTGGTAACCGCCCGCGCTGACGAAGAGGGCGGATCCGTCGAACTCGGCAGTGGTCTCGAAGCCGAGGCGGTTCACGTAGAACTCCCGGGCGGATGCGACATCGCCGACAGAGAGATGCACGTGACCGACGCTGGCGCCGCCGATCGCCGGCTCGATCATGGCCTCCTCGGTGAGATTCTGCTGCAGGAACAGGTTCGGGTCGAGGAACAGCGTGTCCATCTCGATGCGGCCGTGCGTCCAGCTCCACTCGGTGCGGTCGCGGTCCCAGTACAACTCGACTCCGTTGCCTTCGGGGTCGTCGAAGTAGAAGGCCTGGCTCACCAGGTGGTCGGAGCTTCCGGTGAACGTGCGGGGAGCGTGCGTGGCGACGGAGTAGACGGCTGCGGCAAGGGCCGCGCGTGACTCGAACAGGATCGCCGTGTGGAACAGGCCGGCAGATCGGGGAGCGGCGTGGTGCAGCTCCCGGTTGTACTGCAGCACGATCACCGGGGTCGTCCCGCGCCCGAGCGTCACCTGCCCGCCGTCTGCCGACAGCACGCGTAGCGTGACGGCGTCCCGGTAGTAGGCGGTCATGGCGTCGAGATCGGCAACGAGCAGCGTGACGGCGCCCATCGCAGTGTCGTCCGCGAGGCGGTCGAGGTTGAGGTTGCTCGTCATGTCGTCTGCAACGCTCATGCGTTTGCATGTATTCCGGGGTTGGCCGACCGGCTGATGGCGAGTATGTTCGAGGCCATGCGCTTGGGGGGAAAGGTGCTGGCGGTGGCCGTCGTGTGCGCCGCGAGTGTGGGATTCGGGATGACGCAGGCATCCGCTGTGCCGCCGGGCACGATAGGGACCTTTCCGACGTGGGCCATGTCCGGCACGGCGAACGCGTTCACCGGCACGGCGACCTTCATCTCGCCCACGGATGCCGACGCGACCGTGACGACCGACTCCGTCTCGGTGAGCACGCCGACCGGCGAATCGGCGTTCCTCGGTGCGAACACCGCGTTCGGCCAGGAGTTCGGTTCAACGCGCAAGCAGCCCTACCTCACGCTGCGCCCCAGGAGCGGATCGCCGGCTCCCACGCCGCCGTCGACCACGACTCCGCCTCCCTCGACCACGACGGTCATGTTCGGCTCGCAGCCGGCGGCCGGCTGGGGCTTCGCGGTCGGCGACATCGATGCCGACTGGGTGTTCATCCAGCCGCTGGATGCCGCTGGGAACGTGCTGTCGACCAGTGATCTCGGCGAGCAGGGAACCGGCAACTACTGCCAGAACGCCGCACCGAAGCCGTCCGTGTGTGCGGGCGCCTCTGCACCGTACGACGTGCCGAACTGGGTGCCAGGACCGAACCCGGTGACCGTCACGTACGGCTCGACCACCATCGCGTACTCGCCGGGCACGCTCTATGGCAACGTCGCCGACACGGCCGGCGCCTACGCCTGGTTCCTGCCGTCGTCAGCTGTGCGCGGCATCCGCCTGCGCTACGGAGCGCTTTCGGGCAGCCCGAACTACCAGCTCTGGCTCGCACAGCCTGCGCCGACCGCGACGATCAGCGGAACGGTCGCCCTCGGCGGGGCGGATGCCTCCCAGCCCGTTCCTCCCGGGATCAGCGTCGAACTGCAGTCGTCGGACGGCACCCCGGTCGCCGGGATCGATGAGGCACCTGTCACCGTGCCGGTGCAGTCGGACGGAAGCTACCAGATCGTGACCGAGCAGCGAGACGCCTATCGGCTGGCCGTGGATCCCCCCGCCGGATTCGACGCGCCGGCCCCGATCACCGTCCCGGCGCTCGCGTCGGAGGTGACGGCACCGGCGATCGCGATGGTGCCGACGGCTACGACGCCCAGCGTCTCGCCGATCGCTTCGGCGACTCCGGCCGCCGAGCTGGCCGAGTCCGGCTCCGACGCTGTGAGTGCTGGCCTCGGTTCCGCGGGGGTCGTCGCGCTGGGCGCCGCGCTGATGGTGTTGGCCACGCGGCGCCGTCGGCTCAGCCGCTGATTGCGGCCCCGCCTCTGAGCGCAGCCCCGCCTCTGAGCGTGGGCGAGTCGCTCATCGAGGCCGAGTCTCTCATCGCCGCTCAGTATCCGGCAGCGGCTCAGCCGCTGTTGCATCAGGTCGCGGCTCAGCCGCTGATGCGCTCGAGCAGCTCGCGGTAACGGGCGGCGGTGCGCTTCACCACGTCGTCGGGCAGTTCCGGCGGGGTGCCGGTCTTGTCCCAGTTCGCGGTCAGCCAGTCGCGCACGATCTGCTTGTCGAAGCTCGCCATGCGCTCGCCAGGAGTGGCGCCGGTGCGCCACGCCTCGGCATCCCAGTACCTGCTCGAGTCGCTTGTGAGCACCTCGTCGGCGAGGGTCAGCTCGCCGGTCTCGGTGTCGGCCCCGAACTCGAACTTCGTGTCGGCGAGAATCAGCCCCCGCTCCTCGGCGATCGCGGATGCCCGTCGGTACACATCGAGGGAGGCGTCACGAAGTCGCGCCGCGGCATCCGCCCCGACCAACTCGACCGTGCGTTCGAAGCTGATGTTCTCGTCGTGCTCGCCCTGCGGAGCTTTGAAAGCGGGCGTGTAGATGGGCTCCGGGAGGCGGTCGCCGTTCTGCAGCCCGGCAGGCAGCGGAACTCCGCAGACGCTCTGCGACTGTTGGTACTCGGCCCAACCGCTGCCGGTGAGGTAGCCGCGAACGACGCACTCGACCGGGTACATCCGAAGCGGCTTCACCAGCATGGCGCGCCCGACGACCTCGCCGGGGATGCGCTCAACACCTTCGAGAGTGCGATCGGGCACGAGGTGGTTCGGCACGTCGTCGAGACGGTCGAACCACCACAGCGACAGCGTCGTCAGCAGCTCGCCCTTGCCGGGGATGCCCGGCTCGAGCACGAAGTCGAACGCGCTCACCCGGTCGCTCGCGACGACCAGCAGCACGTTCGCGGAGTCGACGGATGCCGCCCCTTGCGGAACGTAGAGATCGCGCACCTTGCCGGAATACGCGTGCGTCCAGCCGGGGAGGGTCGTCGTGCTTGAGGTCGTCGCAGTCACGGGTCAATGCTAAAGGCGTGCTGGGACAGGGGCAGCTGGAAACATGGACGCGTGATGCCGCTTTCGCCGACTCAAGCGACACTTCCGGCCCACCATTCGGCGAATGTCACGGCCGGAGGTCGCGATTGCGCACCGACATAGGGCAGAATTGTTCTGTCTCACAACAAAACATGAGGCAGAACGCAGCAAGGAGAGGCGACGTGGCCGAATCGGCAGGCACCAACTGGGCGGGCAACTACGCGTACCGGGCGAGCGGGGTGGTGCATCCGGCCTCCGTCGAGGCCGTGCGGCTGGCCGTTCGCGATGCTGCAGCCTCCGGAGGCCGTGTTCGCGCGCTCGGCACCAGGCACTGCTTCAACGACATCGCCGACACCACGGGCGACCTGATCGCGATGACGGCGCTCCCTCTGCGGTACGAGCTCGACGAGGCTGCGCGCACCGTGACGGTGTCGGGCGGCACCCGGTACGGCGACGTCGCCGAGCGGCTGGATGCCCGCGGCTGGGCGCTCCCGAACCTCGCCTCGCTGCCGCACATCTCGGTGGCCGGGGCGATCGCGACCGCGACGCACGGATCGGGCGACCGCAACCAGAACCTCGCTGCGGTCGTGCGCGGCATCGAGTTCGTCGACGGCACCGGGGAACTGCGGGTGCTGCGGCGTGGCGACGACGAGTTCGCGGGTGCTGTGGTCGGCCTCGGGGCGCTCGGCGTCGTGACCGCCGTCACGCTCGACGTCGTACCGACCTTCGAGGTTGCGCAGACCGTCTATGACGGCCTCGACTGGCCGATCGTTCTCGAGAATTTCGACGCCATCACGTCTGCTTCGTACAGCGTTAGCATGTTCACCGGCTGGAGCGGCGGCGTGGAGCAGGTGTGGCTCAAGCGCCTCGTCACCGACGGCTCGCCTGACGCGCCCGAGACCTTCTTCGGGGCCGCTCGCGCGACGGCGAAGCGGCATCCGCTTCCCGGTGTAGACGCCACCGCGTGCACCGATCAGTTCGGCGTGCCCGGCCCCTGGTATGACCGCCTGCCGCACTTCAAGCTGGCGTTCACGCCGTCGAACGGCGAGGAGATCCAGAGCGAGTATCTCGTGCCGCGAGAGCAGGCGGTCGACGCGCTGAAGGCGCTGCTTCCCCTCGCCG
Source organism: Humibacter antri (assembly GCF_054777235.1). Classification (NCBI taxonomy): domain Bacteria; kingdom Bacillati; phylum Actinomycetota; class Actinomycetes; order Micrococcales; family Microbacteriaceae; genus Humibacter; species Humibacter antri. The sequence goes on along the minus strand of NZ_BAAHAW010000042.1, from coordinate 137,518 downwards.
AGCGCATCACGCCGCTGCTGCAGGTGACGGAGCTGCGCACCGTCGCCGCCGACGACCTGTGGCTCAGCACCGCATACGAGCGCGACGTGCTGGGCATCCACTTCACCTGGAAACGCGATCAGGCCGGGGTCGAGGCCGTACTTCCTGCGGTCGAGGATGCGCTGTTCCCACTGGGAGCGCGGCCGCACTGGGGCAAGCTGTTCCTCGACACGCATGGCGTGGTGCCGTCGCAGTATGCACGATTCGACGACTTCCGCGCCCTCGCGGTGAAGTACGACCCCCACGGCGTCTTCCGCAACGCCTACCTCGACCGCCTGCTGGGGTGAGGCGGGCGAGCCGCGGCCCGGTGCCCCGGGCGTGCCGCGGCTCGGTGCCCGGGCGAGTCGGGGCCCGAACCCCGGGCGACGCGCGATGCCGTCGACCGGTGACCTAGTGCGGGTGCGGCATTCCGTGGTGGTTCGTCGCGATCGTGCTCGTTCGTCGCTACGGTGGTGGCTCGTCGATTCCGTGCTCGTTCGCCCGTAGCGTGGTGGCCGGCCGGGCATGTGCGTGCTGAGCGAGCGCATGCGACGGGGTTGCCGGGATGGATGACGTGGAGGAGCGGAGCGGGTGACCGGGCGAGAGCGGAACGATGTGGCGGCTTCGGACGAAGCGGCCATCGCGCACGTGCTCGGCGCACTCGCTGGTGCTGCAGCGCGCCTCACCGCCGCCGGTGCGCGAGTCGAGGCTCTCGCTGAGTATCTGCCGTCGTCGCGTGTGCTGCTCGTGCCGCGGCCCGAGCGGTTGCGCCCGCTCGGAACGGTCTGGCGGCTCGGGGTGCTGCTGCTCATGGCCGAAGCGGCGGATGATGCGCAACGCTCGGCGCAGTCGGCCGGAAGCACAGCGGTCGGCACGCCGCCGTACCCGCCCGCGCTCTTCGCGACCGGATCGATCACTCGCGCCCACGAACCGGGGCGCACGACCTTCATCGCCGCATCCGCCGAACGGCGCCGGCAGCTGCGCGTCGCGGCTTTCCGCGGTCGCTATCGGCCGGGCACGAGTGTCAACTTCGATGCGCCGCGCATCCCGCTCGATGCGAGCCTGGTCGGGGCATCCGGTCCGCTGACGGTGCGTGAGGGCGCTGCACTCGTGCGATGGAGCGGCGACCCGGATGCCCTCACCGCCTTCGATGCGTACCTCGCCGAACGCGTCGCGCTGCTGGTCGAACCGCCGATCGGTGCCTGAGTGCTTCCGTCGGTCAGCTCGCACCCCCTGTGACTCTGACCGCACGACGATGCTCTGCCGGCACGACGGTGACTCCGGCCCGAACGGGGCTCCCTCGACGCGTCGTCGCAGCGACAGTCAGTGCGCTGCCGGCGCCACGGCCGAGGCGATGTCGGTGCGGTATTGGCCGCCCTCGAGAGCGAGCTTTCCGATCGCCTCGTAGGCGCGGTCGCGCGCCTCGTCGAAGGTGGATCCGAGCGCCACGACGGTGAGCACCCGACCGCCGGATGCCACGAGTGTCTCGGTGGACCAGCTCGAGGTGGCATCCGTCGCGATCGCGGCGATGTCGGTCGCAGCGTGCAGGAGCTGCACTTCGGGAACAGCGGATGCCGCATCCATGCCGAGGATCGCCCGCCCGGTCACCGGCGCCTCCGGGTAGCCCTCGCTCGCCAGCACCACGCCGACCGCGACATCCAGTGCGAACTCCGGGCGCGGAACCCCGCCGAGTTCGCCCGTCGCCGCCGCGAACAGCAGCCCGGAGAGCGGCGTGAGGAGCCGAGGCAGCACGACCTGGGTCTCGGGGTCTCCGAAGCGCGCGTTGAACTCGATGACGCGAGGACCGGCATCCGTCACGATCAGGCCGCAGTAGAGAAGCCCGATGAACGGCGTCTGCTCCTGCGCCATCGCGCGAACCGTCGGCAGGGCGATCGTGTCGATCACCTCATCGACGAAGTTCTCCTCGAGCCAGGGCACCGGCGAGTATGCGCCCATCCCGCCCGTGTTCGGACCGTCGTCGCCGTCGAGCAGTCGTTTGTAGTCCTGGGCCGGCGAGAGCGGGAGCACGTGCTCGCCATCGCTGAGCAGGAACAACGAAACCTCACGACCGGCCAGGAACTCCTCGACGAGAACGGTTCCGTGCTCCAGCCACTGTTCGGCGTGCGCGATGGCCGCCTGTCGGTCTTCCGTGACGAGCACGCCCTTTCCGGCCGCCAGGCCGTTCGCCTTCACGACGTATGGCGCGCCGAACCGGTCGATCGTCGCGCGGGCCTCCTCGATGGTGCCTGCGACCTCGGCCCTGCCGGTGGGCACACCCGCGGTTTCCATGATGCGCTTGGCGAACGCCTTCGAGCCCTCGAGCTTCGCGGCCGCCTTGCTCGGTCCGAACACCGGGATGCCGCGCTGTCGCACCGCGTCGCTCACGCCGGCGACGAGCGGTGCCTCCGGACCCACCACGACGAGCTCGATACCGTGCGCCTCGGCGTATGCGGCGACCGCGACGCCGTCGTTCGGGTCGATTCCGATCGTGCGCACGTCGTCTGCGATGCCCGCGTTGCCGGGGGCCGCTGTGATGTCGTGGTCGGCATCCTCGGCCAGCAATGCGCGGATGATGGCGTGCTCGCGCGCGCCCGAGCCCAGTACGAGAATCCTCACGCTGCCCATGGTATTGGCCATCGGGGCGCGAGCCGAGGGAGCGTGCTCGTACGGCCGAGCCGATTGAGCGGATCCGGCGATGCAGGGGTGATAGCGGCGGCGCGGCGGTGATGGAGGCGGCGCAGCGGCGATAAAGGCTACGCAGGAGCGATAGAGGCGGCGCAGGAGCGCGTGGCGGGTCGAGGGTCGCAGTGCCACCGGACGTCGGACGTGCAGGGCGAGTGTCGGACGTGCAGGGCAGCGCGGGCGCCGGACGCGCAGGGCGGGCGTCGGACGCGCAGGGCAGTATGGACGTGTGGCACGGGCACGCATCGGCGAAGCAGACGGCATGGCGGCGGTGACGGAGGCGCTTCGGGCATCCGCCACGCGCGACGCGACAGCGACAGCCGTTCGGTATCTGTTGCAGGCACTCGCCGACAAGGTTCCGGGCAATTCCGTCGAGGTGCGCGTGCCGCCGTTCGGGGCAGTGCAGTGCGTCGAGGGTCCCCGGCACACGCGCGGAACACCGCCGAATGTGGTCGAGATGGATGCCGCCACCTGGCTCGCGCTCGCCACCGGGCGTTCCTCGTGGGCTGCGGCACAGACATCCGGTGCGGTTCACGCCTCCGGCACCCGCGCCACTCTCGAGCTCTACCTGCCGGTCTACCGCCCGCACTGATCGACCGCCGGCGCTGATCGACCGCCGGCACTGATACGCCGCCACCGGTGGCCTGGCACCACCGGTGGCCTGGCACCACCACTGGCCTGGCACCACCATTGACCTGCACCGTCATCGGGCGGCATCGCCGTTCACAGCGACCGTGCGCCGGCATACGCGACAATGGGTGCGTGCACGACCAGCCCCACGAAAGCGAATCGACGACGCCGACCGCCCACGACCCGTCGGCCGAGACGCATCAGAGCGCCGTCTCGGCCGAGACACCGCTCGAGGCCAACGAGAGTACCGCGATCGCGTCGGAGCACCAGGTGCGCGTGCGCCGCACACCGCGCTACGGGCGGTTCATGGTGCTCGGCGCCGCGGTATTCGCCGTGGCGTCGTTCATCGCCACGTACTCGATTCCGCAGGGCGAGGGATACGACCGCAACACGGTCTTCGGGTTCATGCTGCTGGCATCCATCGCCGTCGGCGTCGGGCTGGGCGCGATCGCCGCGATCGTCGCCTCCGCCGCCACGAAGCATACGGAGCGCACCGTGCTGGCCGACCGCATCGACGTGCAAAAGGAGCCGGCAGACGAGGGTGACGACCAGCAGACGCTGGACCTCGGTGAGCTTCCGGCCGAACGCGAGGACGGCGACGGCGCAGACCGCAAGGCGGACTGACCCTCACGGGGCTGCCGACGGAAGTTTCCTCAGGGGGTTCCCGACGGAAGTTCATGGCCCAAACCGTCGTTTCGCCTAGGAGAAGCGACGGATTGGGCCATGAAGTCGGGCGGCATCGGGGCCGTTGCCCACGCGCTCAGCCGGAAGCGATCGCGGCTTCGCCGCTCCAAGGCATGGTGCGAAGGTCTCAACCGCCGCAGACCTCCCTCACCCCGCCGCGTGCCCCGAAGCGCCGAACCGCTCAATCGTCAATACCAGCCGGTGGACTGTGAGTGCCCCCACGCGTTGCAGGGGTTGCCATACGTGCCGGAGATGTAGCCGAGACCCCACGCGATCTGGGTGGAGGCATTGGTCTGCCAGTCCGAGCCGGCGCTGGCCATCTTGGAGCCGGGAAGCGCTTGCGGGATGCCGTATGCGCCGCTCGAGCTCTGCGCGGTCGTCGACCAGCCCGACTCGCGGTTCCACAGACTGACGAGGCACTGGAACTGATCGTTCCCCCAGCCGTACCGGCTGGCCATCATCGACTGGGCGATCGCCTGCGCCGAGCCAGGCGAGACGGACACGGCCACCGACGACGATGACGACGAGTACTGCGTCGCCTGCGCTTGCGCGGCCGCCTTCGCGTCGGCAGCGGCCTTCGCTTCGGCGGCGGCCTTCGCTTCGGCGGCCGCCTTGGCTGCCGCCTCCGCTTTCGCCTGGGCGACAGCTGCCTGGGCGATCTTGCTGCCGGCATCGTTGCCTGCAGCGCTCGCCCACGCCATCTCGACGGCCGAGTTGGCCGCATTCGTCAGCTTGGTCAGCACTTCGGGGTCGGACGAGTAGTTGCTCTCGAGCCCGTCGATGGCCGCGTTCAACTGAGTGAGGTCCGCCTTGCCGTTCACCTGCGTTGCCGTGCGCTTGGCGCTGGCCAGCGAATCGAACGAGAGTCGTGCGGCCAGGCTGGTCGTCTGCACGGTCTCCGCGTGCGATGCGGTCGAGGAGAGCTCGGCTGCGTGGGCGGCCAGCGGCGAGGCGATCGCTGCGACAGCGAGCACCGCGGCCGCGGTGGCGCGCAGCGGGCGTCGGTGCCGGCCTGCGGCGGTGAGCCCGGAGAGGGTGAGAGCAGAGAGGGAGTTCCGGATGCTGTCGGGTGCGATGCGCTGGAGAAAGGTCACGTGGTTCCGTTGCTCGGGGCTGCCCCGCGTGGTCCACCTGAGTTTCGCGCGCACGCTCACTGAGGCAACGGGGCGGTACGGCATCCTTCCCGATACCGACCCGTGCGGGTTGGACGCCCGAACGCACGGGCTCAACTCTGTGGCCGCGGGTCTGGGCGGTGGCCTGCAGACGGCATCCGTGGGGGGTAACGCTATCCCGGGGGTAGCACTGGGCCGACGAGGTACGACGGAGGGGGTTGGATGCCGCCGTCAGACGACCCGCGCCACGATACGCAGGTGCTCTGGACCGGTTGTGCACAGGTCATCCAAAAACCCTGGGAGCGATTTCGCAGCGGAATTCCGCTGATTTCGCACGTCAAATCACAGATCGAGGCCGGGCGCAACTCGAGAGCGGCCCCAACCTGAGAGCGCGAGCCGTGGCCCGCATGCGCTCAGCTGAGCTGCGTGCGCTCCACCCACTCGAGGTACTCGGGCGTGACCGTTCCGGTGATGTAGTCGCCCGTGAAGCAGCTCATCTCGAGATCGGTGACGATGTCCTGACCCTCGAGGATGGCATCCTCCATGTCGCGCACCTCTTGATAGATGAGGCTGTCGGCGCCGAGTTCGAGCGCGATCTCGGGAATCTTGCGCCCGGCGGCGATGAGTTCCTGGCGGCTCGGCATGTTGATGCCGTAGACGTGCGGATACCGCACCGGAGGGGCCGCCGAGGTGAACGTGACCTGGTTCGCACCGGCCGCGCGCGCCATGTCCACGATCTGCTTCGAAGTCGTGCCGCGCACGATCGAGTCATCGACGATGAGCACGTTCTTGCCCTTGAACTCGCTCGACATCGCGTTGAGCTTCTGGCGCACGCTGCGCTTGCGCTCGGCCTGCCCCGGCATGATGAAGGTGCGGCCGACGTAGCGGTTCTTGTAGAAGCCCTCGCGGTACTCGATGCCGAGTTTCTGCGCCACCTGAGACGCCGCAGGTCGCGAAGAATCCGGAATCGGCATGACGACGTCGATGTCGCCGAGCGGCGCATACCTGGCGATCGTGTCGGCCAGCCGGTTTCCCAGTCGCAGCCGCGCCTCGTACACCGAGATGCCGTTCATCACGGAGTCCGGCCGTGCCAGGTACACGTACTCGAACGAGCACGGGATCAGCACGGGGTTCTTCGCGCATTGCCGCGAATACAACTCGCCTGAGAGCGTGATGAAGACGGCCTCGCCGGGTGCGACATCCCGAACCACCTCATAGCCGAGCGCCTCGAGCACCACCGACTCCGACGCGACGATCCACTCGTCGCCCACGAGCCCCGCGGGCTTGCGGCCGAGGATGAGCGGACGGATGCCGAACGGGTCGCGGAACGCCAGGAGTCCCTGTCCTGCGATCATCGCGATCGCGGCGTAGGCGCCCTCGACGCGTTCGTGCACCTGCTCGACGGCGTTGAAAACCTGGTCGGGGTCGAATTCCAGGCCACCGACCTGGCCCTGCAGCTCAGTGGCCAGCACGTTCAGCAGCAGTTCGGTGTCGCTCGTCGAGTTCACGTGCCGACGGTCGATGTGGAAGAGATCGTTCGCCAGTTCGCGCGTGTTCGTGAGGTTGCCATTGTGCACGAGGATGATGCCGTACGGCGCGTTCACATAGAACGGCTGAGCCTCCTGCTCGTTGGCTGCATCGCCCTTGGTCGTGTAACGCGCATGACCGAGCCCCATGGTGCCCAGCAGCGAGCGCATGTCGCGGGTGCGGAACGCCTCGCGCACCTGCCCGCGCGCCTTGTGGATATGGAACGTGCTCCCCTCCGCCGTGGCGATCCCGGTGGAGTCCTGCCCGCGATGCTGCAGAAGGAGGAGGCTGTCGTAGACCAGTTGGTTGACCGGCTCGGTAGAGACGATGCCGACGATGCCGCACATGCTGGAAGGGTGCTCCTGAGGGTGGGGACGCGCCCGCGAACTCGGGCGTGTTCAGTCTCTCATTTGAGCGGCTGGGCATCCGCTGGCCGCAAGCACGCCAGCAAGCCCCGAGGAGCGGCAAGCCCGGAAAGCAGGAAGCCAGGAGAGTAGCAAGCCCCAAGAGCGGCAAGCCCCAAGAGCGGCAAGCCCGAGGAGCGGCAGCCCGGAAGAGCAGCACGATGAGCGCCGTCAGTGCGTTCCGAGCAGGTCGGCAGGCAGCAACGCCGTCAACCGCTCCGGATCCGCAAGCACCTCGATCTCGACGATGACGCCGTCGACGACCGTGAACGCCATCACGGAGATCGGCCCGTGCGGGCCCACGATCGCGACGCCCGCGGCGCCGTTGATCCAGGCATCCTTGCGGTACGGCGCCAGCGACGTGAACATCATCGCCTGGCTCGCGATGGCACGAGGCCCCCGGATGATCGTGCTCGCGGACGCCCGCAGCTCGCCGCCGTCCGATCGCAGCACGACCTGCGGATGCAAGACCTTCAGAAGCGCGTCGAAGTCGCCATCGCGCGCCGCGGCGAAGAACGCGTCGACGGCGGCTCGCTGTCGTCGACGGTCGGGATCGGGGTTGGGCGCGCTGCGCACCTTCGCCCTTGCGCGGCTCGCCAGCTGCCGGGCGGAAGCCGGCGTGGTCTCGAGGATCTGCGCGATGTCGTCGAACGGCACCGCGAACGTGTCGTGCAGCACGAAGGCGAGCCGTTCGTCGGGCTTCAGCGCGTGCAGCACGATGAGCATGGCGAGTCCGACAGACTCGCTCGACGCCGCGGCGGCCTCCGGGGACGAGTGCACGGATGCGTCGGAGACGATCGCGGAGTCGGGAACGCGAATGCCGTCGGACGCGCCGATGGCGGCATCCAGCGAGAGGGCATCGTGCGTACGTCGCGACCGAAGCATCATGAGGCACACGCGACCGGCGACGGTGGTGAGCCAGGCATCGAGGTTGCGCACGTCGGTGACATTCGCCCGGGCGGCGGTCAGCCAGGTCTCCTGCACGGCGTCGTCGGAGTCGCTGAACGAGCCGAGCATGCGGTAGGCCAGCGAGCGCAGTCGCGGCTGAAGCGCGGCGAAGGCGTGCTCGAGCTCGGTGGTTGCGGTCATCTGTCACATTCTGTCCGCTTCGCGCATCGAAGGGGTGTACGCGTTCTTCGCGGCGGGCGCACGGCTCGTCGCACGACGAAAGGCAGCTCATGACCGCATCCACCCCCGATACCGCAGACAGCTCGGACAGCGACCGCCCCAGCAGGATCGTGCTCGTCACCGGCGGCGCCGGGACGCTCGGCGCGCTCGTCGTCGACCGCCTGCGAGAACGCGGCCACGCCGTGCGGGTCGTCAGCCGGCGAGGCTCGGGACCGCGGGCAGACGTCGAGTACGTCTCCGGTGATCTGGAGACAGGCGAGGGTGTCGCGGATGCCGTCGCCGGCGTGGATGTCGTCGTGCACTGCGCCGGCTCGCAGAAGGGAGACGGTGACAAGGCGCGGCAACTGGTAGGGGCAGCGCGACGGGCAGGCATTCGCCACCTCGTCTACATCTCCGTCGCCGGCGCTGACCGGATACCGGTGCACTCCAAGACGGACCACGCCATGTTCGAGTACTTCGCGCAGAAGCGCGAGGGCGAGCTCGTCATCGAGCGGTCGGGCATCCCGTTCACGACCCTGCGCGCGACGCAGTTCTTCACGCTCGTGCACCAGGTCGCCCAGTCGGCGGCGAAGCTTCCGATCGTGCCGTTGCCGAAGCGGATGCACGTGCAACCGGTCGCCGCAGAGGAAGTCGCGGATCGATTGGTCGCGCTTGCCGAAGGGGAACCCGCCGGCTATGTTCCGGAGTTCGGTGGCCCGCGGGTGTACGCCACCCACGAGCTGATCCGCGCCTACCTGCGGTCGGCCGGTCGCCGGCGCTGGATCGTGTCGGTCGGCCTGCCAGGAAAGGCGGCGAAGGCGGTGTTGCACGGTGCGATCGTGTCGACCGGTGAGGAGCGCGGAACGGCTACGTGGGAGGAGTACCTGCGTGCCCGAGTGCTGGAGCGTGCGGCCGGCTGATTCCCGGCCGTCGTCTCCCTCCACATCGCAATCTCTGGCTCGCTCTCCACAGTGCGGCAGGCTTCGCCGCGTGCGATCCGCCCCTCGTCGTACTGTCGCTGGTGTGCCCGGGGCTCGACGGGCAGAATGGGATGGTGTTCGTGTCCGCTGACGTGATCGGGATGATCATCGCCTTGTTCGCCTTCGCCGTGTCGGTGCTGGGCGGCGTCGGGGGCATGCTCGCTCGCCAGACGAAGCAGCTCGATGCCCGGTTCGACAAGGTTGATGCTCGATTCGACAAGGTTGATGCCCGGTTCGACAAGGTGGATGCCCGGTTCGAGAAGGTCGAAGCAGAGATCGCGGATGTCAGACGCGAGGTAGTCGGCGTGAAGGACGAACTCGTCGAGGTCAAAGTGGCGATCGCTCGCCTCGAGGGCCCGCGACTGCACCTACAGCGGATCTGACACTTCACCGGATCTGGCGCTTCACGGATCTGGCGCTTCACGGATCTGGCGGTTCACCGGAACCGGTCCTTCACGGATCTGGCGCGAACCGGTCCTTCACTGGAGCGGGAGCCGGACCCTTGTTCGGTTCTCGACTGCTCGTCCGCGACTGCTCAGCCGCGACTGCTCAGGCCTCGATCGGAGCCCGCCAGCAACGTGCCGTCACACCGACCTCGTTCCATGCGTTGATCGACACGATGAGTGCCAGCAGAGCCGACACCTCTTTCTCCGAGAAGACCGACAGCGCCTGAGCGACGACCCCGTCGGGAACGTGGGTCTCGGAGACGCGCGTGACGGCATCCGTCAGTGCGAACGCGGCCCGCTCGCGCGCGGTGAAGAAGTGCGCCTCATCCCAGACGGCGACGGCGGCGATGCGCTGGAACGACTCGCCTGCCTCGCGTGCGTCGCGGGAGTGCATGTCGACGCAGTACGAGCAACCGTTCAGCTGCGACGCTCGCAGCTTCACGAGGTGCCGCAGCCCGGTGGGGATGCCTGCGGCGTCGAGCTCGACGACCGCCGCGTGGTCGAGGTGTGCGAGCGCGCGCGAGAATGCGGGAGCCAGCTCGTCGAAGTCGAAACGCACAGCGGGAAGGACGATCTCGTCGGTGGAGTCGTTCGCGCCGGCGGGAGTGATGGTCTCGGTATCGGTCATGTCTTCACCGTACGACGCAATTGGCGCGCTGATACAGTCCATTCTCATGACGGTGTCTTGGGCCAATACGCTCTCAGATGCACCCGCGGACGCGTCCGCCACCCGCTCATCCGCCGTGGGCCTCGACCTGCACCTGGCGGTCGATCCGCGTCGCAAGACGGACTCGCTCGAGGCCGCGATGCGGGAGATGATCCGCGATGGACGCCTCGCCTCTGGCACACGGATGCCCGCCACACGCAGTCTCGCCCGAGACCTCGGAATCGCTCGCAATAGCGTCGTCGAGGTGTACGGCCGACTCGTGGGCGAGGGATGGCTCGAGGCGCGTACCGGCGCCGGAACGTGGGTGGCGCGCGCGACCGGTGCGACCACCGGCGGTGCGCCGACGCCAGGCCGTGTCGGAACGGCTCCCGCGACGCCTGCAGGCGCGGGGGATGCCCGTCGCGCGGGTGCAGGGCGTGCCGATACGGGCGGCCGGGCCGGTGTCGCGTCCGGCGCGGGCCCCCGGTTCGACCTGCGCGCCGGCATCCCTGATACCTCCACCTTTCCGCGAGTCGAATGGGCTTCTGCGATGCGCCGCGCTGTCGGCGCGGCGCCGGTCTCCGCATTCGGCTACGGCGACCCGGCAGGCCTCGAGCCCCTTCGCCACGCGCTCGCGATCTACCTAGGACGCGCACGGGGTGTTGTGGCAGACCCGGCGACGGTGCACGTGACACACGGAGCAGGGCACGCGGTGCGGCTCGTCGGGCGTGCGCTCGTGACACGCGGAGCGCGTCGCATCGCCGTGGAGGAGTACGGGCACCAGCCGCACCGCGACATCCTGGCCGCACTCGGTCTGCAGACCGTGCCGCTGCCCGTCGACGACTTCGGAGCAGAGGTCGAGCGGCTCGATGCGCTGCATGCGGATGCCGTGCTGCTCACTCCTGCGCATCAGTTTCCGACCGGCGTCGCGCTGAGCCCCGCGCGCCGGACAGCTGTCGTGCAGTGGGCTGAGCGCACAGGTGGCGTCGTGATCGAGGACGACTACGACGGCGAATTCCGCTTCGATCGGCGCGCGGTCGGGGCGCTCCAGTCGCTCTCGCCCGATCGGGTCGTCTACGTCGGCACCGCGAGCAAGGCGCTCGGCCCCGGCGTCGGCCTCGGCTGGTGCGTGCTCCCTGATGCGCTGATCGAGGCAGTCGCCGAGGAGCGTCGCCTCGACGGCGCCAAACCAGGGGCTCTCATTCAACTCGCGCTCGCCGAATTCCTCGACAGGGGCGAGTACGACAGCGTCGTGCGCGGTGCGCGCGCACGCTACCGTCGGCGTCGGCAGTACCTGGAGCAGGTCGTCGCCGAACGGATGCCCGCAGCCGACATCACAGGCATGCCCGCGGGCCTGCACTGCCTGCTCGAGCTGCCCGACGGCATCCGGGAGTCGGGGGTGACTCGGCGTGCGGATGCCGTCGGCCTGGCGCTTGCCGGGCTGCAGACCTATCGCGTGCCCGCCGCCGACCGTCATGACCGAGGCGCACCCGCCGCAGGGGACGCCGAACGCCGCCCTCCCGCGATGGTCGTCGGTTTCGGCGCTCCGCCGCCGCACCTGTTCGAGCAGGCGGTGGAGGCTGCGCTCGCGGCCGTCGCGGCGGCTCGCCCCTGACGGACCAGCACGGTTCTCCCGCAGCGGCTCGCCCCCGCCAACCGTGCGCTCGTCCGGAGAATCGGGCTCTGTGGCGGCCTGTCGCTGCCGTCCGGCGGCGTGTCGAGCGGATCTCCGCAGGAGCGCACATCCGGCGTGAGCAAGGCTCAAAGCCCGTGCACGCCTAGTCTTGGAGTGTGACCGAGAACTCCACCAGCACCTACCGCGAAGCCGGTGTCGACACCGCCGCCGGCGACCTCGCGGTCGAGCTCATGAAGTCCGCTGTCGCGAAGACGCACGGACCGGAGGTGCTGGGCGGCGTCGGCGGTTTCGCCGGCTTGTTCGATGCATCCGTCCTGCGCGGCTATCGACGTCCCCTGCTGGCCACCTCCACCGACGGCGTCGGTACCAAGGTGGCCATCGCGCAGGCGCTCGACAAGCACGACACCATCGGGCAGGACCTGGTGGGCATGGTGGTCGACGACATCGTGGTGGTGGGCGCGCGACCCCTGTTCATGACCGACTACATCGCCTGCGGCAGGGTCGTTCCCGAGCGAATCGCCGACATCGTGCGCGGCATCGCCGCCGCCTGCTCCGAGACGCGTACAGCACTCGTCGGCGGCGAGACCGCCGAGCATCCTGGCCTACTCGGGCCGGATGACTACGACGTGGCGGGCGCCGCGACGGGCGTCGTGGAGGCGGATGCCTTCCTCGGCCCGGAGAAGGTGCGGAACGGCGACGTGGTCCTCGCTCTCGGCAGCTCGGGGCTCCACTCGAATGGCTACTCGCTGGTGAGGCACATCCTCGCGAAGCGCGACATCGCCTTCACCGACCGGCTCGATGACTTCGGCGGAGTCGTCGGTGAGGTGCTGCTCGAGCCGACGCGGCTGTACACCGCGCCGTTGCTGCGCGTGCTCGCCTCGCCGGGCGGCGCGTCGGTGCACGCACTCTCGCACGTGACGGGCGGCGGCATCGCAGCGAACCTGGCGCGTGTTCTGCCTCGTGGGTCGTGGGCAGACGTGGACCGCTCGACGTGGTCTCCTTCGCCGGTGTTCCGGGTGTTGAGCGAGCTCGCAGGCACGACCCTGCAGAGCGCCGAAGGCACCTGGAACCTGGGCGTCGGCTTCTTCGCGGTCGTCGAAGCGGATGCCGCGCCGGCGGTCGTCTCGACCCTCGCGGTAGACGGCATCCCGGCCTGGCAGGTCGGGGTGGTGTCCACCGCCGAACGCGACCTCACCGGCTACGAACAGGGCGCGAAGGGTGTCGACGGCGGCGCGGTGCGTCTTGTGGGCGAGTTCGCGAGCTGAGCGCTCTGCGCACGACGCCGCGCCGAGGGTGCTGAGCACCCGTCCCTCTCGATGATGCAGATGCCTGAGCGAAGCGCGATCATGGCGACATGAGTGAGAACTCCGCCGCAGGATCCGCCAAGGCGTACACGGTCGTGCAGCTGACCATCGCGTTCGCCTCGCTCGAGGAGGTTCAGGCTCGGGAGCCGGGGCTGCTCGCCGAACACCTGGAATCGTCGGAGCGCTTGCACGAGGCCGGCGACCTGCTGATGGCCGGTGCCTTCCTCGAACCGGCCGAGCATCTGGAGACCATGGTTGTGCTCCGCTCTCCGGATGCAGCACGCCGCTTCGTCGATGGCGACCCGTTCGTGCGTGCCGGCTATGCGCTCGATGTACGTACACGTGCCTGGGCGAACATGTTCGCGCCTCGCTGAGAGCGTCGCTGTCCGCTCCTGTCGCTGAACGGCCCGGCCTGGCAGACTCCTGTCTCGTGCATGCGACATTCGATGCTCTCGTTGCGGAGGGCGAGGCTGTGCCCACCGAGGGGTGGGACTTCTCGTGGTTCGATGGACGCGCCACGGAAGAACGACCGAGCTGGGGTTACGCGAGGCGGGCATCCGTTCGCGCGAGCGCCGCGGCGAGCGTGCTCGATGTGCAGACGGGTGGTGGCGAGGTGTTCGCCGAGATTCTCCGCCGGGCGCATCCGAGGCCATCGCGCGTTTCGGCGACCGAGGGATGGCCGCCCAACGTGCCGCTGGCACGGAACGTCCTCGCACCGTTCGGCGGCACGGTGACGCCGTCGGACGAGGATGCCCCGCTGCCGTCGCCCGACGAGAGCTTCTCGCTCGTCGTTAGCAGGCATCCGGTGCCGGGGCGGGAGAATCTCGCGGAGGTGCGGCGCGTGCTCGAGCCCGGCGGCACTTACCTGTCTCAGCAGATCGGCGAACGGTCCAACGTGGAGTTGTACGAGTTCTTGCTCGGCGCGCAGCCGGTGGACCCGGTGCCGCGCCTGGAGAAGCTGCGCGCGCAGACCGTCGACGCGGGACTCGACGTGGTCGAGTTGCTTCAGGAGCGCACACGCATCGAGTTCTGCGACGTGGCCGCCGTGGTGCATTTCTTACGCAAGGTGATCTGGACGGTCCCCGGCTTCACCGTGGAGAAGTACCGGGACCGTCTGCACGACATCCACGACATCATCCAGTGCGACGGCGCGTTCGTGTGCCACAGCAGCCGCATCCTGCTCGACGCGCGTCGGCCCGCGTAGTGCGTGGTGCGTGGTGCGTGGCGCGAGCTCCGGGAGCTCCCCGGCCGTCGGCCGCGTCGAGACTAGCGCTGTGCGCCGACAGTGGGTGCCACTCGGCGCACAGCCGTAGTCTCATCGGCCGGAGGCGCGTGGGCCACTGCTCCCTGCCGCCTCTCCGAACGCCAGTGTGCGGCGCGTCGAGCCACCGGCGCGGGGCGCCGAGCTCGACCGGCGGTGAGGTGTGACAAATGTCACGGGCTTGACGTGATGCACGGCCGAGGCACAAGCATCCGCGAGCCGGTTCTATGGGGAGCGTGAACACAACACCAGACACTGTGCCCCCGGCCATTCGGCTGACGGGCCTGCGCAAGACGTTCGGGTCCATCACCGCGGTCGACGGAATCGACCTCACGATCCAGCAGGGCGAGGTAGTCGCCTTGCTCGGGCCGAACGGCGCGGGCAAGTCGACCACCATCGACCTCGCGCTCGGCCTCGCCTCTCCCAATGCCGGCGCCGCGGCGCTCTTCGACGGCGACCCTCGTGCGGCCATCGCAGCCGGACGCGTCGGCGCGATGCTGCAGGGCGGCGCGCTGCTGCCCGATCTGACCGTGTCGCAGGCCGTGCGGCTGATCGCGGCCGCGCATCGGCATCCGATGTCCGTCGCCGAAGCGCTCGAGCGGGCCAAGTGCACCGAGATCGCCAAGCAGAAGGTGAGCAAGCTCTCGGGCGGCCAGATGCAGCGGGCCCGGTTCGCGGTCGCGATCGTCTCCAACCCCGACCTCATGTTCCTCGATGAGCCGACGGCCGCGATGGACGTCGAGGCACGCCGCATGTTCTGGCAGTCGATGCGCGAGTTCACGGATGCCGGCCGCACGGTCGTCTTCGCCACGCATTACCTCGACGAGGCGGATGCCTACGCCGACCGCATCGTGATGATGGCCGGCGGGCGCGTGGTCGCCGACGGCACGCCCGGCGAGGTCAAGGCGGTGGTGGGGGGCCGGCGCATCCGGGCATCCTTCGACTTCGACTGGACGCCTGCGGTCGAGGCAGAGCTGTACGAACTGCCCGGCGTGCGCAGCGTCGAGCGCCGCGCCGACGTGCTGACGCTGGTGAGCGACGACTCTGACGCCGCCCTGCGCACCCTGCTCTCGAACCACCACGACGTGCACGACATCGAGGTGACGGCGCACTCCATGGACGACGCGTTCCTCGCGCTGACCGCCGCCGATGCGGCGCAGCCGCCGGTTGAGCCTGTCGAAACCGGTCGGGCGAGATCGGGTCTCGATCCTTCGGCACGCTCAGAACAGGCCATGCACAATCCGCGGTCATCGGAGACTTCCGCAGCGGGCGAATCCCGCGACACCACTTTGATCGGAGACCGCTCATGAGCATCGCGTACCTCGGACTCGAGTCCGCCCGCCAGCTGAAGAATGTGCGCTCGCTGGTCTTCACGTTCGCCGTTCCGCTCGTGATGATGCTGCTGTTCGGCGGCATCTACGGCTCGAAGGGCGCGTTCGACCCCGTCACAGGGCTTCCCTGGATCGCCGTCACCACCGTGCAGATGGCGGGCTACGGCGGCATGATGGCTGCGCTCGGCCAGGCGTTCACGATCGTGACCGAACGGAACGTCGGCTGGAACCGGCAGCTGCGCATCACCGCGCTCAACGGCATGGGCTACATGATCTCCAAGGTCGCGGCGGCACTCCTGGTCGCCCTGGTCAGCATCATCGCGCTCATCGTCATCTCGGTCTGCGTCTTCCACACGACGCTGACGTTCGGCGCCTGGTCGATGGCCGCGCTCGGACTCTGGCTCGGCGTCATCCCGTTCGCGTTCATCTCGGTGCTGATCGGCCAGTTCGCGAAGCCGACCTACGCGCAGCCGCTGTTCATGGTGATCTTCCTCGGCATGGCCATCCTGGGCGGCCTGTGGGTTCCGCTGTCGGTGCTGCCGTCCTGGATGACGAACATCGCGCAGGTCGTTCCCTCGTACTGGCTGAACCGTCTCGGTCAGATGGGGGCTCACCTCTCCGGCGACGTGCTCGAGCCGATTCTGGTGCTGCTCGGCTGGACTCTCGTGCTCGGCGCCCTCATCGTCTGGCGTTACCGGCGCGACGCGGCACGGCAGTGACCGCGGCGCCTACGCTGAAGCACGTGACCACTCAGGGCGACCCGGCCGGGGCCTCGTCGGCCGGCCAGGGCGGCCCGGCGCCTCAGGGCGTCCGGGCCGTTCCGGGCGTCGGGACCGGGACCGGGTTCTGGCAGGATGCCCGCGCCCGCTCGTTCAGCCCCGGCGCCCGCAAGTGGCGCTTCGGCTCGCTCTGGGGCCTGATCTACCTGGTCATCCCGGTCGTCCTGGCCTGGGCGTCCGGGAGCGGCCCGCTGCCCGCCACCTTGATGACGATCCTCGTCGTCGTGATCGGCGCGCTCTACGTCGCGCTTCCACCGCTGGTGTGGAACCGCCCATGGCCGCTGGCCGCAGTCGCATACGGCGGCTTCTTCCTCATCACCTGCCTCGCATTCCCGCTCTACGGGATCTACACGATCTGGCTCTGGATGTACGTGCCGATCATGGCGGCGATGAGCTGGCTCCGCACCGGGTTCATCGTCGTCACCATCGTCACCGTCGTCGTCGCACAGCTCATCGTGCTCTGGGCGACCGGCACGTTTCTGCAGATGTGGTACTCAGCGGCGCTCACGGCGTCCATCTCCATCATGATGCTCACGTTCGGGCAGCAGATCCGCACGATCGCCCGGCTGCGGGACGCTCAGGGCGAGATCGCGAGACTCGCCGTCGTCGACGAGCGGGAGCGGTTCGCGCGGGACATGCACGACGTGCTCGGCCACTCGCTCACGGTGGTCACGGTGAAGAGCGAGCTGGCGCGCAAGCTGCTGGCGAGGGATCCGGCACGTGCGGAGGCGGAACTGAACGACATCGAGCGGCTCTCGCGGGCGGCACTGGCCGACCTGCGGGCATCCGTCGCCGGTTACCGGGCGATGACGCTCGACACCGAGCTGTCGGCCGCGCACGCGGCTCTCGTCGCGGCCGACGTGGTGCCGCACCTGCCGGCATCCACGGATGTCGTCTCGCCCGAGCTGCGGGAGACGTTCGCCTGGGTGCTGCGCGAGTCGGTGACCAACGTGGTGCGGCACGCGAAGGCGAAGAACTGCTGGGTCGCGCTGGAGAAGAGGGCGATCATCATCGGAGACGACGGGCGCGGGATGCCCGTGACGGCATCCGCCGGGGCCGTGCCGACTTCGGGGGGTGACGGCCATGGCCTCGAGGGCATGCGCGAGCGAGCCGCCAAGGTGAGCGCGTCGGTCACGATCGGGCCGGGCGACGATGGCGGGACCATTGTCGCTGTGCGGGCGGCGAGCGTCACAGGGGGTGCGGTGTGACCGATCCGATCCGGTTGCTGCTGGCCGACGATCAGGCGCTCGTGCGCGGAGCGCTCGCCGCCCTGCTCGACCTCGAACCCGATCTCGAGGTCGTGGCCCAGGTGGGTCGCGGCGACGAGGTGCTGGATGCCGCCCGCGACTCCGGCGCACAGGTCGCCCTGCTCGACGTGGAGATGCCCGGGCTCGACGGTCTCGCCGCGGCCGAACTGCTGCACCGACGCCTGCCCGCGTGCCGGTCGCTGATCGTGACGACGTTCGGGCGACCGGGATACCTGCGCCGCGCGATGGAGGCAGGTGCGAGCGGGTTCGTCGTGAAGGACACCCCGGCGGCGCAGCTGGCAGACGCCGTGCGGCGCGTTGCGCAGGGCCTGCGGGTGGTGGATCCGGCGCTGGCGGCGGAATCGCTGGCATCCGGTGTCTCGCCGCTCACGCAACGCGAGACCGAGGTGTTGCGGGTCGCCGCTCGCGGAGGAACCGTGAACGAGATCGCACGAGACCTGCACCTGTCGGAGGGCACGGTGCGCAACCACCTGTCTGCGGCGATCGGCAAGACGGGCGCCCGCAACCGAGCGGATGCCGCGGCACAGGCATCCGCCAACGGCTGGCTGTAGCGCGACGACCCCCCGTTCATAACTCCTGCGGAACCGCGGGCAGGCTCCCGTGTGCTCGCGAGATCTCGCTACAGCGACGCCACGATGCGTGGAGTTGCAGGAGTTGCGAACGCAGGGCCGGCAGACATACGCAAAACGCGCACCCCCGAAGGGATGCGCGGTGCCGTGCGTGCGGCTCAGCCCGCCGAACGCTCCTGGTGCTCGTAGTCGTCGTCGCGCTGCCCGTCGGACTCGTAGTCGGCCCACGCGGCGTAGCGCTCGTCGTCATGCGGGTGACCCGTGAGCTCCTGCTCCAGCTTGCCGTAGTCGACGGTAGGGCTGTATGACTTCAGCTCACGAGCGATCTTCGTGTGCTTTGCCTTCTGACGGCCGCGCCCCATGCGAGACCCCCTCACGATGACAGGCCCGGGGCGATGAACGCTCTCTCGGGACTTTGGATGCGGATACGAAAACTAGCGGCAAGTTTAGCATGCGACCCCTGATCAGCCCGGTTCCACGTTCCCAGTCGTACGTGATGGTATATAGCGTGTCCCCAGTCCCCGCCCGCACTCAGGTGACGATCATCGGAGCGGGTCAGGCCGGTCTCGCGGTGGCTTATTACCTGCGGCGATTCCAGCTCGAACCCGACATCGACTTCGTCGTGTTCGACCGCGGACCTGGCACCGGCGGTGCGTGGCAGTTCCGGTGGGATGCCCTGCGCCTCGGCAGCGCCCACAAGGTCAACGACCTGCCCGGCATGGCCGAACTGGGCCTCAGTTTCGAGACCGCGGACCGCACGCTGCCGGCCAAGGACATCGTCGGCGGCTACTACCGGCGGTACGAGGATCACTTCGGCCTGAAGGTGCACCGGCCCGTAGCGGCGACGGCGATCGTGAACAGGGGGGCCGACCTCGTGGTGCAGCACACCGAGGGCGAGACAGCGACCCAGGTGCTCGTCAACGCGTCGGGAACCTGGGGCTCGCCGTTCGTGCCGTACTATCCCGGAACGAAGGCATTCCGCGGGCGGCATGTACACACGAACGGCTATGTGTCGGCAGAGGAGTTCCGCGGGCAGGACGTCGTCGTGGTCGGCGGCGGCACGAGCGCGGTCGGATTCCTTCTGGAACTCGAGGATGTCGCCGCGACCGTGTCGTGGGCATCCCGCCGTCCGATCGACTTCAGCACCGACCATGTGCGCACCATCGAGGGCGGCGTCGCGGCCGTTCGCGACGCGGACGCCGCAGCACGGGCCGGCCGCGCGCTGCCCAGCGTCGTGAGCTCCACAGGGGTGCCCCTCACACGCAAGGTCGCCGCCGGCATCTCGCGCGGAATCCTCAAAGAGCGTCCGATGTTCGTGGCGCTCGAGTCCGACGGGGTGCGCTGGGCCGACGGTTCGTTCACGCCCGCGGATGCCATCATCTGGGCCACCGGGTTCCGTCCGGAACTGCGTCACCTCGCCCCGCTCAAGCTTCGCGAGAAGCAGGGCGGTTACCAGGTCGAGTCAGGTCAGGTGTGGACGGATGCCCGCATCTTTCTCGCCGGGTACGGCCCGTACGCCTCCACGATCGGAGCCAACCGTTCCGGCCGGGTCATCGCCCGGCAGATCATGGCTCTGCTTTGAGCGGTTTCGACCACGGGTCGTAGTCCGCCAGGAGCGGGCCCTGCTCGGGCCGTTCCGCCTCGGGCACGTTCTGCAGGTTGATCCGCACGCGGTACCACAGCGAGCTCGACCCGCGCATCCCGTCCACGAGCTCGTCGGCAGGATGCAGGTACGCGGCGGCATCCGCATGCTCGGCTTTCCACTGCGCGAGGGCGGCCATCGCCTCCGGCTTCGTCTTCGTGCGTGCGATCTCGACCAGTGGCATCGCAGAGATCCGGCGGCCGGCGCCGTCGCCGGATCGCGGTGGCTTCTCCGCGGGCCCGAGTCGCACCGCGAGCGCGAGCAGCCCGTCGAGCGATCCGGCCGCGTCATCGATTCCGGTGTGCGCGTCGCCGCGCTCGGCGAACCTGTGCAGCACGGTGGGCACCGTGAACTCCTCCGGCCGACACGAGCGCACCTCGTCCCAGTCCAGCGGAGTGGAGACACGCGCATCCGGCAACGCGCGCACCGAGTACGCGGATGCCACTGTGCGGTCCTTCGCGTTCTGGTTGAAGTCGACGAAGACGCTCTCGCCGCGCTCCTCCTTCCACCAGTGGGCGCTGGCGAGGCCGGGCGCCCGGTTCTCGACCTCGCGGGCGAGCGTCTCGGCCGCGAGCCGCACGGCCGCGAAGTCCCACTGCGGCGCGATGCGCACGAGAATGTGCAGGCCACGCGATCCACTCGTCTTCGGCCAGCCGACGAGTCCGATGTCGTCGAGCACCTCTCTGGCCACGAACGCCACGTCGACGATCTGCGACCAGTCCACGCCGGGCATCGGATCGAGGTCGACCCTGAGCTCGTCCGGATGATCGAGATCCTCGGCGCGCACGGCGTGCGGGTTCAGGTCGAGGCAGCCGAGGTTCGACACCCAGGCCAGTCCCGCGGCATCCCGCACGACGGTCTCCTCGACCGAGGTACCGCTCGCGTAGTGCAGTGTCGCGGTGTCGATGAACGGCGGATGCTCGCGGGGCACCCGCTTCTGGAAGAACGGCTCCTGGGAGAGCCCCTTCACGTACCGCTTGAGCACCATCGGACGGTCGCCGGCGCCGCGCAGAGCACCTTCGGCGACTGTCATGTAGTACTGAGCGAGGTCGAGCTTGGTCAGTCCCGGCTCACGGAACACGACCTTGTCAGGATGCGAGATGCGCACGGTCTCCCCGTCGACCTCGATGAAGGCCTCGGACGCCGACGACGGGCTCATTCCGTCACGGTATCGCGGCTGCGCCGCTCAAAGACTCAATCGGTTCGGCCACACGAGCAAGGCTCGTGTGGCTTTCACCTCAATCGTCTGTATCGCGGCTGCGCCGCTCAAAGACTCAATCGGTTCGGCCGCGCGAGCAAGGCTCGTGTGGCTCTCACCTCAATCGTCGATAGCGCGGCGGAACAATCCTGTCCGGGATTGTCGCTCTCCACGCGGCGGAACGACAATCTCGGACAGGAAGTCCCCGGACAGGAAGTCCTCGGGTCGGCAGCCCGATCGTCAGCTTCTCGTAGCCCAGGCGTACCACTCGGTACCGACCCGCGCGACCTGCATGGTGCCGCACACGCGGCGATCCGTCGTCAGTGGCTGCTTCGGCCACCAGTCCGCCGAGATCGTGGGCTTCAGGGGCTGGTCCGCCGGCCCGGCGATACAGGTTGCAGAGACCGGCACACCGGTCGTCGACGCGAACTTCATGAGGTAGCCGTTGCTGCCGGCCGGGTAGTCGAGGGTGATGCCGGTAGCGTCGTCGGGAAGCCAGGCCGGAACATCCTTTCCGCCTTGGCTGACCGCCTCCCCCTTGTTGTCGAACACGAGGTAGCCCTGTCGAGAGCCGGCCCACGCGCTGCAGCCCGCGAGCGAGGTGGTGGCCAGCATGGCGAGGGTGACGGCGATCGTGGCGGTGAGTTTGCGGTGCGATTTCTGCATGCCTCCACTCTGGCGAGCGGGCCCAGGGCTCCGCGTCGCCCGCCGGAGTGAGCTCGTGCGACCGCGGAACGACATCCGCCTCACTCCCGGATGACATCCCCTCACTCCCGCCACCGACACGCCCGACTTCCTGTTTCGCCTGCAGAAAGGGTCGTCCAAAGCGCGACGAAGCGCCACTTCTGTCGGTGAAACCGAGTCTCGAGCGCTCGGGTGCGGCTCAGCGGCGGCTGGCGGGTGTGGGCTTGTGCGGGTCGTCCGATCGGTCGCCGGGCTTCTCGCCCGCCTCGCGGGTCGTCGCAGATCCGGTTGCGGAACCATCGGCCGGCGGCGCGGAGGCATCCCGATTGCCGCGTCCTGCCGCGGTCGGCGCGGCGGGCGCGAGAGGACGGCGCGGGATCGCGCGGATCGGTTCGCCTCGGCGGTCCTGGCCGGGCAGCGGGCGCGAGCGGCGACCGTAGATGAGCTCGGACGAGTCGAGCAGCCAGGGCACGAGCGCGATCGTGACGCCGTGGATCATCATGAGCTGCTTCGAGATGCGGCGGGCGCGGTGGTTGTGCAGCAGGCCCTCCCACCAGTGCCCCACGATGTATTGCGGCAGGTACACCGTCGTCACCTCGGAGCCGTGCTCCTCTCGCCGCTGCTTGATGTACTTCATCAGAGGGATGCCGAAGTCGCGGTACGGCGACTCGATGACGGTCAGAGGCACATGGATGCTCATGTCGTGCCACTGCTGCTGCAGCAGCTCCGTGGACTCCTCGTCGACCGACAGGTGCACAGCCTCGATCGATTGATGTCGCGCCGCGATCGCGTAGTCGAGCGCCTTCAGCACAGGCTTCTGCATTTTGCCGACCAGCACGATCGCGTGGTCTCCGCGGGAGCCGAACGTGGTGGTCGGGTCGACCTCGACCTCCTTGGCCACGTCGCGGTAGTAGCGGTTCACGCCGAGCATAAGCAGGAACAGCACCGGCATCATGATGAACACCAGCCACGCGCCGTGCGTGAACTTCGTGATGGTGACGACCACCAGAACGCTGAAGGTGAGAAGCGCGCCGAACGCATTGATCGACATGCTGCGGATGATCGTGGTTCTGTCCTTCGCCTGCCGTCGCGCCTCCCTGTCGCGCAGCAGCGTGATCCAGTGCTTGACCATTCCGGACTGGCCGAGCGTGAACGAGACGAACACCCCGATGATGTACAGCTGGATCAGGTTGGTCAGGTTCGCCTGATAGATGACCAGCAGCAGGATCGCCGCCAGCGCCAGCGCGATCACGCCGTTCGAGAACACCAGGCGGTCACCACGTGTGGAGAGCGCCTTGGGGGCGTACGAGTCGCGGGCGAGCACGGAGCCCAGCAGCGGGAATCCGTTGAACGCGGTGTTGGCCGCCAGCAGCAACACGACCGCGGTGGCCGCCTGCACGATGAAGAACGGGATCGAATCGTTGCCGAAGGTCGCGGACGCCAGTTGCGCGATCAACGAGCGCTGCGGCTGGGTCGCACACTGCTTCCATCCGATGAGATCGCACGGATTCTCGGCATAGTGCACACCGCTGATCAGGGCGATGGCCATCAATCCTGCGAACAGGAAGATCGCGATGCCGCCCATCAGGAGCAGCGTGGTACGAGCGTTGCGGATCTTCGGGGTACGGAATGCCTGCACGCCGTTGGCGACGGCCTCGACACCGGTGAGGGCGGAGCATCCGCTCGAGAAGGCGCGCAGGAGCAGCAGCACGAGCGCGGCCTGGGCGAGACCTTCTGCCTTCACGCCATATTGTGCGGACTCTGCGACCGGCGCGACGCCAAGGGCGGTGCGGATGAGCGCGGTCACGATCATCACGCCGATCGAGCCGATGAAGACGTAGGTCGGGATCGAGAAGGCCTTGCTCGCCTCGCGAACGCCGCGCAGGTTCATGCCTGCGATGAGCACGACGAACGCGACGGCCAGCTCGACACGGAAGCCGCTCAAACCCGGAACTGCGGAGATGATGTTGTCGACGCCGCTGGCCACCGAGACCGCGACGGTCATCACGTAGTCGACGAGCAGGGCGGATGCCACGACGAGGCCGGCCTTCTCGCCGAGGTTCTTGTGCGCGACCTCGTAGTCGCCGCCGCCCGACGGGTAGGCCTTCACGAGTTGTCGGTACGAGGTGACCACAGTGAGCATCAGCACGATGACGGCGAGAGCGATCCAAGGGGAATAGGCGAGGAACGCGACGCCGCCCACGAGGAGCACCATCAAGAGCTCCTGCGGCGCGTACGCCACAGACGAGAGCGCGTCGCTCGCGAAGATGGGCAGTGCCAGATGCTTGGGGAGGAGCTGCCCCTCGAGCTTCTCGCTGGGTAGTGGATCCCCGATCAGCCACCGTTTTGCAGTGCGACCATCGAGCCCGGGGACCTTCCCCTCATTTGTCACGAGGGACGACACTACTACCTGCCTAATGGCTGTCAAGTCGGCCAGTTGCCGCATGAAGCCGATGCCGCGCCCAGGGCGACTCATCGCTTACCGCCGGCCCGGCCGGTCGAAACCGTCCTTCACCGTTGCGGGCCCGTTCGCCGGGGGCCGTGGCCCAACCGGCGAGGATTCGGCAGGGTGCATGCCGGGGCGCGGGATCTACCCTGATGGCATGCCACGAAACAGAGGTGGCGCAACGATCCACAGGCACGGTCTGACTCAGGCGGTCGAGTGGCTGGACGGCAAGCTGGTCCCGGTGCTGGGACCCGCCCCGCTCGGCCCCTACGACGCCCAGCCGCCGCTCAGCACGGCCTGCCCGCTCTGCGGGGAGGCTCTCGTCCGTCACGTCGCGGAGAAGGAGGACGGGCACGTGTACCTGCACTGCCCGAACGGAACCGTGACGGAGACCGGGCGGGTCGCGTGAGCATCCGCGAGTCCGATCGCGCCTGAGCGCGACGCCGACGAAGGACACGCCCGAGGCACCAGGGGCCCCGGGCGTGAGAGGACGCACGTTCTCTTTTCCCGGGGTTGAGCCTGTCCTTTTCCCGGGGGTTGAGCCCGTCGAAACCCGCCCAAGACTGGTTTCGACAAGCTCAACCAGCGATAACGACGAGCTCAGCCAGCGAGTTTGCCCAGCAGTTCTGAGCGCACGCGCGAGAGGTCGGCGCGCAAGCCGGCGACGGCTGCGGCGGGAATGCCGTCGCGCATGGATGCCTGCCGCAGATCCGCTCGCACCTGCTGTCGGAACTCGTTGAGTACGATCTCCGCCTCGCGAAGCGCGAGTCGCGACTCCGTGCGCGGGTCCGGCGCGGGGTACGTCGCAGAGGTCTCGCGCGCGAAGTGCTTGGCATCTTCCTTCGCTTCGCGTGCCGCGGCAGCGAGGTCGGCGCGCAGACTCTTCATCGCCTGGTTGACGCCGGCCCGCACCTCGTCGGCCATGCGGCGCAGCGAGTCGGTCACCTCGTTCTCAATGTCGTCGAGCTCGGATGCCCGTGCCCGCAACTCCGAGCGCCCTGCGTCGGTGATGGCGTACACGGTCTTGCGTCCCACGGCGGTCTTGGTGACGAGCCCTTCTTCTTCCAGCTTCGCCAGCCGCGGATAGATCGTGCCGGCGCTGGGACTGTACGTGCCGCCGAACCGGTCGCTGAGCGCCTGGATCAGCTCGTATCCGTGCTTCGGGGACGCCTCGAGCAGACTGAGCAGGTAAAGGCGCAGGCTGCCGTGGGAGAACACGGCGGGTGTCATGCGGCGCCGCCGGCGGCATCCGTCGTGCTGCGCGTCGACTCGCCCGGCCGCCTGCGCACCACGGAGATGTTGCCGGAGACGGAACTGGCCGACACGTCGAGCCACTTGCCCGTGAGGTCGCCGGTCTGGCTCGTGTAGGTCTTGCCCATCGAGCCCTTGATCACGGTCGTGCCGTCGAGGTGTGCGACGCCGCTCACCGTGTTGATGCGGTAGCGCACACCGACGTTCTCGTCGAGGCGCATCGTGAGGTCGCCGGAGACCGAATTCGTCTTCACCTCGAACGGCACGTCGAAGAGGTCGAGGTAGATGTTCGCGCTCACGCTGTCTGCTGAGAACTTGGTGACGCTTCCCGACACCGTGATGTCTCCGGAGACCGTGTGCGTTGCGACCTCGCCGCGGTGATCGCGTGCGGTGAGCTCGCCGCTGACGGTGTTGAGGTCGAGGTCGCCGACGATGCCGTCGGTGGTGATCTCGCCGCTCACGGTGTTGAGCTTGGGGTCGGTCACGAGACCGCTGACGAGCGCGACGGCGGAGATGACGCCCAGCTTGAGTGCGACGTCGCGCGGCACCAGCACCGTCACGTCGGCGGTCGCCTTGCCTCGCCACGAGCGGAACACGTCGATGAAGTTGTCCCACCGCCACTGAGGGTGGTCGACCTCGAGCGTGTCGCCGTCGATCGTGATCAGCAGTTCTTTGCCGCTGACCTCGTTCACCTCGGCGCGGGCGGTCGGCTCGTCATGGCCGATGACGTCGACGCGGCCGCCGATCAGGCTCACCTTCAGCTTGCGCACGATCTCGACGTCGATCGTCTTGCTCTCTCCCGGATTCACGATCCAGCGTTCCTGTGCCATGTCGATTCCTTTGCTCTCGTCGGCGTTGTGGTTCGAGATATATCGCGACTGCGTAAGACACGATATATCGCGTTAGACGATGGCGCAACCCGGAACGGCTGACTCAATACCGCCCTCCTCTTGCCGCAGGTTCGTCGCGGGCGGAGGCTGAGTCGAGAAGGAACGCGCCGACGAGGAACGTGAAGGAGAGTCCAGATGGCCGAGCTGCGTGAGATCGATGACGAAGAGTTCCAGACAGCGCTCGAGGCGATCCGCTCGTATACGGTGGTGCTGCTGCACAAGGGGTCGCGATACGGCGAACCGGAGTCCGAGGCGATCCTCCACGAACACGGACGCCGCAACTTCCAGCTGCGCGATGCGGGCATCCTGTCGGTCGTCATGCCGATCAGGAACGGCGTCGACGTCGTGGGTGTCGGTGTGTTCGGCGGCAGCGCCGACGAGACCCGGGCGATCATCGCGGGCGATCCGGCAGTCCAGGCCGGCGTGCTCCTCGCGGAGGTGCTGCAGGCGGCCGGTTTTCCCGGGGACGCTCTCCCCGCCTGACGGCATCTTGTCTGGGGCATTCGCCTGAGGGCATTCGCCTGAGGGCATTCGCCTGGCGAGAGGAAAGTCGGTGCTTGACATTGACGTTGCGTCAACCTCTAGCGTCGTAGTCATGAGGAACGAAACGGATGCCGCCGGCTCGCTCGACGAGTTCGTCGAGCTGTCGATCCAACAGCTGGCGCGCCTGGTCGGAACGACCAGTCGCACGCTGCGGCACTACGACGACGTCGGTCTGCTCAAGCCCAGCAGCATCGGCAGCAACGGATACCGCTACTACGACGAGCGTGCGCTCGTGCGACTGCAGCGCATTCTGCTACTGCGTGAGCTCGGGCTCGGGCTGCCGGACATCGGCGCGGTGCTGGAACGGGAGACCGACGAGGCCTCGGCACTGCGGCACCACCTGCGCTGGCTGAAGAGCGAGCAGGAGAGGTTGGCGCGGCAGGCGGAATCCGTGGAGTTCACCATCGACGCACTGGAGAAAGGAGAGGCGATCATGGCCGAGAAGGCTTTCGATGGATTCGATCACACGCAGTACAAACACGAGGTCGAGGAGCGTTGGGGAAAGGACGCGTATGCGTCCAGTGACGCATGGTGGCGCTCGAAGTCCGACGAGGAGAAGCGTGCGTTCCAGCAGCAGCACCTCGACATCGCGGCTGACTACGCCGCGGCGCGCGGCGACGGCGCCGACCCGGCGGATGACCGTGTGCAGCAGATCGTGCGACGTCACGTGGACTGGCTGAACCTGTCCGCACCAGCGACCGGTGTCACTGTCACCGAGCACGTGCTGCTCGGCTACGGCGACATGTACGTCGCCGACGACCGGTTCGCCGCGAACTACGGCGGCACCGAGGGCGGGGAGTATGTGCGCGACGCGTTCCGCGTCTACGCCGAGCGGATGTAGCGCCATCCGGCCGATCGAGGCGAGGCATCCCTCGCACGATCGGCCGGTATCGAGGAACGGTTTCTCGTGCGGCGCATCGTGTGATTTCCGCCGTACCGTTCGGCTGCTGGCCGAGGTGCTGGCCGAGGTGCTGGCCGAGGTGCTGGCCGAGGTGCTGGGGCGCCGGGCCGCGGCAGCGCTCGATGGAGCGTCAGCGGCGCGGGCCCAGAGCCCAGCCTTCGCGTGCGGGCTCGCGGCGGCGAGCGGCCGCATCCGGTTCGACCAGGCGGTCGTGCAGGTCGCAGCGCTCGCCGTCGACGGCCCCACCGGAGGCCATGTCTGCCGCTGCATCCGCGGCCGGGCGGGATGCGGCGTCGGCTGCATCCGCTGTACCACGGGCATCCGGGCGCCGCAGGGCGAACAGCGGGATCGCCACGTGCACGAGCGGTCCGATGCACAGCGCGTAGGCGAGCGTTCCCCATCCGACGTTGCCGCCCAGCAGCCAGCCCACCAGCAGCACCACCGCCTCGATGCCGGTGCGCACCAGCCAGATCGGGCGACCGGTGCGCGCGTGCAGCCCGGTCATCAGACCGTCGCGGGGGCCGGGACCGAACTGGGCGCCGATGTAGAGGCCGGATGCCACGGCGATGAGCAGCAGACCGCCCGCGAAGAGAAGGATGCGTGCCCAGAGCTGGTCCGGCTGTGGAATGGCCCACAGCCCGAACTGTGCAGACGGCCCGACGAGCAGCACGTTCAGCACCGTGCCGATGCCGGGGCGCTGGCGCAGCGGAATCCAGAACAGAAGAACGACGGCTCCGACGAGGTTGGTCACTAGACCGAACGGAATGCCGGTGTGCATCATGATGCCCTGCGAGAGCACGTCCCAGGGCTCGATGCCGATGGCCGCCTGCATCATCATCGCGATCGCGATGCCGTAGAGGAAGAGGCCGGCCAGCAACTGCGTGAACCGGCGTGAACGTGTCGCGGGGCGGGTGCTCAGCGGCCGCGGACTCCATCGCCGCGACTGTCTCCTGACGGTCGAGAGTCCGCCAGTCGATGACGCGAGAATTGGCTGCATAACAAGCATCCAATCGCGCAATGACCCTATCGTTGTAGAGCCAATTCGGCTAATGTGGCCTGATGGTATCGACGTCGGTCGGCTCACGCTCTCTGCTCGAACTGCTCGGCGAGTGGCGTCGCAGCGGGCCGTCGTACGAAGCGCTGGCGGATCGCATCCGTCTGCTCGTCATCGACGGCCGGCTGCTCTCCGGCGTGCGCCTTCCGGCCGAGCGTGAACTCGCCGCCCGACTGCAGCTGAGTCGCACCACGGTCACGGCCGCGTATCAGAGGCTACGTGAACAGGGGTTCGCGGTGAGCCGCCAGGGCTCCGGCACACGCACGGCGCTGCCAGGCAGAGCCGCATCGCCCACCGCCCCGGGTCGAGGTCTTCTGGACTTCACGAAGGCGGCGCTGCCCGCGCCGTCGATGATGTCGGATGCCGTGCGCACGGCATCCGAGCAAGTCGCCTCGCTGCTCGGCGACACCGGGTACGACACGGTGGGGCTTCCCGTGCTGCGCGAGGCCATCGCGCGTCGGTACACCCAGCGGGGACTGCCGACGGACGCGGACGAGGTGCTCGTCACGGTCGGAGCACAGCAGGCGATCGTGCTGATCTCGCGCGCGCTGGTGAGTCGCGGCGACCGGGCGTTGATCGAGGTGCCGACGTATCCGCACGCCTACGACGCGATCGGCTCAGCCGGTGCCCGCATCGTGACCATGCCGGTCTCCGTCGACTCGCGCGACGGCTGGGACGTCGAGACGTTCGAGTCCGTACTTCGGCGCACGAGCCCGTCGGTGGCATACGTGATGCCGGACTTCCAGAACCCGACCGGGCGCTCGATGACGGCATCCGTTCGCCGGCGCCTGCTCGATGCGGCGGCCGCGCAGGGCACGGTCGTGGTCGCGGATGAGACGCCCGCCGAACTCGACATCGACCGGCCGCAGAGCCACCCACCGCTGGCCGCTTCCGCGAACGGCGCACGCGTGATCACGATCGGCTCGGCCAGCAAGACGATGTGGGGCGGGCTGCGGATCGGCTGGGTGCGGGCCGACAGGCAGACCATCAGACGGCTGCATGCCGTACGCGCCAACATGGACCTCGGCACGCCCGTGCTCGACCAGTTGGTCGTGGCCGCGCTGTTCGAGAGCTACGACACCGTGCTGGCCGAGCGTCGCCTGGCGCTTGCCGCCGGCCGGTCGGCGATCGAACGGATCGTGCCCGACGCGTTCCCGGAGTGGAACGTGCCCCACGTGCACGGCGGTCTCGCGGCATGGGTCAACATCGGTGCCCCGGTCAGCTCCCAGCTCGCGCTCGCCGCCCGCAGCGAGGGCCTGCTCGTCACGGCCGGACCGCGATTCGGAGTGGACGGCGCGTTCGAGCGGTTCCTGCGCCTTCCGCTGACATACGACGAGTCGCAGGTCGAGCGCGCTGTCGCGGCGCTGCTGCGGGCGTGGCCGGCGGCATCCAGGCATCCGCTGACCGAACCCGGGATGCTCGCCGCGGTCGTCTGAGTGCACTCGTCGTCTGAGTGCACGGGTCGTCTGAGTGCACTGGTCGTCCGAATGCATGGTGACGGCCGTCAACCATCAGAGTGGGGTGCGATAATCGCCCGGTCGGCGGCGCTGCCGAGATCCCTCATTCACCCTGCTCCACACCGGACCTAAGGATCTGTACGTGCACTCCCTCGCCGTACTGAGCATGAAGAACCGTGCTCTCATCGGACTCGCAACACTCGTGGTCGTCGTGTTCGGCGTCATCGGGCTGTCCAACCTCAAGCAGGAGCTGACCCCGTCGATCGACTTCCCCGAGCTCGTCATCGTGACCAGCTACCCAGGGGCCTCCCCTCAGGTCGTCGAGAACGATGTGAGCACACCGATCGAATCGGCCATTCAGAACGTGCCGAACCTCGACAGCACGTCGGCGGTGAGCAGTACGAACCAGTCGCTCATCACCGCCAAGTTCACGTACGGCTCCGACCTCGACACGGCCGAGCAGAAGATCAACCAGGCCATCGGCAACATCTCGTCCCGGTTGCCGTCGAACGTCAAACCGCAGGTGTTCGCCGGGAGCATCTCCGATCTGCCGATCGTCGAGCTGGCGGTCACGAGCGACCAGAACGAGAAGCAGCTCGCGGCCGACATCAAACGTCTTGTGCTGCCCGACATCACCAAGATGGATGGCGTCGCCTCCGCGCAGCTGATCGGCGCCGTCGGTCAGCGGGTCACCATCACGCCTGATCCGGCCAAGCTCGCCGCCGACGGCGCGACCGTGCAGTCGATCCAGACCGCTCTGCAGCAGAGCGGTGTGCTCATCGGTGCCGGATCGATCACCGCAGACGGCAAGACGCTGTCGGTGCAAGCAGGGTCAACGCTCTCGTCGGTCGATCAGATCGCCGCGCTGCCGCTCGTGTCGACGGGGTCGACGGCGTCCGGTGCGGCTTCGACAGGAGCCTCCTCCGGCTCGACCTCCGGTGGCGCATCCGCAGCCCAGCGCGCGGCCGCGGCACAGGTGGCGCAGACGCCGGCCGTGCACGCGATCGGCGACGTGGCCACCGTCGCCATCACGGATGACCCCACCTCATCGATCTCCCGGGTGAACGGCAAGCCTGCGCTCACCATCTCCGTCACGAAGACTCCGACCGCCAACACGGTCGAGGTGTCGAGTGAGGTGAAGAAGCAGACATCGACCTTCGAGAGCGCGCTCGGCCAAAACGCGAAGTTCACGCCCGTGTTCGACCAGGCGCCGTTCATTCAGCAGTCGATCGACTCGCTCGCCGAGGAAGGCGCGCTCGGTCTGCTGTTCGCCGTGGTGATCATCCTGATCTTCCTGCTTTCGATCAGGTCGACGATCGTCACGTTCATCTCGATCCCCACGTCGGTGCTCATCACCTTCATCTGCATGTGGGCCGGGGGCTACACGCTGAACATCATCACGCTCGGCGGTCTCACCATCGCGATCGGACGCGTGGTGGATGACTCCATCGTCGTGATCGAGAACATCAAGCGGCACATGGTGCCGGGCGTCGATCGGGCGAAGGCGATCATCGCCGCCGTTCGCGAGGTGGCCGGCGCCGTGACCGCCTCGACCATCACGACGGTCGCCGTGTTCCTGCCGATCGCGTTCGTCGGTGACGTGACCGGGGAGCTGTTCCGGCCGTTCGCCGTGACGGTGACGATCGCCCTGCTCTCTTCGCTGCTCGTGGCGCTCACCATCGTTCCCGTTCTCGCGTACTGGCTGGTGCGTCCGCCGAGCCCGGCGCGGCTGCAGAAGCGCGCGCAGAAGCAGGCTGCGAGCGCGCAAAGGGCTGCCGGCAAGAAGGGCCTGCAGCTCACGGCGGAGCAGCAGGCCGAGTTCGCGGCCGACGACGAGGCCAGCCACCTGTCGATAGCGCAGGCGGTGGCGAGCGGACACGACGAGCTCGAGCATCCGTCCCGCTTGCAGCGCGGCTACCTGCCGATCATCAACTTCACGCTCAAGCACTCCGCGGTGACGATCATCGTGGCCGTTCTGATTCTCGGCGGATCGCTCGCGCTCGCGCCGCTGATGAAGACGAACTTCCTGGGTTCCAGCGGTCAGAACACGCTCACCGTGACCCAGACGTTCCCGCCAGGCACGAGTCTGCAGGCGGAGGACGACGCCGCCACGGTCGTGGAGAAGAAGCTCACGGCCACCGACGGCATCAAGACCGTTCAGCTCTCGGTCGGCACCTCGGGCAGCGCGCTTGCGGATGCCTTCGGCGGAGGAGGCGCGAACAGCGCCACGTTCTCGATCACCACCGATCCGAACGCCGACCAGGACGCCCTGCAGACGACGGTGCAGAACGAGCTGAAGGGTCTCGACGTGCCGGGAGACCTGAAGGTGTCCGCTAGCGCGGGCTTCGGCGGTTCGAGCAACCTCGAGGTCGATATCTCGGCCTCGAACCAGAACGACCTGCGCAAAGCCACCGATTCCGTCGTGAGCCAGCTCGACAAGCTCAGCTCCGTGAACCAGGTGACGAGCAATCTCGCCTCCACCCTGCCGTACATCGCGGTGACCGTGAACCGTACGACGGCCGCCGAGTACGGGCTCAGTGAGGTGGCGGTGGGCACGCAGGTGTCGCAGGCCATGCAGCCGACCCAGGCAGGCACCGTCACGATCGACAACACGTCGCTGACCATCTACATCGCCGACAAGAACCAGCCGATGACGGTCGACGAGCTGAAGGCACTGCCGATCCAGACCGTGCGCGGACCTCAGACGCTGTCGACGCTGGCCGACGTGCACGACGCCAAGGGTCCCGCCACCGTCACCACCCAGAAGGGTCTGCAGACCGCGACCGTCACCGCGAACCCGGTCGGCGACGACCTGACCACCGCCAACACCCAGGTGGCCCAGGCGCTGAAGAAGGCCGATCTGCCTTCCGGCGCATCCGCGACGATCGGCGGCGTCACGGCCAACCAGGGAAGCGCGTTCTCGCAGCTCCTACTTGCGATGGCGGCGGCCATCCTGATCGTCTACGTCGTCATGGTCGCCACGTTCAAGTCGCTACGCCAGCCGCTTCTGCTGCTCGTCTCGATCCCGTTCGCAGCGACGGGCGCCATCGGCCTGCAGATCGTGTCGGGCGTGCCGCTCGGCGTGGCATCCCTCATCGGAATGCTGATGCTGATCGGCATCGTGGTCACGAACGCCATCGTGCTCATCGATCTGGTGAACCAGTACCGAAACCGGGGCCTTGCCGTGCCCGATGCCGTACGGCACGGTGCCTCGCGTCGACTGCGACCGATCCTGATGACGGCGCTGGCGACGATCTTCGCGCTGCTGCCCATGGCGCTCGGCGTGACCGGCCACGGCGGGTTCATCTCGCAGCCGCTGGCCATCGTCGTGATCGGGGGGCTGGTGTCGTCCACCCTGCTCACCCTCGTGGTGCTTCCCACGCTCTACAACCTCGTGGAGGGTGCCCGCGAGCGACGTCGCGCACGCCGGGCGGCGAAGCGGGGCGAGGGCGAGGCGGATGCCGGCGGGCCCGGTGGCGGGCCCACGCCGCCGGCTGCGCCCGATGCAGCGCCCGAGCCGCCCGGCGAGCTGGAGCCTGCCCGGTAGGACGCGTTGCCGTGGTAGCCCTGTGTGGGTGCCGGGCTGTCCGAGGGTAGGCGCCACGGGCCGTCCCGCGCATGATTCAGGATGTGACCGCGGTTTTCGGTACCGGGCGGTCGGCATCCGCCCGATTCTCCTGAATCATGCGCCGCCCCGCGGTGCCGGTATTCGGGGCAGTGACCGATGTTCCGGGTACTGCCAGCCCCTCCCTCGATCGCCGGACGCCGGGTACGGTCGGATGCATGGACAACCGCAGCGAGGTGCGCGAGTTCCTCACCAGCAGGCGCGCCCGCATCACCCCGGCCGAGGCCGGGCTTCCCGTGTACGGCGGCAACCGTCGTGTGACCGGACTGCGCAGGGAAGAGGTCGCGCTGCTGGCAGGCGTGAGCGTCGACTACTACACGCGACTGGAGCGCGGCGACCTCGCGGGGGCATCCGACGGTGTGCTCGACGCGCTCGCCAGGGCCCTGCAGCTCGATGAAGCCGAGAGCGCGCACCTGTTCGACCTGGCGAAGGCGGCGAACGAGTCACCGGTCATCCGTTCGCCGCGGCGGCGCGCGTCGGGCGCGCTGCGGCCGAGCATCCAGCGCGTGCTCGACGCCATCACGGGAGCGCCGACGATCGTGAGGAACAACTACTTCGACTACGTCGGCGCCAACCAGCTCGGGCGAGCTCTCTACGCGCCGGTTTTCGGGCATCCGTCGCCGAACAGTGCCCGGTTCACCTTTCTCGACCCGGCGGCGCAGGACTTCTATGTGGAATGGGCGACGATCAGCGAAGATCTGGTCGCGACCATGCGTGGCGAAGCAGGGCGCAACCCGTATGACAAACGGTTCTCCGATCTCGTCGGCGAGCTGTCGACGCAGTCCGATCGGTTCCGCACGCTGTGGGGCGCGCACAACGTGCGGTACCACCGCACGGGGGTGAAGCGCCTGCATCACCCGGTGGTCGGCGACCTCGAGCTGACGTATGAGGCGCTCGAGCTGCCGGCCGACGCGGGGCTGACGATGTCCACGTACACGGCCGAGCCCGGATCGCCGTCCGCCGATGCCCTGGTGCTGCTGGCGAGCTGGGCGGCGACCACGGAACTGCCGGCGCCGCACCAGGAGTCCGCGACGGCAGGGTCATGAGCGCCTGCCGGGTCGGGAACCTGCCGGGTCGTGAACGCCAGCCAGTTTCTGAGCCCGCCGGATCGTGGGCGCCTGCCTGGCCGAGAACCCACGGCGGGCCGGAAACCTGCCTGGTCGGGAACCTGCCGGGCGGTGAGCGCCAGCCAGTTTCTGAGCCCGCCGGATCGTGAACACCTGCCTGGCCGAGAACCCACGCCGGGCCGAGAACCGTGGCCGTCGCCTCCCCTGACGAGAATGGGCGCATGACGTCACAGCCCTCGCGTGCACCAGGGCGCATCAATCGCATCGCGTCGCGCGTGTCGACGCTCGAGCTGCTGTTCGACCTCGTCTTCGTCTATGCCGTGAGCCAGGTCGCCCAGGCGATCCTCGCGCATCCCACCGTCGTCGTCGCGATTCAGGCGTTCATCACGGTCGGCGTCATGTGGTGGATGTACGACGCCTACTCGTGGCTCACCAACCAAGCCGCGGAGCAGACCGCCTTCACCCGCGTGATGCTGATCGTGGCGATGGCCGCGTTCCTGGTCATGTCGCTGTCGCTGACGGATGCCTGGGGCGCAGACGGCGTGCTGTTCGGCGTCTGCTACCTGGTCGTGGTCATCATCCACGCGGGCCTCTTCATCGGCCGGGGCGGATCGAGCGCAGTACGGACCATGCTCCGGGTCGGCCCGCTCAACCTGATGGCTGCGCTCAGCCTCCTTGCCTCGGGGTTCATCGTCGGCCCGCTCGACTGGGTGTTCTTCCTGCTGCCTTACGTCTTCTTCGCGATCTCCGCGTTGATCACCCGCCGCATCGGCCTGGCGCTCGGCCCCGAGCACTTCGTCGAGCGGCACGGCGCCGTCATGATCATCGTGTTCGGCGAGTCCATCGTCTCCGTCGGTTCCGGCCTCACGCGCCACACGCTCGACCCGGCCGTCATCGTCGGTGCGCTCGTGACGGTCGCGACGATCGCCTCGCTGTGGTGGTGCTACTTCACCGGCGACGACGAACGCGCAGTGCTGGCGATGGAGGATGCCTCTCCGCAGCGCCGCGCGACCATCGGAATCGTGGCCTATTACCTCGAGCACCTCGTGATGATCGTCGGACTGATCTATCTGGCATCCGGCCTACACGGAGCACTAGAAGACGCCTTCGCGGTGGCGCAGCCCGCCTACGTGTGGCTGATCTCGGCGGGCGTCGCCGTATACGTGCTCGGTGAGGCCGCTTACCGCAGAACCCTGCGGCTCGGGCCGATCGGATGGCGCGTTGCCGGTGCGGCCGCCGTGCTCGCGTCCGCGGTCGTCGGATACGTCGCACCCGTGGTCGTTCTGCTGGTGGTCGTGCTCGCCATCGTCGTGCTGATGCTCGTGGCCGAGCGGGCGGCAGCGGTCAGGACGCGCGCGCAGAGCATCTCCTGACAACCGGTACGCAGGACGTCGATGTCCGCGCCCGTGGGTGTGGCCCGTGCACGGCCGGGGGTCGCGCGGTCGGCCTGAAAACGCCAGGTGCGGCCGGATCGCACGGTCGGCCGGATAGCGCACGGTCGGCCGAGTCGCAGGGTCGGCCGGATAACGCACGGTGCAGCCGGGTCGCGCGGTCGGCCGGAAAACGCACGGTCGGCCGGAAGAATACCTCGATCTGGTCCGGCGCACAGCGTGTTTTCCGGCGCATCGTGCGACATACTGCGGCGTAGCCACGCTGTCGCTGTCGCTGTCGCTGTCGCTGTCGCTGTCGCTGTCGCTGTCGCTGTCGCTGTCGCTGTCGCTGTCGCTGTCGCTGTCGCACGGCGCGGCCGCATGACCGCGCAGCGCACTCCCAGCGGGCATCGTGTATCGTTGCACGGTCGGCTCTGGACACCGCGCGAGTCGCGCGGATGGGTTTGTAAGTCCGTGGGGCCGGTTCCGCCGGTGCAGTTCGCACCTTTTTGCGTCGATGTACGCCGCGGCGGATGACCACTGTATGCCCTCGCGCGGACGGCGCTCGACGCCTTCTGTCTGCAGGTTCTGCAAGGACGCGACGACGTGTCGCGGGTTCTGCCATGCACACTCCAGAACAACCCAGAAGAATCCTCATGCCCAAGAACAAGAAGCCCGCCGGCGGACGCCCGGCGCGCGATTTCGACCCGCGCTACGGTCAGAAGTCCGGCGGCAAGAAGCCGTTCGGAGCCAAGGCCGGTGTCAAGCCCGGCAGCCGCAGCGTCGGCCACCGTGGCTATCGACCGGAATCCGAGACGGATGCCCCCAAGAAGCGCCGCTGGACGGCCGACGAGCGAGCCGCCCGCGGCGTTGCTCCGTCGCGTCCGCGTGGCGCCCAGGCGAACGGCGATGGCGGGTTCGATTCGCGTGACCGTTCCGACGAGCGCGACCACCGCGGGGCACGTGCCCAGGATCGCGGACTCCACGGCGAACGCGACGAGCGTCGTTCCGACGACCGCCCACGCCGCTCGTACGGCGACAGTCAGCGTCGGTCATACGACGACCGCCCGCGTCGCTCGTTCGATCGCGACCGCCCCGCGCGCCGGTTCGACGATGATCGGCCCCGTCGTCAGTACGACGACCGCCCCCGTCGCGCCGACAGCGAGGACCGTCCGCGCCGTGAGTTCGATAACGACCGTCCGCGTCGTCAGTTCGACAACGATCGCCCGCGTCGCGAGCACGACAACGATCGCCCGCGCCGTGACTTCGACAACGACCGTCCGCGCCGTCAGTTCGACAACGATCGCCCGCGCCGTCAGTTCGACAACGATCGTCCGCGCCGCGAGTTCGGCAACGACCGTCCGCGCCGTCAGTTCGACAACGACCGTCCCCGTCGCCAGTACGACGATCGCCCGCGTCGGCGTTCCGACGACGATCGTCCTCGTCGTTCGTTCGACGAAAGCCGCACGCATGCGCCGCGTGAGCGCCGCGACTCCGACTTCTACCCGAAGCGCGACGACCGTGCCTCGCACGCACCGACCGACGACGTCGTTCTCGAACGGCTGCAGGCAGAGGCGATCCAGGCATCCGATGTCGACGGCGTGACGTTCGGCGACCTCGGGCTCGGCGGCAACATCGTGCGCGCCCTCGCCGAGCTCGGAGCGGCCGCGCCGTTCCCGATCCAGGCGGCGACCATCCCCGATGTGCTCTCCGGACGAGACGTACTCGGCCGTGGCCGCACCGGTAGCGGCAAGACGATCGCCTTCGGTGCGCCGCTCACGGAGAGGCTCATGACGCTCTGGGCCGAACATGGCAAGTCCGGCGGCAAGCGCCAGATGGGTCGCAAGCCCCGCGCCCTGATACTTGCGCCGACCCGCGAGCTCGCGCTGCAGATCGACCGCACGGTGCAGCCGATCGCCCGCAGCGTCGGTCTCTTCACCACGCAGATCTACGGCGGCGTTCCGCAGCAGCGTCAGGTCGGGGCCTTGCAGCGCGGCGTCGACATCGTGATCGGCACCCCTGGACGCATCGAAGATCTCATCGAGCAGGGCCGCCTCGACCTCAGCGAGGTCGTCATCACGGTGCTCGACGAGGCCGACCACATGTGCGACCTGGGCTTTCTCGAGCCGGTGCAGCGCATCCTGCGTCGCACCTCGGAGGGCGGCCAGAAGCTGCTGTTCTCGGCAACGCTCGACTCGGGCGTCGCGAATCTCGTCGACGAGTTCCTCGTCTCCCCTGCCGTGCACGAGGTCGCCGGCGAAGACCAGGCGTCTGGAACGATCGATCACCGTGTCTTCGTGATCGAGCACCGCGAGAAGGGCGCGATCGTCGAGCAGCTCGCCGACCGTGATGGAAAGACGCTGGTCTTCGCCCGCACTCGCGCGTTCGCGGAGCAGCTGGCCGACCAGCTCGACGACGCCGGCATCCCCGCGGTGTCTCTGCACGGCGACCTGAGCCAGTCCCGACGCCAGCGCAACCTCGACAAGTTGTCGAACGGCCGCGTCTCGGTGCTGGTGGCGACGGATGTCGCAGCGCGCGGCATCCACGTCGACGACATCGATCTGGTCATCCAGGCGGATGCTCCCGACGAGTACAAGACGTACCTGCACCGTTCCGGCCGCACCGGCCGTGCCGGTAAGCCGGGCACCGTCGTCACGCTGATTCCGCGTCAGCGCCGCCGTCGCATGACCGAGCTGCTTTCTCGCGCCGAGATCGAGGCGGAGTTCGAGGAGGTCGCGGCGGGCGACGCGCGCATCAGCGACGTCGTCGTGGTCGGGTCCGAGGCACCGGTCGCCTGACAGCCACGACTCGAGATTGCGAAACGCCCCGACCGCCAGCTGGCGCGTCGGGGCGTTTTCGCAGTCGCAGCCGCAGCAGTGGTCGTGCGGTGGTCGCCGGTCAGTGGGTGGCGGATGCGCGCCGTCGACCGAGCGCGCTGGCGTCGATTCGAACGTAGAGGGCGGCCGCTGCGACGAATCCGACCGACATGAGGAACGACAGCCATCCGTTGCCCGTCATCATGGTCCCGATCCCGATCAGGAACGTGGCGATGATGACGATGAACGCCCAGAGCGCCGAACGCGCGCCCGCTCCCGCGCTTCGGGCGGCCATCCACACCCGCACGGCGACGACGATCAGGCCGATCCCCACCAGCGCGTGCAGCGCGAGGACGATTCCGGCGAAGGCGACGGCAGCGCCCGTGTTCTCCTCGGGGCTGCCGATCAGGTTGGCGGCCATGCCGAGCAGAAACTGCAGGGCCAGCGTGTAAAGCGCTTCGCGGGATCGACGGGCCAGCTTCTCGGGCCTGCTCGTATGCGCCTGCGTTGACATCGGCGATTCCTCTTCTCCGACGGCTTCAACCGTCATGCGCCATTCTCTTCACACCCGTTGCCTGCTGTCATGAGGC
The DNA here is from genome assembly GCF_054777235.1 of Humibacter antri. Classification (NCBI taxonomy): domain Bacteria; kingdom Bacillati; phylum Actinomycetota; class Actinomycetes; order Micrococcales; family Microbacteriaceae; genus Humibacter; species Humibacter antri. Next base: position 97,600 of record NZ_BAAHAW010000042.1, on the reverse strand, counting down.
GACAGGAGTATCGCCGGGTACTCTCCGCGGAGTAGCCGGAGCGAGTGGTTCCAGCCGGTCTCCTCCATCCGGTTCTCCACCCGGATCTCCACCCTGAGGCCGTGTTGCCAGCGGATGGCGCCGAGAAGCATCGGATGGGGCGGCGGATGCCGTCACGAACGGTGACCCGGAAGGCGTGCGAACGATGGCTCGATGGTGGCAAGCGGTAGGGGCGTTCTGTGCGCGACGCCGTTGGTGGGTGATCGCAGCGTGGGTGGTGCTGCTCGTCTCCGCGGTGACCGGAATGCTGACGATCGCGAAATCGCTGAACGGGAACATCACGATCGAGGGCCTGCCGTCGATCACGACCTTGCACACGGTCGACAGGACGTTCGGCACGGGCGACGGCAGCGGGAGCGTCGTGTTCGCGGCGCCGAAGGGACAGCAGCTCACGGCATCCGATGCCCGTGTCGTTGCGCGACTCACGAGAAAGCTCGCGGACGTCGATGGGGTGTCGTCGGCGGTCGATCCGTTCGCCCATTCTGCTGCGGGAGGGCTCTCGCCGCACGGCCGCGTCGGCTACATCTCGGTGAAGCTCGACACCGGCTCCGTGTCGTCCGCGACGGCGGACAGCATCCAGAAGCTGGTCACCGCCGTGAACACCCCTGGGTTGGATGTCGAGGCCACGTCGAGTCTCGTCGGCAACGCGTCATCCTCGTCGAATCTGCTGCCCGGCCTGGTCGTCGCGCTCATCGTGCTTCTGATCACGTTCGGCACGATTCTCGCGGCCGGGATGCCCCTGGTCTCCGCGCTCGTCGGGCTCGGCACGAGTGTGACCGCGATCTACGCGGCGTCGAGCTTCGTCTCGCTCACGTCCATCGCGCCGACGCTGGCGCTGCTGCTCGGACTGGCGGTGGGCATCGACTATTCGCTGTTCATCGTCAGCAGGCATCGACGTCAGCTTCTGCAGGGCATGAGTCCCCAGGAGTCGCTCCCGCTGGCCGTCGGAACGGCGGGCACGGCGGTGTTCTTCTGCGCTCTGACCGTGATCATCGCCCTGGCGGGACTCGCCGTCGAGGGGCTCGGATTCCTCACCCAGATGGGCCTGGCGGCAGCCTTCGCGGTCTTCATCGCCATGCTGGCCGCCCTCACGCTGACCCCGGCCCTGCTGTCGCTGGCGGGGAGCCGCGTCCTCACGCGCCGGGCTCGACGCCGCATCGCCGCGGGTGAGAGGAAGCGAAAGCGTGCCCTTGCGGCGGGCTGGGTCGCCGCCATTCAGAGGCGGCCGGTGCTGTTTTTCGTGGCGGCGCTCGCCGTCGTCGGCGTGCTCGCGGCGCCGGTCGCCGGCATGCAGCTCGGACTCGGCAACGACGGCACGCAGCCCCGGTCGACGACGGTGCGTCGGGCATCCGACCTGCTCGTCGACGGCTTCGGACCGGGTGCCAACGGGCCGCTGGAGGTGCTCGCAACCTATCCGGCAACGGCGTCACGCCTCGAGGCGTTCGCACTCGCGCAGAAGCTGGGCGACACATCCGGCGTCGCACGTGCAACGGTCGCCGGGGTCGGGGACGATGCCGTGCTCGTCATGGTGCTGCCGAAGACCGGACCGTCGGATGCCGCAACCATGGCGCTCGTGAATACCTTGCGCGAGCCGTCGATGCGAGTCGGACTCCCCGGTTCTCCGCACCTGGCCGTCACGGGTCAGACCGCGGTGAACATCGACATAGCGGCGCGCCTGGCATCGGGGCTCCCCTTGTACCTCGGACTCATCGCGGCGTTCGCCTTTCTGCTGATGATCGCCGTGTTCCGATCGATCCTGGTGCCGCTGAAGGCTGCCGTCAGCTTCCTGTTCAGCCTCGCTGCCTCGCTCGGGGTCACTGTCGCGGTGTTCCAATGGGGCTGGCTCGGCGGCGTGTTCGGTGTCGACCCGCCTGCCCCGTTGCTCGCGTTCCTGCCGACCATCGTGATCGGCGTGCTTTTCGGCCTGTCGATGGACTACGAGATGTTCCTGGTCACCGGGATGCGCGAACACTTCGTGCACGGCGAGAGTGCACGGGAAGCGGTGAGCAGCGGGTTCCGGCAGGGGGCCAAGGTCGTCGTCGCGGCCGCGCTCATCATGGTTGGCGTGTTCGGCAACGGTGTGGTCGAGGGAGACTCGACGATCCGGCCGATCGCGTTCGCTCTCGCCGTCGGCATCGTGGTCGACGCGTTCGTGGTGCGGATGACACTTGTCCCGGCCGTCATGACACTGTTCGCTCGGTCGGCGTGGTGGCTGCCGCGATGGCTGGAACGACTCGTGCCGTCGGTGGACGTCGAGGGCGCTTCGTTGCAGAGACCTGTCGCAGCAGGCACGGGCGCGGTCGAGAGGGTACCGGTTCCGATCGGGTCAGGCGAGTAGTCCAGAATCATGCATACCGCGCCCACCGAAAACAGGCAGATCACGCGGGAACAGGCAGGTATTGCCTGTTCCCGCGTGGCAAACACGTTCCTGCCTGTTTTCACGTCGGGTCGGGTCGGGTCGGCTCAGGTCACGTCGCGGCGCCAGGTGGTCAGCCAGCCGAGCACCGTGAACAGCACCGCGTATCCGACCAGAACGAGGCCACCCTGCCACCAGTCCAACATGGCGGAGCCGGGCGTGGAGACCGTGAAGAAGCTCGCCCCGACCAGCCCGTCGCTTGCGGTCCCGGGGAGGAACTTCGTGACCGAGCCCGCGGCATCCGAGAAGCTGCCGGCGAGGCGCAGAAGCGGCTCGAGGAACTGTGTGAAGGCAAGGATGATCACGATCACGGCGGCCTGATTCGGCACCAGCACACCGAGCCCCACCCCGATCACCGCCCACAGCGCCATCGCGATCAGCGCTCGCCCGAACAGCGCCCACGTGTCGCTGTCGCCGAGCTGTGTGTCGAGCCCGGTGGCGGCGAGCGCGATGGCGCCGCCGCCGATCGAGGCGATCAGCGCGATGACCCCGTACGAGGCACCCATCACGAGAGAGGTGACCGACTTGGTGCCGAGCACGCGGCCGCGATGCGGATTGGCGAGGAAGGTCGGCGTGAGCGTCTGGTGGCGGAACTCGCCCGTGGTGGCGAGGGCGCCGAGCAGAACAGGGAAGACGTATCCGACCGAGGTGGCGAAGCTGTAGATGAGCGGTGCGAGGTGCCCGAAGTGCGGCGTCTGGCCGTTCACGGTGTGCAGATGCCCCGTCGAGAGCGCGGCGAACAGTGTGCCCAGCCCTCCGGAGATCAGCGCGACGTAGCCGAACAGCACGATCGCCAGCACCCACCACATGCGCGTGGTCCGGAACTTCGTGAACTCGGATCGGATGCCCGCGACGAAGTCGTTCACAGCGAGTCCCCTTCCCCGACCAGCGAGAGAAAGACATCCTCGAGCCCGGATCGCTGACGTTGCAGCGTGCTCAGTTCGACGCCCGCAGTGAATGCGATGTGACCGATGTGCGCTGCTTCGGTGCCGCGGACCACGAGACCGCTGCGCCCCACCTCGAACTCGAAACCCGCAGAGGTCAGCGCCCTCGAGAGCGCGTCACGGTCGGGGGAGTCCACGAGCACCGAGACGTGGTCGCCGGCCTCGAGGCTCTCCAGCGTGCCGCGGTGCACGAGCTCCCCCTTGGCGATGATCACGACCTCGTCGACGCTCTGCTGCACCTCGCTGAGCAGGTGCGATGAGACCAGAACGGTTCGGCCCTGCGCGGCGAGTTCGCGCAGGAACAGCCGGATCCACTTGATGCCTTCTGGATCGAGGCCGTTGATCGGCTCGTCGAGCACGAGCACACCGGGGTCGCCGAGCAGCGTGAATGCGAGGCCGAGGCGCTGGCGCATCCCCATGGAGTAGCCGCCGACGCGGCGGTCCGCATACTCCGACAGGCCGACTAGGTTCAGCACCTCGGCAACGCGACCGCGGTCGATCCGAGCCGCCTGCGCGTACACCAGCAGGTGGTTGCGCGCCGTGCGGCCGGGGTGGAAGCTCGCGGCCTCGAGCGCGGCTCCAACGGTCGTGAGTGGTGACGGAAGGTCGTGGTATCGGATGCCGTCGAACGTGGCGGTGCCGCTTGTGGGTGCGACGAGACCCAGCAGCATGCGCAGCGTCGTCGTCTTACCCGCGCCATTCGGGCCGAGAAATCCGGTGACCCGGCCGGGCTCGACAGTGAAGCTCAGGTTCGAGACCGCTGTGACGCTGCCGAATCGTTTGGTGATGCCGTCGATCTTGATCGGGATGCCGGTGGACATCGAAGACCCCTCTCGCCACGCCGAATAAGCCGGGAAGCACCACTGGTGAACATACCGGTCTAGGTGCGGTGTGTCGAGAGGGACTCGTCCTCCCCAGGGCGGTCCTCTCCGTCGTTGTTCCACTTCGTCGCGATCACACTTCGCCGTGCGCCACTCACGAAATAGAGTCGGCCGTTCGCCGAAGAGAATTCGCGGCGCACTCCGCGAGTACTAGGAGAAGGGCATATTTTGGTCTGGCACGTCGAGTTCGAGTTGATCGCCGGGTGGCTCGATGCGCAGGACGCGATCGTGCGGAGGCGTGTGATCGCTGCGGCAACGGTCCTCTCGCAGGATGGACCGCAACTGGATCGACCACTCGTTGACTCCATCGAAGGGTCGCGCCACAACAACATGAAGGAGTTGCGGACGTCGTCCAACGCCGTCAGCGCGATCCGCATCTTGTTCGCGTTCGATCCGCAGCGGCAAGCCATCCTGTTGGTCGCGGGCAACAAGGCAGGCAACTGGAGGCGGTGGCACCGCGAGAACATCCCCAAGGCGGATGATCTGTTCGACGAACACGTGAAGAACTTGAGAGGCGGCACGAAATGAGCATTTCGCTGGAACAGATGGCCGAGCGCCTCGGCATCTCCGAGCAGAAGCGCTTCGCAGACGCCGATCGGCTGCGCGCGGAAGCGCGCGCATGGCAGTTGCGCGAGTTGCGCAAGGCTGCAGGCTTGACTCAAGCGCAACTGGCGTCGGAGATTCACGTCAGCCAGAAGCGGATCTCCCAGATTGAGCGCGGGACCATCGAGAACCTCAAGGTCGAAACGCTGCGCCGGTATCTGGGCGGGATCGGTCTGGAGCCGAGCCTCTTCATCTCCGTCGACGACAGGCCGACCAGGATCGCCTGAAGGCGGGAGCCGCGATCACCGCCGCGGCCGGTACGTGTTGGTCGGTCGCCCGGTAGAGCCGTACTCCAGGTGCAGCTCGATCAGGCCGCGCCGCTCCAGTTCGCTGAGGTAGCGCTGCGCGGTGGGTCGGCTCATGCCGAGCGCGTCAGCGACCGCCGCCGCACCGATCGGCTCCGTCGAGTCACGCACGGTCGTGAGCACCTTGTGCATCGACGGCGGCAGCTTGCCGCGCAAGACATCCGGCCGCGACGTGCGCTGCAGACCGAACAGCTCGTCGATCGATGCCTGATCCGCGGTGCCCTCGGCCGCCGTCTGCTCCCGCCATGCCCGGTACGCCTCGAGTTCCCGGGCGAACTGGTCGAAGCCGAACGGTTTGACCAGGTAGTAGAACGCGCCGCCGCGCATCGCGGACCGCACCGTCTCGAGATCACGAGCCGCGGTGATCAGGATGCAGTCGGGCGGCGCATCCATGCTGTGCAGCGACCGGAGCAGAGAGATTCCGCTCTCGTCGGGCAGGTACACGTCGAGGAGCAAGAGGTCGGGTTCGAGCCGCTCAATCGCCTCTCGCGCCTGGGCTGCGGTGTGCGCCTCACCGACGCACTCGAACCCGGGAACCCGGGTGACGCGCTCGGCGTGGATGTGCGCCACCCGGAAGTCATCGTCGACCACCAGTGTTCTGATCACGCAGTCACCTCGTCTTCGGTGGGCCGAGCCGTCTTCGGCGCAGGCACAGGGAGGTGCACCTCGAAATGCCCTCCTGGACCGGGATGCACCGTGATCGATCCTCCCAGCCGCCGCACCATGCGGCTGATCAGCGCGAGCCCGAGGCCACGCCTATTGCCCGAGCGCGACCGCTTCGTGGAATAGCCGTCGCGGAGCACGTCGTGGATGCGGGCATCCGGCACACCCGGCCCGCTGTCGCGCACGTCGATGACGAGTTCGTGATGCTGCACGATGCGCACGGTGACGGAGCGTTCGCCGGGCAGCTCGTCGACGGCGTCGAACGCGTTGTCGACCAGGTTGCCCACGATCGTGAGCAGCACCTCAGCGTCGAGCGAGGTGTCTTCGAGCCGGGAATCCGGCGTCACCGCCAGCGTGATGCCACGCTCGACAGCGACGGCCGACTTGGCGGTGAGGAGTGCCACGAGTTCCGCAGGGGCGATCCGTGACCGCAGGTCGTCGTCGACCGAAGAAGGCGTGTGCGAGATCTGCGCCAGATAGTGGTTGGCCTGGTCGTACTCGCCGAGTTCGATGAGGCCGGCGATCACGTGCAGCCGGTTCGCGTACTCGTGCTCCTGAGCGCGCAGCGCCTGGCTCAGCCCGTCGATCGCCCGGATCTCGCGGATCAGCGCCTCCGCCTCCGTGCGGTCCCGCAGCGTGACCACGGCGCCGACGTCGCGGCCGGCGAGTGCCACGGGCATCCGGTTCACCACGAGCAGGGCGTCGTCGGTGAGGATGTTGCTGTCGGATGCCGGCAACTCGCCGGTGAGCAGATCGCGCAGCCGACCGACCGGCAGGATCTCCTCCAGTCGCCGGCCGAGCACCTCGCCCTCCAGCCCCAGCAGCCGCCGCGCCTCGCCGTTCAGCACGGTGACGCGGCCGGAGGCGTCGAATCCGATCATGCCTTCGCGGATGCCGTGGAGCATGGCCTCGCGCTCCTGCAGCAGCGCGGCGATCGAGGCCGGTTCGAGGCCGAACGTGACCCGTTTGATGCGGCGGGCGAGTATGAGCGAGCCGATGGCGCCGATCGCCAACGCGAGCAGTGAGTACCCGGCGATGAGCGCGATGTCGCGCGCGTTGTCCGCGGATTCCTCCGTCTCGAGGATGCCGACCGATACCTGGCCGATCACCGCGTGCGCGGCATCGAAGATCGGTGCCTTGCCGTTCGCCGAACGGCCGAGGCTTCCCGGGTCGATGCCGACATGCGTGCGGCCATCGAGCACGGCGACAGGTTCCTCGAGCTTCTGCCCGATGAGAGCCGGATTCGGATGCGAGAACCGCACCCCGTTCCGATCGGTGACGACCACATAGCTGGCCCCGGTCGCCTTGCGCACCCGCTCGGCCAGGTCCCGGATCTCATGCTGCGGGTCGCCCTTCGCCACGTCATCGATGATCTGCGGCATCTGTGCGACCGACGAGGCCACCGCGAGCGACCGCTGCTGGTACTGCTCGTCGACGGTCGCGCTGCTGATCTGGGCGAACACGATCGCGCCGATCGCACTCGTCACGATGAGGATGCACAGCACCCAGATGAGGATCTGGGTGGCGAGCGGCCAGGACCGCCAAGGCATCCGTGTCGTCGTCGACATAGCCGCCATTTTCCTGGATCTGATTGAGAAGTCTCTGGTTTCAAGCGGTGGGCAGCGCTGCCCGCGCTCCTGAGCGAGCGAAGCGGGTCGAGGGTGCCCTCCCTCGACCCGCTTCGCTCGCGGCTACCTCAGCCGTTCGAACCGGCCGGGGTGGTCGTGGTCGTGAAGCCCTCCAGCTTGTTGGCGGCCTCCGCGTACTTGTTCGTGAACGTGTCGGCGTACGTGATCTTCGAGGTGTCGACGCCGAGCGTCTTCTCCATGTTGAAGATCACCTTGGGCCCGCCGGCAGGCATGATGCCGTCCGGCAGGAACTGACCCTTGTCGGTGGTCAGCCCGTCGACGTACTGCTGCTTGCTGATCGTCGCGTTCTGCACGAAGTCCGACGGCAGCTTGTTCGCGATGTCGGCGGCCGAATGGCTGCTGATCCAGTGCATCGTGGCGACGAGCGCGTCGACCACCTTCTGGGCGGCATCCTGGTGCGACTTCACCCAGTCGGCGCGGGCGAGGAGGCCCGCTGCCGGCCATGCGCCGCCGAGCGCCTTCTGAGCGCCCTTCGTGGTGGCCAGGTCGACCGCGGTGGTCGCCAGGTTCTTCGACTCCAAGGCGCCAACGGTGGGCTGGGTCGTCATGACGCAGTCTGCCGATCCGCGCTGGATGGCGGCGATCGCCGTCGATCCCGCACCTACGGCCAGCGTGTGGTAGTCGGTCTTGGAGATCCCGTGCTGCGATGCCAGGAACTGGGTCAGCTCATCCGTTCCCGATCCGAGGTCGGTGACGCCGAGCGTCTTGCCCTTGAAGTCGGCAGCGGAGTGCACACCGCTCTTCGTCCCGCACATCACGCGCTCTCCCGGTGCGCCGGAGAGCTGCACGAGGTTGATGACGTCCTTGCCCTTCGACTGGAAGTCGACGGTGTGGATGTACCAGGCGCCGGCCATGTCGACCTGACCGGATGCCATGGCATCCTCGGCGCCGACACCGCCGTTCTGCTCGGTGGAGAGCTCGACGTTCACGCCGTATTTCTTGTAGTAGCCGAGGTTCTGCGCCAGCTGGTACGGCAGGTAGATCTGCTTGTCGATGCCGCCGACCATGAGTTTCACGGTGGGTACGGACTTGGCCGCCGGGGTGGCGCCGCCCGTTCCGCCGGATCCGTTGCTGCTGCAGGCGGCGAGGCCGAGCGCCAGTGCTCCGGCCGCAGCCACTGCCAACACCTTGCGTGCGTGCATGTGAGTGCTTTCCTTTCGTCGTGGCCGATTCGGCCGATGTGGTGCGAGGGTGGGTGCTTCGGGTGGGGAGTTCAGACGGCCTGCTGGGTCTCCGAACGGTTCGGCGGGCGCCAGCGCAGCAGCACGCGTTCGAGCAGCGTGATGAGGTACTCGGCCACGAGCGTGACGACGGCGATGATCGCCATGCAGGCGAAGACGGTGTCGGGGTCGAAGTTGCCGGATGCCTGCGTGATGATCAGGCCGACGCCCTTCTGCGCGCCGAGCACCTCGGCCACGAGCGCGCCGATGATGGCGAAGCCGAACGCGGTGTGCAGACTCGCGATGATCCAGGTCATCGCCGACGGGATGGTCACGTGCCGCGCCACCTGCAGCGGCGAGGCGCCGAGCACGCGAACGTTGGCGACCAGGTTCGGGTCGACCTCGCGAACGCCCTGGAACGCGTTGAAGAACACGACGAAGAACACCAGCACGGCCGCCAGCAGCACCTTGGGGAACATCCCGAGTCCGAACGCGACCACGAAGATCGCGCCGAGCAGGATGCGGGGAATGGAGTTCACGACCTTGATGTACGGCCCGAAGACCGAGGCGAGATATCGGTTCGAGCCGAGCACGATTCCGAACAGGATGCCCGTGGCCGTGCCGAGCAGGAACCCGAGCACCGCCTCCTGCACGGTGATCCACAGGTTCTCCCAGATCGAGCCGAACGCCGTGCCCTGCGTGAAGAGCTTGACCAGGCTGTTCCAGATGCCCGACGGCTGCCCGTAGAAGAACTTGTCGACCCAGCCGAGCTGAGTGCACAACTGCCAGCCGCCGATGACGAAGACCAGGAGTGCGGCGCGGCCGATCCAGATCCACATGGTGCGCTTGCTGCGCGCACGACGAGCGGATGCCTGCAGCGCGACCTCGTCGGAGGGGATCGCGTAGTAGCCGTTGACCTTTGCCGTGGTGGCGCTCATGCCGCGACTCCCGTCGTCTGCTCGTATGCCCTGGTGACCTCTTCTTTGAGTGACTCCCATATCCGTCCCTGGATCTGAAGAAAGCGCTCCTCGTGCCTGATCTCCTGCACGTCGCCGCGCGGGCGCGGCAGGTCGATCTCGAAGACGTCCTTCACGGTTCCCGGACTGCTGGTCATGATCACGACCTTGTCCGCCAGCGCGACGGCCTCGTCGAGGTCGTGCGTGATGAAGAGCACGGATGGCCGCAACTGCTCCCACAGCTGCAGCAGCTCCGTCTGCATGATCGCCTTCGTCTGCACGTCCAGCGCACCGAACGGTTCGTCCATGAGCAGGATGCGCGGGTTGTTGATCAGTGCGGCAGCCATGGCGACGCGCTTGCGCATTCCGCCGGAGAGCTGATGCGGGTAGCGGTCTTCGAAGCCGGCGAGCCCGACGCGGCGCAGCCAGTCCAGCGCCAGGGTGGTGGCCTTGGCCTTCGGCGTGCCGAGCAGGGTCGGCCCGATCATCACGTTGCCGAGCACGGTCTTCCACGGAAAGAGGGAGTCGGCTTGGAACATGTAACTGACACCGTTCGTGATGCCGTCGACCAGCTTGTCGCCGACGCGCACCCCGCCTCCGCTCGGCTTCTCGAGCCCGGAGACCTGTGCCAGCGTCGTCGACTTGCCGCATCCGGTCGGTCCCACGATGGCGCAGAACTCGCCCGGCTCGACCGTGAGCGTGACGTCGCGGATGGCCGTGAACGGCTCGCCCTTCGGGGTGAGGAACCGTTTGGTCAGTCCCTGGATTTCAATGCGTGCCGCGTCTTCGTGTGCGATCGGAGCGCGGTCGCGACGGGGAGTGCGATCACTCATCGGTTCAAGACCTCTCTGTCTTCGGTACTCGCGGCTGCGCCGCTGGGCTGACTCCGTCGGCTCGGCGATGCGAGCAATCTCGCTTCGCTCTCGCCTCAGTGGTCAGTAATCGCGGCTGCGCCGCTCAAGGTGATGCACCATGTTGTGCGTCGCAGCGGATGCTTGTCTCGCTTGTGCGCCATAGCCGTCGATTAGCGCGTTCCTCGCCGTTGTGTGCGTTTCGTGCACGCTGCTGCGACGTGGGCGATGTCGAACGATCCGCCGGAGATCGCACGATGCGCCGGAGGTCCGGGCGGTCGCCGTCCGGCCGATCGTGCGATCTCCGGCGCATCGTTCGTCGCTGCCGGACGCCTCGCCGCCGCAGCCGAGCACGTCAAGCCCAGGTGCTCGCCGTGCTTGTGGGTGAGCGTGAACCGAGTGTGCTCAGCGCGGGGGCGCACGGCGCATCGAACCGGCCGCCGCTCCCGCGGAGACACGCCGACTGTGCACGGGAAGTGGCCGATCTTCGTCGGCGTGTCGCCCGGATCTCCGTGCTAGCGCACACGGATGCCGAGCTCAGTCGGCGCGATCGGCCTCGGCTCTCGGCGGCAGAGGCACGTGTACCGCCACGATCTCGAGGGCGTCAAGGGCGGCGACCACTGCGGCCAGTTCGTCGTCGTCGAGTCCGGCCAGGAGCACCGAGATGCGTTTGGCCCGCTCGGCGCGGGCGGCGAGCACGGCGTCCTGGCCGGCGTCGGTCGCGCTCACGAGCGACGAGCGTCCGTCGGCCGGGTCGGGCTCCCGCTCGATGAGTGCCCGTGATTCCAGCTCCGCGACGACTCGGGTGGCACTGGGGGCGGAGACCGACTCGATGCGCGCGAGGTCGCCCGGACGCAAGGGTCCCTTGCGCACGATGCTCGAGAGCGCCGAAAGCTGTGCTTGCGTCAGGCCCTCGCCGACGGCACGGATGCGCCGGTTGATGCGCCCCACGACGACGGCCAGGCGCGCCGCGGTCTCCGCCCGGTCGGTGCCCGCCGCCGATCGGGCATCGGGGGCGGTGTCGCGGCGTTCCTTGCCGAGTGGGGCGGGCATCCGTCGATCCTAGGCCGTCGTCAGACGCCGGGACTGCCGGTGTTGCGTGTGGAGGATCCCGTGACGGCAGCCGTGGGGGTGTCGGCTGCCGTCACGGCGGCGGGGGCGGCTGCTCGGGAAGCGGCATCGTGGCCCTCGCCGAGCTCGGGCGCGCTGGCGAACCCGTGCCGGTCTGCGGTGTGGGGAAGACGTGTCGGCACGGTGTCGACGTGCACGAACTTCTTGCCTCGGCTGAACGAGGCGACGGCGCCGATCAGCGACATGATGGCGGCGGCGATGAACACCACCACGAGTCCGTCGTGGAACGACCCCTGGATGAGCTGCGGGAAGAACTCCTTGCCGGTGAGGGTTGCGGCATCCGCCTTCGGCAGTTTGTCGAGCACGCCGGTCGGGCCGAGCAGGCTCTGAATCGGGTTGTAGCCGAGGAACGCGGCGAAGACGCTCCCCACCGGGGGCAGCTCTGAGATCTTCTGCGCGGCCGCCGCAGGCACACCGTGCGAGGTGAGTCCGTTGTAGAGGGCGGAGGGCAGTGACGCGGCGAGTCCCGAGATGAGCAGCGAGAAGAACAGCCCGATGGACAGCGACGTTCCCGCGTTCTGCACGGTGCCCGCCATGCCGGATGCCGCACCTCGCTGATTCGCCGGAACGCTGTTCATGATGGCGGTGCGGTTCGGCGCGCCGAACATGCCGGATCCGATGCCGGACAGACCCGTGATGATGGCGAATTGCCAGTACTCGAAGTTCACCGGGATGATCAGCAGCAGCACGAACGTCAGCGCGACGATGAGCAGTCCGACGGTGGCGAACGTCCGGGCGCCGAACCGGTCGGAGAGCGTGCCGGACAGCGGTCCCGCGATGAGGAATCCGATCGTGATCGGCAGCATGTAGATGCCCGCCCAGAGCGGGGTGTCTGCGTAGTTGAAGCCGTGCAGCGGCAGCCAGATGCCCTGCAACCAGATGATCAGCATGAACTGCAGGCCGCCTCGGCCGACCGAGGCCAGCAGTCCGGCGAGGTTCGCCATCGCGAACGCGCGAATGCGGAACAACCGCATGTTGAACATCGGCGCCCGGGAGCGCAACTCGATGAACGCGAACACGATGAGCAGCACGACCCCGGCGACGATGCCGCCGATCACCCACGGGCTGCCCCACCCGGTGGAGCTGTCGCCGTATGGCTGGATGCCGTAGGTGATCGCGGTGAGCAGCGCGGTCAGCCCCACCGCGAACGTGATGTTCCCCGGCCAGTCCAGCTTGCCCGGGTTCTTCGTGCCGACCTCCTTCAGGGAGATGTACGACCAGATCGTGCCGATGACGCCGATCGGAACGCTGACGAAGAACACCGCTCGCCAGTCGATGACGGCGAGCAGGCCGCCGACGATGAGGCCGATGAAGCTTCCTGCGATCGCGGCGACCTGGTTGATGCCGAGCGCCATGCCCCGGCGGTTGGCGGGGAAGGCATCCGTCAGGATCGCCGTGGAGTTCGCGAACAGCATGGCGCCGCCGATGCCCTGCACGAAGCGCCACACGATCAACCACATCGCCCCCGGTCCGTTCGTGAATGGATCGAACGCCAACGCGATCGACCCCACGGTGAACACCACGAAGCCGAGGTTGTAGATGCGCACCCGGCCGTACATGTCGCCGAGGCGCCCGAACGTCACGACCAGCACCGCGGTGACGAGCATGTAGCCCATGAGCATCCAGAGCAGGTAGCTCACGTTGCCCGGCTCCAGCGGGTTGAGCTGGATGCCCTTGAAGATGGCAGGCAGCGAGATGATCACGATCGACGAATTGATCGTGGCCATCAGCATGCCCAGCGTGGTGTTGCTGAGCGCGACCCACTTGTAGTGCGGATGCTCCTTGCCGAAGAGGGCACGGGAGGGCGGCGGTGTGGCGGCGGCTGTCACAGAACTCCAGGAACGGTTCGGCACGGCTCGCGCTGGGGCTGCAATGTGTCGAAAAGTAGTTGCTTGTTGTGAAACAACTATAGTCGTCGTCCCCCGTCGTCGTCGCCCGCCGCAGCCGCCGCCGCCGCCCCGGCCGGGGCCTTGGCGTCTTACAGCTCGCCGGCGGCCCCGTCGGGACGGACCGAGCACTGCACCTTGCTCTGCAGGGAGCAGGTCTGCCACTGGCCTTCGCGGTTGGCGTCCGGGCTGTCGAAGGAGACGTGATCGAGGTGGTAGGTGGTGTTGCCCATGGTGATGGTGAAGTCGCCGGTGTCCCGGATCACGGGAGCGGTGTCGAGCACCCACACCGTGTCACCGGGATCGACGCTCATGTCGACTTCGTTGGTGTAAGCCGAGCTGGAGTTGATGTTGTGCTGATACGACGCGTTGACGGCGGTGTTGATCAGCCCGAAGAGTTGCCCACCGGCGGAGACGCTGACGCCGACGCTGTCGGAGACGCCGACGCTGTCGGTCTCCAGTTTCTTGAACACCACCGGGTTGTCTTGGTGGTTGACCACGCTGATGCCGACCTGATGGGCCGGGCCCCTGGCCGTCGGGTCCTCGGTCTTCACGTCGAACTGGCACGTCGCCAGGGTCGAGTCGTCGCAAAGCTGGTGCAAGGCGGTGGCTTCCTGCTGGGCCTGCGCGTTGGTGCTGCCGTCCAGGGTGATGTCGGTGCCGGCCGGGTCGACCACGTACAGGTTCCGGTCGTCGGTGATCCCGTCGAATCCCGACATGCCGTCCTCGCCGGTCCAGGTCGAGTTCGTGTTCGCCACACCCTCGATCGTCAGCGTGAACTGAATCTTTCCGCTCGCGCCGTAGCCCGCCTTCGGGGTGAACTCCAGGTAGGAGTTCTCCATCATTCCGCCGTCGTAGGGAACCTCGAAATGCAGCGATTGGCCAGGAAGCACGACGGTGCCCAGCGGTATGCCGGTCGGCCAGCTCTGGTTGGTGAAGACCATGGGAACGGTCGCGGTGTTATGGAAGTCGAACCCGCGAGACCACTGCGCCTTGGCGCTTTTGACGGTGTCGGTGCTGGCCGGATGTGTGGGCTCGGCGGCTGACGCGACGCCGACGCCGGCGCCGACCATGGTGATCGCAGCGAGAGCCGCTGCGGCTGCCTTGAGGACGATTGCCATTTTCTGCATTCCTTTCGGTCTCGGCATCGGCCTCGCCGGTCGGTGCCTTCAAGCGCGGTTGCTTGATAACACTCAGCCTCACGCTCGGGGGCACGCGTCGCCGTCCTCTGACCGGACCCGACCAGGGACGATCCTCGACCAGCTGACCGGCCGACCGCCGTGTCGTCCGATCGGCGGGCCGTGACGGAGTCGACTCACCCGGGTCACGTCTTCCGCGTCAAGCCACGAGGACGGATGCGCCGGCAAACGCCACTGGTTATCGGCGCCTTCCGACTCCGCGGAACACGCAGCCGCGCCCGTTTCCGCGGGCGAGCTCTACGCGCCCGGACGCACCCGGATGTCGGTGAGGTCCGCGTCGCGCGGCAGGTCGAGCGCCGTCAGTACGGCCGTGACCACCGATTCCGGCCGCATCCAGTCCGCCTCGTCGTACTCCGTGCCCTCATGCTCGTGCACCTTCTGTTGCATAGGCGTCGCCGTGCGTCCCGGATACACGCTCGTCACCCGCACGCCGCTGTGCTCCTCGATACGCAGGGCATCTGCGAGGGCGCGCAGGCCGAACTTGCTCGCCGCGTAGGCGCTCCAGTTCGGCGATGCATTCAGCCCGGCGGTGGAGTTCACGAACACGACCCGTCCCTGCGCCGTGCGCAGCGCCGGCAGCGCCAGCCGGGTCAGCTCCGCCGGTGCCGCGAGGTTCACGTCGAGAGTGCGCCGCCACACCTCGGCCGGCAACTCCGACACCGGACCCAGGTCGACCACCCCGGCGACGTGCAGCAGCGAGTCGAGGCGGTCGGGCATCCGATCGCCGACGGATGCCCGCAACGACTCCGGATGCTCCAGGTCGTCGCCTCGATCGTGCAGTGCGCGCGCGAGCGCGGCGCCGATGCCGGAGGATGCGCCGGTGATCAAGTGGGTGGTCACGTGTCCAGTATTGCCGGACACCGGGGCGCATGACGTGCTTGGTGCCGGTGGCCTGGGCATCGAAGTCGCCGCCGACGATCCGGCGGCTTCGGTCACGGTCGCCTCGAAGGTTCACACTGGGTCCATGGCATCCGAAAACGCATCATCCACGCTCGACGTGGACCTCGCTGTCGTCGGGTTCGGCAAGGGCGGCAAGACACTCGCGGCGGCGCTGGCGAAGGCGGGCCGACGCGTGGCGATGATCGAGCAGTCCGCCCAGATGTACGGCGGAACCTGCATCAATATCGGTTGTGTGCCGACCAAGGCGCTGGTGTATCGGGGTGAGCATCCTGAACTCCTCGGACGTCAGGTCGACGGCAGCGCACGCTGGTCGACCGCTGTTGGTCAGACGAGCGAGCTCACAGCACTCCTGCGCGCCAAGAACTTCGCCATGCTCGATTCGCCCGACAGCGCCACCGTCATCACCGGTCGGGCGTCGTTCATCGATGCTCACACGCTGCTGGTGGCGGCGGGCGAGGATCGCCTCACTGTGCACGCCGAGACGATCGTCATCAACACCGGTGCCGTTCCGGCACTGCCGGAGATTCCGGGCCTGCGAGACAACGGTCGCGTTGTGACCAGTACCGAACTGCTCTCGCGCTCGACGCGGCCCGAGCGGCTGATCGTGCTGGGCGGCGGATACATCGGCGTCGAGTTCGCCTCGATGCAGGCATCGTTCGGCACGAACGTGACGCTGCTGCATCGACGTGCCCGCATTCTCCCTGCCGAAGACGACGACATTTCGGAGCGGGTGGCGGCCCTGCTCGACGAGCAGGGTGTTCGAATCGTCACCGACGCGACTGCGAGCGGTGTGCGCACCACTTCCGGGGGCGTTCGGGTCGACTACACACTCGCGGACGGCGTCGTCGAGTCGGTGGAAGGCGACCTGGCGCTCGCCGCGCTCGGGCGTCGACCGATGACCGATGGGCTCGGGCTCGAGCAGGTGGGCATCGAGACGGATCGCCGGGGTGCGGTCATTGTCGACGAGAAGCTGCGTACGAGCATTCCGCACGTCTTCGCCGTCGGCGACGTCAACGGTGGAGCACAGCACACCTACATCTCCCTCGACGACTACCGGATCGTGCTCGACCAACTCCTGGGCGCAGGCGTGCGCTCCATAGCTGATCGCGTTGCCGTGCCGCACGTGATCTTCAGCACTCCGCCGCTCGCACGCGTCGGGCTGACCGAGCGCGAGGCGCGTGCGACAGGGCGCCGCCTGTGCACGGCGGTTCGCGACGTCGAAGCGATGGCGACCGTGCCGCGCGCCCGCATCGTCGGCGACACCCGGGGTGTGATGAAGGCGGTCACGGATGCCGCCACCGGCGAGATCCTCGGGGTGACGATGCTCGCCTACGATTCGCACGAGGTCATCAACACCGTCGCTGTCGCGATGCGGTTCGGAGCGACGGCGGAGCAACTGCGTGACGGGATCTACACGCATCCCTCGATGACGGAGTCACTGAACGACCTGTTCGGGGCTCTGTCGTAGACCACGCAGGCACGCATCGGCTCCACCGCATCGTCGAGGCGGGAACCCGAGTCAGTCCTCGTCGCGCGGCCGTCTCCTGGTCAGCATGATCACCACGACCGCGATGAGTGCGAGCAGCACGATCGCCGCCGCGATCACGATGACGATGACGATCGCGCCGGAGTTCACCGTGCCCTGTGCGGTGCCCGCTCCGGCCTTGGGGGCGGCACTCGCGCCTGCACCCTTGCACGGGCTGACCGCAGAACCTGCGGCGGCCTTCGTGCCGGCCGGCGGTGCGTAGGTGAACTGGATCGAGTCCGACACGACGTGCCCGTCGGACGACACGATCTGCCACGTGACCAGGTACTTGCCTGCACCGCCGAGCGCGACCGGAACCGTGACGTTGCGGTCGCTGATAGTGGGGCATCCGGTTTCGAAATGACGGCTCGCGCCGTCGGGGCCGGTCACCTGCAGCAGAGCGCCCGGTCTCGTCTTCGACAGGTCGAGCACGACGTCGTCGAACGTGAGCTTCACGCTGTCGATCGGTGTCGTCTGCGTCGATCCCGCTTTCGGCGAGCTGCCGACCAGGTAATCGTGGGCGCTCGCCGGAGCGGCGGCGAGCGGACCGAGGGCCACGGCCGCCGCGAGGGCGGCGACCGCGATCCCGGCCCGCAGAGCGCGGCCGATCGGTGCACGGCGGGTGCGAGTCCCGTCGTGCACCCGAGTGGTCGGCGCCGACGAGCGCCGTGTCGCGTGCGGCAGCATCAGGCGCCATCCTCGTGCGTGCGCGACTGCGGTGGTCCCGCGGGAGGCTCGGTGCCCGCTGTCGTGGCCGGTCGCCTCCTCCGCGTGAGCCCGAGCACTGCCACCACGAGGGCGATCGCCGCGAGCGCAAGCCCCGCCATGCCCAGGCCGAGCGCGGCGGCGTCCATCGGCGACGCGCTGGAGGCAGCAGCCGGAGCCGGCGTGCTGCTCACCACGGTCGGTGCCGTCGTCGACGACGAGGGCGGGGCGTCTTTCACGTAGAGCGTGGGTGCAGGATGCTCCGGCTCCTCGCCCGATGCGGGGGTCGGCTGGTCCCACCTCACGACCGACCCGTCGGAGTATGTCTGGATGGTCGGCATGACGATCTTGCCGGTGTCGGGCACGATCCCGGCGGAGATGACGAACTGCTGGAACTGCCCAGGGGCGACCTGCACACCGGGATCGGCCGTCCACACGATCTTCGTCGGCGCCTCCGTCACCGTCGCTCCGGAGATCTTGACCGGGTTGGGGAGCTTCGAGGTCGTGACGCTCGCGGACCAGCCGGGGATGGGTTGGTACGAGACGGCGGTGAACGGAGTCGTGGCCGGAAAGTCGACTTCGAGCCCGACCGTGCCCGCGGTTGCGGACTCGGTGGGCACTCGGAAGGTGAGCACGCTGTATCCGCCGGCCGCTGCCTGATCCGGATCCACGCGCACGTGCGCGCTCGCGGTGAGTGGTGCCGCGATCGCCAGGGCGATGGCCGCGACGGCGGTCGCGCCTGCGACCGCAAGGGTGTGTTTGGTCATGTCTCTCTCGTATGCCTGCGCGCGTATATGAACGCGCTGCGTGATGGATGTCTGAGCTGATCGACTGCGCCGGTTGTCTGCGCTGGGTGTCGATGCGCTGGGTGTCGCCGCAATGCCGGTGCGTGGTCGTGGTCGCGCGCATGTCGTGCAAAAGGCGGAATGCTCGGCGACGGGCCGCACCGGTTCTGAGTCACGCCTCTGAGTCGTGTCTCGCCGGATGCCGTCCACGCGCGCCCGACCTGCGCCTTGTGCGACAGGGGACTTCGGATGCCATGGTGACGGACACGGTGGCCGCGTCGCCTTGCCGAAGCGACTCGCGGTCAGACGAAGGCGGGAGGTCCGCGATGGCGGAGCGAGCCCAGCACGCGCCTGGGCGACGCGAGTGTGAGTGGGCGCGTCTGCACGGGCATCCGTGCGGGACTGTCGATCGCTACGGCGACCAGTCGTGCGATGGCCGTGACGAGAAGCGCGGTGAAGGTCGCCAGCGCATGCAGCGTGCGCTCGCCATGACGCAACGCCGCGACGGTGATGAGCGCAGCGCAGCCGTGGGCGACGAACATGAGCGGGCTGTCGCTGTGCATCGGCATCGCGGTCCCCGCCGTCAGGGCGAGGTGCTCATCCATGTGCATGTGACCGGCAGGAGCGTGCAAGGCGATGCCCGAGGCATTCGATCCGAGACCGAAGAGAAGATGCAGCAGCAGCTGGCTGACGCCGACGCATGCCGCCTGACGCCACAGCGAGATGCGGCGCCCGGCGAGCGCGACGCAGAGCGGAACGGCGAACGCCAGCGACAGCGACACGGCGAGCAGGGAGGGCAGCCCGCCTCCCGCAGCGTCGTGGAACAGCGCAGCGACGAAGACGGCGAAGCACGCGGCGGCGGTGCCGCGAAGCGTGCGCAGGCCGCGTGAGGTCATGCCGTCCCCTGGTGAATGTGGATTCCTCCAGCCTAAGGGCGATTGAGGGGGAGCACAGCGAGCTTGCTCGTCTCCTCGACCCGATTGAGCCGTTGAGCGGCGAAGCCGCGGTCAGGGCGATGACCGGGGAGCACCGCGCTCGCGCTCGCGTGGCGCCACCTGTGGAGAACGGGTTTCGCACAGGGGCCGAAGGCGCCCGCCTTGCCGTCGGGAGCTCCGGTTAGCCTGGTCCGGTGAGCCTGCCCGAACCGTTCGAACCGCCGCCGCACCCGACCGATGCCGCGGAGGGGAACGTCACGGACTGGGACCCCGACGAACTCGTCCCGCCCGACGACGACTATGGGCCCGAGTCGCTGCCCTCCGACGAACGCGGTCGAGCCCGGCAACCCCGCGGCAACGGCGACGCAGACCGATTCGAGGAGGAGCTGGAGCGCGCATCCGTTCGGCGCATGGTCGGCGCCGACCCGCTCGACGTTCTGCAGACCGTGTGGGGGTACGACGCGTTCCGCGGCGACCAGGCCCAGGTCATCGACCGGCTCGTCGACGGCGGCGACGCCGTGGTGCTCATGCCCACCGGCGGTGGCAAGAGTCTCTGCTACCAGGTGCCGTCGATCGTTCGCGAGGGCACGGGCGTGGTGGTGTCCCCCCTCATCGCGCTGATGCACGACCAGGTAGACGCGCTGAGCGCGGTGGGCGTGCGCGCCGCCTACCTGAATTCGACACAGGACGCCGGAGCCCGGGCATCCGTGGAACGCGCGTACCTGCGCGGCGAGCTCGACCTTCTCTACGTCGCGCCGGAACGGTTGTCCTCCGAGCAGACGAAGCAACTGCTGTCGCGCGGAAAGATCGCGCTGTTCGCCATCGACGAGGCGCATTGCGTCTCGCAGTGGGGCCATGACTTCCGTCCCGACTATCTCGGGCTTTCCGAGCTGGCGCAGCGCTGGCCCGATGTGCCGCGCATCGCGCTCACCGCGACCGCCACCGAGGCCACGCATCGGGAGATCACGGAACGCCTCGGGCTGCAGAACGCCGAGCATTTCGTCGCCAGCTTCGACCGGCCGAACATCCAGTACCGCATCGTGGAGAAGAACGAGGTGCGGCGCCAGCTGGTCTCGTTCATCAAGAACGAGTTCGCGCCCCCGCTCCCGGAGCGCGAGCAGCCCGTCGAAGGGGCGCGCTCGGGGGAGGGCGCCGCGTGCGGCATCGTGTACGCGCTGAGCCGCAAGACCGTGGAGCAGACGGCGGAGCATCTGCGCCAGAACGGCATCGACGCCGTGGCCTATCACGCAGGGCTCGACGCAGGCACGCGCGCCCGTGCCCAGTCCCGGTTCCTGCGTGAAGACGGCGTCGTGATCGTGGCGACGATCGCGTTCGGAATGGGCATCGACAAGCCCGACGTGCGCTTCGTCGCGCACATCGATCTACCGAAGTCCGTCGAGGGCTACTACCAGGAGACCGGCCGCGCAGGCCGTGACGGCGAGCCCGCGGTGGCATGGCTGGCGTACGGCCTTCAAGACGTGGTGCAGCAGCGGCGGATGATCGAGGAATCGCCCGGTGATCTCGCGCACCGACGTCGCATGTCGGCTCACCTCGACGCGATGCTCGCGTTGTGCGAGACGGTGCACTGCAGACGCCAGAACCTGCTGCAGTACTTCGGACAGGCCTCAGGCGCGTGCGGCAACTGCGACACGTGCCTCGACCCGCCCCAGACGTGGGACGGCACGATTCCGGCGCAGAAACTGCTCTCGACGGTGGTGCGGCTCAAGCGCGAACGCAACCAACGATTCGGTGCGGGGCACCTCATCGACATCCTGCGCGGCAAGCGCACTCCGCGGGTCGACCAGTACGGCCACGACTCGGTCAGCACCTGGGGCATCGGCGACGACCTCGGCGAGCAGCAGTGGCGCGGGGTCGTGCGGCAACTGCTCGCGCTGGGTCTTCTCGCGGTGAACGACGACGGATACGGCACGCTCGCGATCACGCCCGCCAGCGCGGACGTGCTGAGCGGATCGCGCGAGGTGTTGCTTCGTCACCAGGCCGAGCGGACCTCGCGCTCTCGCGCAGCCAAGGCGAGTGTGGAGGCGCTGCCCGAAGCGGCGCATCCGCTCTTCGAGACGCTCCGCGCCTGGCGCACCGAGCAGGCGAAGGACGAGGGCGTGCCCGCATACATCGTGTTCGGTGACGCGACGCTGCGCGGAATCGCCTCGGCCAGGCCGAGCACGCTGGCCGAACTGGCGCAGATCTCCGGCGTCGGCGCCAAAAAGCTGGAGACCTACGGCGAAGATGTTCTCGCCGTCGTCGCCGCAGCACCTGCAGCCTGAACGGTTGCATCCGAGAACCCCACCCGTGGTCGGTCAGCAGCGCCGGCACTGGGAGACATCTCGCCGCCGCCGTAAGCTCGCACTGGCATGGCGTCGATGGCGTCGCGGTGCCCGGGAGGAGTCCAGCGATGTACTTCACGATCCACACGCTCGTCGGCGACCCGGAGGAGCTCCTTGCTTCCAAACGCGAGTTCTTCGACCCGGTCGTCGCCGAGTACGCGCCGCAGTACGGTGCCATCTCATCGGTGACCGTGCAGGTCGAGCGGGGACTCACCGTCTACAACCTCTGGCGCGATTCCGACGGCGCACTCCGCTTCACCGGTCTGCCCGAGATCCAGCGCGCGCAGGCGATGTCAGGGCTTCCGATGCCGACGACCTTCGAGCGGTACGACGGAGTCGACGGGGCCGACTTCGGCCGCGCGGCGCATTCGTGAGCGGCACCGGCGGGTGCGCCGCGCGGCTCCGACTCCGTTCCCCTTGCCTCAGGTCTTGTCGTCGTGGTCTCCTCGCACCCACGAGATGTAGCGGTCGGCGGATGTCCGGATCACCGCGTGCGCATCCTGGGGCACGCTCCTGCCGAAGTTGTTGAACAGCCGATCGAACCGAAGCCCGAGCGCCTACCTCGCGAGACGCTCGACGACCGCGGCCGACAGCGGCAGCAGGTTGGGGTAGCTGCGCATGAACGAGACGGATGTTCCGTTCGGGTTCGGAAAGATCGCGTCGCCCGCCAGCAGAACGCCTCTGCCCTCCGCGCCGGCATCCCACAACGCCGCGGTGCTTCCGGGGAAGTGACCGCCCAACGTGTGCAGCCCAAGCCCCGGCGTCAGCTCGAGGGTGCCGCGGAAGAGCCGGATGACGTCGTCCGGCCGCCGCAACCACTCCGCGTCGGCCTCGTTGACGTACACGGGCGCATCGCCGAGCGCGTGCGACCACGACACCTGAGCGCCGTACATGTGCGGATGACTTGCCGCGATCGCCAGCACCGGGCCGTGGTCGAGCACGCGTGCTGCGGCATCCTCATCGACGTACCCGAGCGGGTCGAACAGCAGATTGCCGGCCGCGGTCTTCACCAGCATGCACTGCTGCCCGATTCCTACCGCGGGATCGCTCGTGACCGCAACCATTCCGGGCTCGACCTCGCGCAGCTCCACCCGCATGCCGGCGGCCCGTAGCTCCTCGGCGGTCGTCCACCTCTGCCCGGTACTGGGCACCCATTGCCGTTCGTCGCTGCAGATCGCGCACTCGGCGGGTGGTTCGGGAGAGTCGGCGTGCTCGACGGCGCAGGTCGCGCAGATCCAAAGGGTCATGATTCTCGTCTCCTTTGCGGGTGTTTGCGGCCGGCGCCGCTCTCCTCTGCGAATGATCGCGGCTGCGCCGCTCAACCCGCTGCAATCGGCTCGGTAGTAGGAGCAAGCTCCTACTACTCTCGCCTCAATTGCGGGTAGATCGTCTCGCCTCGCTCGAGCATCGCGACGTATTCCGCGATCTTGCGGGCTCGGGTCTGCTCCCGTTTCACGTTGCCGATGCGGAACAGGATGGCGAACCGGTTCTGACTCGTGAGGGTCTCGAACATCGACGATGCCTGTGGGCTCGACGCCAGCGCCTCCGCGAGATCTTCGGGGACTTCGATGTCCCTGGAGCCGGAGTATGCCGCATCCCACCGCCCGTCGGCCTTTGCGCGATCGACCTCCGACCGACCCGCGTCGGTCATGCGTCCCTCGCGCTCGAGTCGCTCGACGTGTTCGCGATTCCGCTTCGACCACATGCTCCGTGGTCGCCTCGGCGTGAAGGTCTGCAGCCACTCGGTGTCGCTGAGTCCCTGCTTGCGCCCGTCGATCCACCCGAAACAGAGCGCCTCGTCGAGGGCTTGCACATACGTGACGCCAGGCGCACCGCCCTTGGCGAGCGCGAGTTGCACGCCCTCGTTCGCAACGTGATTCTGCTTCAGCCACTTGCGCCAGGCATCCGCGTCGGGCAGCCGAAGGATCGGTCGTTCAGCGCTCATCGCAGCAGCTTCTGCAACGTGTTGAGGTTGCGGTTGGTGGTCAGTGCCCTGCCACGACCGCCCCCGATGCCCTTGCCGACTACGCTGTCCAGCGTGTGTCCGCGCTCGACCGTCCAATAGAGAACGGGGCCGCCGTCGGAGAGCTGCTCGAGCTCCGGGTCGATCGTGAGGTCGAAGGCGTGCCGGGCGACGTCATCCAAGTCGGTCGGCCGGTTCGTCGAGCCGGGTGCGCCCTGCGCACCGATGAGGAACACGACGTAACGGTGCCAGCCGTCGCGCTCGGGGAACGGGTACGCATCGACGATCGCCGCGAGAGAAGCCGTATCGAGCACGTGCACCTTCGCGTCGTAGCCGAACGTGTCGCCGAGCGCCCTTTCGATGTCTGTCCGCAGACCTTCAGCACGCGGCGCGGATGCCTCGCCCTCCGCGTCGAACACCACGTTGCCGCTGGCGAGCACGGTCTTCACGGCGTCGTATCCGAGGGAACGGAACACCTCGGCGAGCTCGGCCGATTTGATGGTGCGTCCGCCCACGTTGATGCCGCGCAGCAGGGCGATGAACCGGGTCATGCCGACCAGCATGCCAGGAGCCGGTGACACGTGGCGTCGAGCCATCGAGTCGAGCCACCGAGTCGAACCACGCCGCCGAGCCATGGGCGTCGAACCACGGCGTCGAGCCATTCCAGTCGCACCATGCCGTCGAACCATGGCGTCGAACCATCGCCGGCGAGCCCACCAGCACACGCTCGGCCGGAAAACGCTCGGTGCGCCGCACGGTCGGACCGGATGCATCCGGCCGATCGTACGTTTTCCGGCCGATCGCACGGACTCCGGCTGAGCGCACGGACTCCGGCTGAGCGCACGGTTCCTGCCGAGCGCACGGGTTCCGGCCGATTCGACGGACTCCGGCCGATCGCACGGACTCCGGCCGATCGCCCGATCCGTGGCCGACTGCACGCCGTCACCCGGTCGTCGGCCGTGCCGAGCAAGCGGCGGTTCACGCCGCTCCCGCGGGGCGCCAGGGCGGGCATCCGTCATCGCCATAGGCTCTAGGCCCGTGGGGAGTGAACGCCGCGCGCCGAGCCGCCGCACGGTCGTGCGGGTCGCGGCCGTCGTCGTCGCGCTCGCGCTGGCCTACGCGGTCGTCGTGACGTTGTATGCGTTCAGTGGCAGCGTGACAGCGCTCGGTCCCTCCCAACCGGAGCCCGAGAACGGCGGAGTCACGGTCGTGCTGAACGTGGAGGGAGTGGATGCCGCCCACCAGCGCATCGATCTGAGCGTGCACGTCGAACCCTCCTCATCGCTCTTCACGGGCGGAAGGCTGGTTCTCGCCTCCGACATCCACGTGATCGTCTCGCCGATCGATGGGAGCCAGTCCCTCGTGTTCCCGGCCGATTCGGTGCTTGCGACGAAGCCGGTGAAGCTGATCGCCGACGGTGAGATCGGCAATTGGCCGTTCGACGGCTACCGCACCGACCAGCTCGTGGTGCTCGCGTATGTGACGAGCGGCGGTGTCGAGCGTCCGATCCCGACGCAAGTGTGGTTCTCGGGAGACGTTCCAGGATGGCGGGTCGACGTCGCGGCGAAGGGCGCCATGCCGACGACACTGCCCACGACGCTCGCCGGGGCCGTCACTGAATGGCCGCACGTCGACGTGAAGGCGACCCGCTCAGGCAGCACAGTGGCGTTCGCGTTCGTACTGCTGGCCCTGCTCGTCGTCATGCCGTGCCTCGTGCTGTTCGTCGCGATCACCGCTTTCCGAGGCAGGCGCAAGCTCGAACCCTCGTTCATGGGATGGATGGGCGCCATGCTGTTCGCGACCATTCCGCTGCGCACATTCCTGCCCGGCTCGCCCCCGATCGGATCGTGGATCGACTTCACCGTCGTGCTCTGGGTCGTCGCCGGACTCGTCGTCGGCCTGGCGATCTACGTCGCCGCCTGGGCGCGCTGGTCGCATCCGGACTCCGCTGGTTGAGCCTGTCGAAACCACGCCGCTCCCTGTCAGGTGCGGTTTCGACAAGCTCAACCTACGAGACCCTTGCGCAAAGCCACAGGCATCCGCGCCGACCTCAAAGGGCCCTTTGTGGCATCCGCACGCCGAACTGGTCGCTCCAAGCGCGCCTGCCTAACGTGAAAGGCGTAACTCCCCACTCGAGAAAGGTCTTGCGATGGTCGACACCGCTTCGAAGCCCGGATCCGAGCACGTCACGAGACCCGACCGGTCCTCGTACACGTTGCAGACCGGCCCCGTCGACGTGGACGCCCCGCCGGCCGAGGTGAACCTGGCCGAGCTGGGCCGCACGCTGCTGGGTTCGTGGGCCGACGTGCGCCTGGCCTCCCTGGAGTTCGCGAAGAACCCCGCGCTGCAGCGGGTCGAGGGTCTGAGCCTCGACGAACACCGCGCGCGCGTCTTCGAGCAGCTGAAGCTGCTGGTCGAGAACGGGCAAGTGCACCGCGCATTCCCGACATCCGTCGGTGGCGGCGACGACCACGGCGGCAACATCGCGGCCTTCGAGGAACTCGTCACCGCCGACCCGTCGCTCCAGATCAAGGGCGGCGTTCAGTGGGGCCTCTTCGGCGCCGCCGTCATGCACCTCGGCACGCAGAAGCACCACGATCTCTACCTGCCCGGCATCATGAGCCTTCAGGTTCCCGGTGCGTTCGCGATGACCGAGACCGGGCACGGTTCGGATGTCGCCTCCATCGCGACCACCGCCACCTACGACCCCGAGACCCAGGAGTTCGTCATCGACACGCCGTTCCGCGGCGCGTGGAAGGACTACCTCGGAAATGCCGCGAAGGACGGCCTGGCCTGCACCCTCTTCGCGCAGCTGATCACGAACGGCGTGAACCACGGCGTGCACTGCTTCTACGTGCCGATCCGCGATGCCGCGACCGGTGAGTTCCTGCCGGGCATCGGCGGAGAGGATGACGGTCTCAAGGGCGGCCTCAACGGCATCGACAACGGACGCCTGCATTTCACGAACGTGCGCATCCCGCGCGACAACCTGCTGAACCGCTACGGAGACGTCGCAGAAGACGGCACCTACACGAGCCCGATCTCAAGTCCAGGGCGCCGCTTCTTCACCATGCTCGGCACGCTCGTGCAGGGCAGGGTGTCGCTTGACGGTGCATCCACCATCGCCGCCGCGATGGGGCTGACCATCGCTGTCACCTACGGCAACCAGCGCCGCCAGTTCACGGCAGGCAGCGACACCGACGAGGAGGTGCTGCTCGACTACCAGCGGCACCAGCGGCGTCTCATCCCTCGACTCGCCACGACCTATGCGCAGTACTTCGCACACGACAAGCTGCTGCTGAAGTTCGACGACGTGTTCAGCGGCGAAGCCGACACGGATGACGACCGCCAAGACCTCGAGACTCTCGCCGCCGCCCTGAAACCCCTCTCCACCTGGCATGCCCTCGACGCGCTGCAGGAGGCCCGCGAGGCGTGCGGCGGCGCCGGATTCCTCACCGAGAACCGCCTCGTCAGCCTGCGCGCCGACCTCGACGTGTACGTCACCTTCGAGGGCGACAACAACGTGCTGCTGCAGCTGGTGGCCAAGCGCCTGCTCACGGACTACTCGAAGAAGTTCGCGAAGGCGGATGCCGGTGCTCTCGCCCGCTACGTGGTCGCCCAGGCCGCAGACCGGGCGTACCACGGCTCCGGCTTGCGCCGGCTGGCGCAGACGGTCGCCGACTTCGGTTCTACGGCTCGCTCGGTGGGCCAGCTGCGGGACCCCGAGACGCAGCGCGAGCTGCTCACCGACCGCGTGGAGACGATGATCGCCGAGGTCGCCACGCGTCTGCGCCACGCGAACAAGCTGCCCAAGGACAAGGCTGCAGCACTGTTCAACTCGCAGCAGAACGAGCTCATCGAGGCGGCACGCGCGCACGGCGAGCTGCTGCAGTGGGAGGCGTTCACCGAGACGCTGGACACAGTGAAAGACGCCGGAACCAAGCAGGTGCTCACCTGGATGCGCGACCTGTTCGGCCTCGGGCTCGTCGAGAAGCACGTCGCTTGGCACATCATCCATGGTCGGCTCTCTCCGCAGCGTGCGCAGGCCGTCACCGCCTATATCGACCGGCTCGTCGCGCGGCTGCGTCCGCATGCGCAGTCCCTGGTGGATGCGTTCGGCTTCGAGCAGGAGCACCTGCGGGCGAACATCGCCAGTGGTGCCGAAGCCGAACGACAGGACGAGGCACGGGAGTACTACCGCGCGCTTCGGGCATCCGGAAACGCTCCGATCGACGAGAAGACGCTGCACCACAAGAAGAAGTGAGTCTCTGCATCACAAGAAGTAGTGAGTCTCTGCATCACAAGAAGTAGCCGCATCTCGGCCGCACGGTCGGCCGCAATTCGTTCGATGCGCCGGATGGCGATGCCGCTTCGATCCGGCGCATCGGGTCTTCTCCGGCGGACCGCGTCATCTCGGGTGACCGTCTCTTCTCCGGCGTACCGTCCGTTCTCCGGCGCACCGTCCGTTCTCCCGCGGATCCCCCTGATCCGGCGTGCCGTCCGTTCTCCGGCGGATCCCCCTGGTCCGGCGCGCCCCGCTCCGGCGGACCTGGTCCGCTCCGGCGGACGGCCAGGCTAGACGCGCGGCTAGTATGCCGCCGTGCAGCTATTAGATGCCGGCAGTGCGGCCGGCGGTGAGCGGGGAGCAAAGGCGCGTCGACCGCGAGGTCGCTGGATCATCGCGGTCGGAACTTCGATCGCGGTCTTGACGGCTCTCAGCGGATGCTCCGGGGTCGCCGCGACCGCCAAGACTCACGCGACGCACACCCGTTCGAGACACACACCGACGGCGGTGCCTACGTCTCCGGCCGCTGTGGCCGACCCGGCCATGTCGCATCCGGCCACTCCCGAGCCGGGCGGAACGCCGGAACCGGCCCCGACGCTGACCCCGGTGCCGGCCGGCACGGTGGTCGCGCACGGTGATGTCGCGTCGCCGAAGGGGAGCATCCATTACCACTACCAGGTGGTCGCGAACGGCGACAACACCTTCACGGCCCAGTACTCGGGATTCACCTCGACCGTGCCGATCCCGGTGTCGGTCACGCTGATCGACATCGCGCCCAGGGTCGGCGACGGGCTCACGTGGCACGGCGTGGGCGACCATCTCCTCGGCGGACCGACGACATCGGGGCAGAGCTCGTCGGTGTCACTCGGTTCCGAGGATCAGCCGTCGTACCTCGTGGCCCTGGTCACCTACTCGTCCGTGGCCTCCGGAGACGGCGTCCCCGTGGAACTCGGACCCAACAAGGTTCTGGCCGTCAGCACGGTGACCTGGAACATTCCCGTCCGACAGTCCAACGTGCACCCGGTCGATGGCGGTGCGCGCACCTATGCGGCAGGCACGGTGACGGCGACCGCGGCCGGCGGCGCTCCGAAGAGCTATCTCATCGCGCCGGGAGACATCACAGGGGTGGTGGCGCAACGCTTCGGCATCTCGATCGAAGACCTCATCTGGCTCAACGCGAATCTTCAGGTGTTCGGCGACCAGCAGTACCTCTACGCGGGGACGACGCTGAACCTGGATCCGAACAGCATCTGAGACAACGCCGCATCTGAGACACGCTCCGGCGCGGCGGGGAGCCATGGCCGCAGCGCACGCGGGGCGTGTGCCGCAAATCGGAGACACGCCGAACCGGCCGCACAAGGAGTGCCGCCACGGATGCGTAGCCGGCGTGTCTCCGATTTGCGGCACGGCGGTCGCGGGGATTTGCGGCACGGCTGTCGGGGGGATGGCGGCACGGCAGTCGGGGGCGGTCGCCCCTTGCCTTCTTGAACAGACCGGTCTAATCTCTTGAACAGATCGGTTCAAAGAGAGAAGGCCAAGCATGACTTCACAGGTCTCGCACCGCGTCAGCGATCCAACCGCGCCTCTGGCGACCGTGAAACGGCGCGTCATCCTCCCGACGGGGGCCGCATTCGCGGGAACGTCGCTCGCCGCGGTCGGGCTGTACCTGGCATCCGGCGCGCCGACGCCGATCCTGCTCCTGCTCCAGCAGGAATGGGGATTCCCGTCGTGGGCGCTCACGCTGGCGTTCGCGGCGTATGCGTTCGGCCTCATCGCCGCGCTGCTCGTCACCGGCAAGCTGTCGGACCACGTCGGTCGGCGCCCGGTGCTGATCGCCGCCCTCGCGGTGCAGGCTGTGGCGATGCTCGGCTTCGTCGTGGCATCCGATATCTGGTGGGTGGCAGCGGCGCGCACGCTGCAGGGCATCGCGACCGGTGCCGCGACCAGTGCGTTCACGGCATCGATGGTCGAGCTCGCGCCCGAGCGATTCAAGCGGCTCGGATCGATCATGGGCGGCGCGGTGCCGCCGGCCGGTCTGGCGCTCGGTGCGCTGTTCGCCGGCCTGGCGATGCAGTTCACCGCCGCTGCGGATGCCTTCGTGTTCGCGGTGCTCGCCGTTGTCGCGGTGCTCGGCCTCGTGGTGGCGGTGCTCGCGCCAGAGACCTCGACCCGCCAGGGCGGCGCCGTGCGAAGCCTCATTCCGCGCATCGCCGTGCCGCGTGCAGCGCGGACCGAGTTCGCGGCCGCCGTGCCGGGCATCGTCGCCACGTGGACGCTCGGTGCGCTGTTCCTCGGCCTCGGGCCGACGATCGTGCTGCGCGTGTTCCACATCGACAGCGGAGCCGTCGATGGCATCACCGCGTTCGCCGCGCCGGCCGCTGCCGCCGTCGTCGGGTTCGTGCTCGGCCGCATCGCCGAGCGCCGCGTGCTGCTCTTCGCCGTCGTCGCCGTCTTCATCGGCGGTGCGATCATCGTGGCTTCCGTCTACAGCGGGTCGCTGGCGTTCTTCATCGTCGGCGGTGTGATCGGTGGATCCGGCTTCGGCGCCTCGCTTTCCGGAGCCCTTCGCGTGCTCACCGGTATCGCGCTGCCGCACGAGCGGGCCGGGCTCTTCGCCGCCGTCTACACCGTCGCCTATCTGTCGTTCGGTCTGCCGGCCATCCTCGGCGGCCTCCTCATCGCACCCCTCGGACTCACCTCGACCGTCGTGCTCTACGGCGTCGTGATCGCCCTCGCCGCGGTGGTCGGGCTGCTCGCCCAGCAGCGCCTGGTCGCCCGGCAGCGAGCCGCTGCCGCGGAACGCGCCCGTGCAGCCCATGCGGCGACCGGATGCCCGAACACCGGCGCCACGGCGACCGTCTGATCCCACTCCCGCTTGATGCCTCCGACCGGTCGGCCCGCCTACCGGTCGGGGGCGTCTGGCCTTGTGCCGCCGGTCGGGACCGTGTGGCCCCCTGCCGCCGGTCGCCCGTGGCCGTCGCGTCGACGAACGATCCGCCGGAAACCGCACGATCGGCCGGGTGAACGGGCGCCGTTCGTCCGGCACACCGTGCGGTTTCCGGCGGATCGTGCGGAGGGCTAGCCCTTCGGCGGCGCTTCGGGTGGGCCCGAGATCACTCTTCGGATGCCTTTCGGGTGGGCCTTCGGTTGGCGCTACGGGTGGCCCCGGCGGACGGCGCTACGAGGATGTCGCTTCGGGTGGCCCGGCGGGTCGTGCGGCGAGGGTGGCGCTGAGGCGGCGCTTCGGCCGGTTGGGCTGTCGCGATCAGTGGGCGGTGGATGTCCGCGCTGCCGCGTCCACGAGCTGCTCGGCCAGGGCGCGCGCCGACTCTGCCACTCGCGGATCGCCGTCCATCTGGAATCCCATGCGTGCACCGTCGTAGACCACGACAAGACGTTCCGCGAGGGTCGGGGCATCTGACACGTCGAGCGCGGTGGCGAGCCGACCGAAGAGCCCGTGCATCCAGCCGCGGTAGCTCGCGGACTCCTCCACCTCGGCGCTGCCCGGCTGGGCCTCGGCGAGCGCTCGGGAGAAGGCGCATCCGCGGTAGCCGGGTGCGCGCAGGGCGGTGCCCAACTCGTCGAACACGGCGAGGATCTTCTCGCGCGGGTCGTCGACCGCCGCTGCCGCCGCCTCGACGCGTGCGGCGGAACGGGCATGGCGGCCGAGCAGATACTCGCGCACCAGGTCGTCTTTGCCGTCGAAGTTGTAATAGAGCGAGCCCTTGGCCACGCCGGCCTTCTCGATGATGCGGTCGATGCCTACGGTGTGGATGCCCTCGTCGTAGAACAGCTCGTCGGCGGCGGCGAGCAGACGCTCCCGTGGCGACGGGCCCTTGTCGTGTGCTGCCATGCGCGCATCATATCAGACAGACCTGTTCAAAACGGGATCAACGGGTTCCAGTCGAGCCGACCGCGCCACCAGGCGAGTCGACCGCTCGGCCCGTCGAGTCGTCCACTCCGCCGCTGAGCCGTCCGCTCCGCCGCCAGGCCATCCGTTCCGCCCGCCCGCTCCGCCCGCCGAGTCGTCCACTCCGCCCGGGTGAGTCGACCATTCCGCCGGCCGAGCTAACCGCTCCGCCACCGAGCCGTCCCCTCCGCCGGCCGAGCCGCCCACTTCGGCCGTCGAGTCGACCACTCCGCCCGCCGAGCCGTCCGCTCCGCTCGTCGGGCCGAGCCGCCCGCTCCGCCACTCCGCCCACCCAGCCGTCCGCTCCGCCCGGTCTGGGCCGCCCACTCGGCACGGCGGGCGACCAGTCCTCCGGGCCGACGGCTCAGCCCGGCAGCCCGGCCGCTCGGCCCCCGCCGGCGCGCAGCGTCGCCGTCTTCTCGCGAATCTCGAACGGGGGCGCCTTCGTGATGAGCAGCCACGTCGGGAGCGTGATGACGCAGAGGATCGGCAGCACGGTGAGGTCGCCGGTGAGCGCGACGCCGAGGAACAGGGCGATCCAGCCATCCCGCGTCTCGACCATGACGATGCCGAGGCCGCCGCACGCGACGGCGAGTCCGAGCGGCATGCCGGGAATGACGGCGTGCGCGAACAATCCGATCGCGACACCGATGAAGACCGCGGGAAAGACCCGGCCGCCTCGAAATCCGGCGCTCGCAGCGATGAGCAGCGCAACGATCTTCACCCCGGCGAAGAGCGCGAGTGTGCCGGCCGAGTAGGACTGAGGGTGGGCGAGCAGCTCGCCGGTCTGCTCGAGCCCCTTGAAGAGTGTGAGCGGCCCGCCGATGATGCCGAGCAACCCCAGGAACAGCCCGCCGAGTGTGGTGAAGAGCAGCGGATGCCGCAGCGCATGGAACGCGGAGTGCAGGTACGGGAACACGAAGGCTGCGGCGATCCCGACACCGGCCGAGAACATCGCGACGATGGTGCCGGTGAGAAAGTCGAGCGGTTGCGGCGAGCCGAGCGGTGGAAGGTGGAATGCGATGCTCTGTCCACCGAGCAGATGCATGGTGACGGAGCCCGCGGCCGCGGCGGCGACCGGCAGGAAGAGCCGGTCCCAGAGTGACCCCCCGCCCTTGGCGGCGGCTACCGTGCCGGTGAGCACGAGCGCCGCGGCGACGGGTGTGCCGAAGAGCGCACCGATCGTGCCGGCCGACGCCAGCAGCATCACGAGCCGCGGCGGTACCTTCGAGGCGAATCGCGCCAGCGTGACGACGGCGAGCGCCGAGTTGATCGCGATGATCGGGTTCTCCGGGCCGAGGCTCACCCCGCCCGCGAGGCCGAGGATGACCACCACGGCGATGCTCGGGAGCGTTCGCGCCGCAGGAGGGGGCGAGGAGAGGCCGGTCGTGGCCGAGTCCGGGCCGCCATGTCCTGGCAGGAGCCAGACGACCAGTCCGACGGCGAAGCCTGTCGCCGTGAGAACCGTGAGAATCCACCACGGATTGTCGGAGCCGATCCCGAACGAGTGCGGCAGGGCATCCCACAGTCCATCCTGCAGCCATTCCGAGACCAGATCGAGAAGCCAGAGAACCACCGCCGAGACGATGCCCATGGCCAGCGCCGGCAGCGAGAGCAGGAGCAGCGCGCGGATGCTCGGCCCGGCTCCGTCGTCCGCCGCAGCCGGTCGCGCGCTCGTGTCCGCCACGCCCTCACGCTAGGTGCGTGCCGCGGGGTCCGCCCCGAGAGCGGCAGACTTCACATCTGACGGGTGAGTTGCCGAGCCGGCCGGTCGTGCGGTGCCGGATTTCCGCGATGTCGTGGGACTCAGCGCGCCGGGCAGACGTTCATACACGCTTCGTAGACTCGCGGCATGAGCGTCCAGGGGGTGAAGCCGCCGTACATCGTCTGGGACATCGTGATCTCGGTCGTGGTGTGGCTCGTCACCGGGGCTTTCATCAGCATCGCGGCGTTCGCGGCGATCTTCGGCCTCGCTTTTATGGACTACTGCCCGCCGCAATCCTGCAGTTCGGAGGCGGCGGTGGCGTGCCTGTTCGCTGCGGGCGCGGCATCCATCGTCGTCGCGCTCGCCGGTTTCGTCGGCGGTCTGGTGCGCATGCTGCGCAGGGCCCCGAGCTGGTGGATCACGCTCGGCGCGTTCGTGCTGTGCGTGGCGTGCTGGGCGGTCGGATTCATCTCCGCATGGCGTGCGATCGGCTGGTAGCGTAAGCGCCTTCGGAAGGATGCCATGACCGACCCCGTCAACCCGCCGACGCAGTATGCGCCGCCCGCGCCAGACCCAGGGGCCGCCCTGTCGATCCGGGGCCTGTACAAATCGTTCGGTCAGAAGCATGCGGTCGACGGCATCAGTCTCGATGTCCCCGCCGGCAGCTTCTACGGCCTTGTCGGTCCGAACGGCGCGGGAAAGACGACCACGCTGAACATGGCCACAGGGTTGCTCAAGCCGGATGCCGGCGCCGTGGCCGTGCACGGCATCGACGTCTGGGCGCAACCGCTGCACGCGAAGGCGCAGATCGGCGTGCTCTCCGACGGCGCTCGGCTGTTCGATCGTCTCACCGGCGAGCAGCTCGTGGTGTACGCCGGACTGCTCAGCGGCATGGATCGTCCCACGGCGGTCTCGCGCACGAAGGATCTGCTGCAACTGCTCGACCTGCAGGATGCGGCGGGCACGCTCGTCGTCGACTACTCGGCAGGCATGACGAAGAAGATCGCACTCGCATGCGCCATGGTGCACGCCCCGCGGTTGCTCGTGCTCGACGAGCCGTTCGAGTCCGTCGATCCGGTGTCGGCGGCGAACATCCGGGACATTCTCGGCGGGTTCGTGCGCGGCGGCGGCACCGTGATCGTCTCCTCGCACGTCATGGATCTGGTGCAGCGCATGTGCGACCACGTCGCCGTCATCACGAGCGGGCAGGTCGTGGCATCCGGAACCGTCGACGACGTGCGCGCCGGCGCTGACCTCGAGGACCGCTTCGTGCAACTCGTCGGCGGCCGCCGCGTGCAGGAGGGGCCGGAGTGGTTGCAGCACTCGTAAGGCTTCGCCTCCTCGTACTTCGCAACAGTCTCAAGCGCAGCATCGGCCAGCTCATCGCCGTGATCATCGGCGGCCTCTATGGCCTGTTCGTTCTGGGCATGGTCATCGTCGGGCTGTTCGCACTGAACCTGGCGCCCGTCGAGATCGTGCGCACCGTCGTCGTGCTCGCCGGCTCCGTGCTCACGCTGGCCTGGGCGATCCTTCCCCTGTTCTTCTCCGTCGAACAGACTCTGGATGCCCCGCACCTGGCCGTGTACCCGATCCCGTTGAACAAGCTGCTGGCCGGTCTGCTCGTCTCCGGCGTCGTGGCGATCCCCGGTGCCATCACGATGGTCGCCTCGGTGTTCACGTTCGGGTCGTGGCTCCGGATGCCTGGAATCGCCGTGCTGGCGCTGCTGTGCGGAATCGCGGGCGCGCTGCTGTGCGTCATGTTGTCCCGCGCCGTCACGTCCGCGGCGGCCGGGCTGGCGTCGGGGCGCAGGTTCCGTGAGGCGGCGGGCATCCTCATCTTCATCCCGCTCGTGCTGCTCGGGCCCATCATCGTGGGAGTCACGTCGTCGTTGCGGCACTCGGCGAACGCGCTGCCCAGCCTCGGCGACGCCATGTCGTGGACCCCGCTCGGTGCGATCTGGGCCATCCCGTCGCAGGTCGCGCTCGGCGACCCGCTCGGCGCGGTGCTGCGCGCCCTGATCGGCGCGGCCACGATCGCCGTCGTGTTCCTGGTGTGGCGGTGGGGGCTCGCCCGCGCACTCGTCACGCCGGTGCATGCCACATCGAGGGTGCGTGCCCAGGGCAAGCTCGGTCTCTTCGCGCGCCTGCCCGCCACGCCGGCCGGCGCGATCGCCGCGCGCTGTCTGCTGTACTGGTTCCGCGACCCGCGCTACGTGCGCCAGCTCGTGATCATCCCGGTGATGCCGATCCTGTTCTGGTTCTACTCGTCGCTGACCCACTTCCACGCACTACTGCTGTGGTCGGGGCCGATGGTCGCGTTCCTGCTCGGCGTCTCCCTGATCGCCGACGTGTCGTACGACTCGACGGCTTTCGTGCTGCACGTCAGCAAGGGCGTGCCGGGGCGTGCCGATCGCTGGGGGCGGGCATCCGCCGTGCTCGCCTTCGGCCTGCCGGCCGCTGTGGCCGTGACCCTCGTCACCGCCGGCATCAGCCAGGAGTGGATGTTCGTGCCCGGCCTGCTCGGACTCGTCTTCGGGCTGCTGCTCGGCGGCTTGGCCGTGTGCTCGGTGACCTCCGCGGTGCTGGTGTATCCGGCTCCGGCGCCGGGGGACAACCCGTTCAAGACGCGCCCTGGCGCGAACACGGCGCTGCTCGGATCCACGTTCCTCACCTGGGGTGTGCTGGCCGTGATCACGGCGCCCGAGATCGTGCTTCTCGTGGTGACAGTGGTGACCGGACAGCCCTTGTGGGGCTGGATCGCTCTCGTGCTCGGCGCCGTGCTCGGACCGATCAGCCTGGGCGTCGGGGTTCGGGTGGGTGGCGGCATCCTCGATCGCCGCGCGCCGCAGCTGCTGGCGCAGCTGCAGAAGGACGCGTGAGGTTCCTCTCCCTCGGTCCCGCAGCCGGCACGGCCGATGTATTGAGTGGGCCAGCCGCTGCGAGACTGCGATTCTCGCGCCGGCACTACGATCCTCTTGCCGAGACTACGGTCAGTGCCCGTAGTCTCGGCTGCGAAACCGTAGCCTCGGCCACGGCACCTCCGGTTCACTCCGGACGTAATGCGCGCCGGCGGTGCGCCGGCACGGCTCAGCGGGTGAGGGCCGGGTCGAGCTCGTTCCACTTCTGCATCGTCTGCCCCACCCAGAAGACCGCGAAGAAGACGATGAGGGCGACTTCGCCGAAGAGCACCAACGGCCGGCCCGCGCCCGCGCCGGAGAGGTGTGTGAAGAACACCACGGCGAGATAGGTGAGGCTGACGAACATCCCTACCGTCACGACGATGTAGAGCGCGCGCCACGGAGCGCGGCCCGTGATCGCCGAGACCACCGACACGGCGATGATGATGCAGAAGAAGACGCCGGTGGCGACGAGGTGGCCGATCGCAAGCAGCGCATGCTCTGCGATGCCGAGCCACACCACGACGCCGATCGACACGACAGTGACGGCGACGGCGGGCACCACGACACCCGCCGTCGGGCGGTGCCGTGCGCCGCGTCGTGCCACGGCGAGGCAGACGGCAGCAGCGGAGGCGAGGATGCCCATCACGGCGACCACGATGATCCCCGCCGCCGCCTCCGCGGCCCCCGTTGCGGGCACGCACACGGTCGCTCCGGGGCACAGCCCGCCGGCTCCCGGCGCATCCTCGGGCCCGATCGGCGTCGGCAGCACCGCGATCAGCAGGGCGAACAACGCGGCGATGTCGAGCAACACCTGCTCCACGCTGTGGCCGGAGAGCGCGACGAGCCCGAACGCGATGGCGAACAGCGAGCCGGTGAACGCCGTGCCTCCCGGCGTGTAGAAGAGCGCGCTGAGGCTTGCGACGGGGCCCACTCCGATCGTGACGACGAGGAGGGTCACCAGCATCATCACCGCGGCGCCGACGATAGCCAGGCGCAGGTGTCGGTAGGTGCGCTGCGTGGAGGTGCTGGACAGCTGCATGGTCCCGATCCTGCACCCGCGTGAGACGGCCGCCGTGGATGCGCGGCGCGAGTCCGGACGGGCGCCTCGGTCGTCCGTCACCGGCGGGTATTCGATCGCCCACGGTCAGATCAATACGGCACCGCCGGTGATGTCCACCACGGCCCCGGTGATCCAGGCCGACTGATCGGAGGCGAGGAACGCGGCCGTGGCGGCGACGTCGTTCGGAGTGCCCAGACGTCGCAGCGGATGGAATCCCGCCATCTTCTCCTGCACGTCCAGCGGTATGCGTGTGCGCATCGCGTCGGTGAGGATGGTCTCGGGGGCCAAGCAGTTGGCTCGGATCCCATAGGGTCCGGCCTGCGCGGCGACCTGCTGGGTCAGCAGCGCGATACCGGCCTTGGCCGCCGAGTACCCGGCAGGCGCCCGGTCGTTCGCTCGCCGCCCTGCCGAGGAGCCGAGCGTGATGATGCATCCTCGGTGACGCTGTTTCATGCCGGGCAGAAAGCACTTCAGGGTCAGAAAGGTGGCCAGTAGGTTCTGATCGATGGCCGACCGCCATGCCTCCTCGGCGATGTCCTCGATCGGTCCGGCCGGGGCGTGGCCGCCGCCCGCGTTGGCGACGAGCAGGTCGACCGGGCCGAGGGCATCCTCAACCTGGTCGCGGATGCGCCCGAGGTCTTCGCTGGAGGTGACATCGCCGGTCACGGTGATGGCGGTGCCGCCGCGTCGGATGTCGGCAGCCACGGCTGCGGCGGCCGTCGCGTCGCGACCGTGGACCGCGACCGCCGCGCCCCGCCGGGCCAGCTCGCGGGCGATCTCCGCGCCGATGCCGCGCGAGCTTCCGGTCACCAGTGCAACGCGCCCGGCCAGCTCCTCGACGTGTTCTTCACTCATCGGTGGTCTCCTCTTCTTCGCAGCCTGCCGACTTCATTCCGTGCGTCATCATGCGAGCCGCGTCATCATGCGAGCCGGTACAGCGCGGGCATCGCGACAAGGTGGTGGGCGCGGAGGTTGGCTCGCACGAAACTGCGGAACGTCGGCTTGCTGAACTGTGCGGCGGCGAGCGAGGGAAGGCTGGTGTCGAAGCGCGCGTGATTCACCAGCACGAAGTCGCCGGTTTCGGTCGGAGCCAGTAGCGCGGAGTTGGTCAGGCCCGTCTCCGTCACGTACCAGGCGGCGAGGTGCTCCCACAACGCGATGGCCATTTCCGGATCTGCCGCGCCGTCCGCCGCCGCGAAGTGATTGAACAGGAAGAGTCCGTCACGGGTGGGCTCGACGGGTGCGATGAGTCTGGCGCACTCGGCGGGCATCACGAGTACGTGGTCGCTGGCCTCGCGCATGGCCGCGATCATGGCGGCTACCGCGGGCTCGCGGTGCACCTGCTGCAATGTCTCGGCCGAGACGGTCTCCACCACAACGGCGACGTCGAACCTGGCAGGCCGGGCCACCTCCCCGTCGGCCGGCGGGATCAATACCGCGCGGAACACGGATGCCCGCAGCACCCCTGGCTGGCCGGCCATCCCGTCGGCCAGCGCCGTCAGACGTTTCAGCAGTGCGGTGCGCCGGGCGTGCGCGCGCACGAACGGTGCCCGGGTCGGCGGCTCGACCTCGGCCGCGAGGTAGAGCCAGCCGGTCCCAGGCGAAGGCTGGAACGGTGGCGGAGCGTACTTCGGATCCGGGTTGACCAGTGTGAGTTCCATGGCAGATAAATTAGATCCCTAATCATTAGATGTCAATGGATTAGACGTCGAATTCATTGATAGGGTGGATGCATGCCTGCCCCCCACGTGCCGCCGATCGGGATGCAGCTGGCCACGGTCGCGAAGTCGGTGCGCCGCGCGTTCGACGACGTGCTGATCGCCGCAGGCGGGTCGCTTCCGGTCTGGCTCATCCTGATCTCGGTCAAGAGCCGAGCCCACAGCAATCAGCAGGACCTCGCCGCCGCGGTCGGTATCACCGGTGCCACCCTGACTCATCACCTCAACGCCATGGAGTCCGGCGGTCTCCTCATCCGCCGTCGTGACCCGGAGAATCGCCGGGTTCAGCGCGTCGAACTCACGGATGCCGGCGAGGCGGTGTTCCATCGCCTGCGCCGGGCTGCGACCGCGTTCGACGAGCAGTTGCGACGCGGGATCACGCCCGAAGAGTGCGACACGCTGGCCACGCTGCTGCTGCGCCTGCAGGCGAACGCCGAACCCTGATCCGCGGCAGGCGGCAGGCGGCAGGCGGCAGGCGGCAGGCGGCAGGCGACAGGCCACAAGCCACAAGCCACATGCCACAAGCCACATGCCGTATGTCACCGGGCCGGGGCGCAGCGCACGACGCCGAGAGGTGATTCGCCTCAGGCAGGCAGCAGGCCGAGCGCGCGCACGGCCTCGCGTTCCTCGACGAGTTCCGCAACGGATGCCTCGACGCGCGCTCGCGCGACCGCCGAATGCTCGAGCCCTGCTACGACCTGCCATTCGTCACCCTGCGACCGCACCGGCAGTGAGCAGATCAGCCCGGCGGGCACACCGTACGGTGCGGCAGCCTGGGCGGTCGCTCCACTCGTCATGACGCCGGCGGATGTCCAACGCTCATCCGTGCCGTTCACCCAGTCGAAAACGTGGTCGATGGCGGCATTCGCTGCTGATGCCGCGCTCGACGCACCGCGCACCTCGATGATCTCCGCGCCGCGTCGTGCGACCTTCGGCACGAACACCCCCTCGCACCACTCCTCGTCGACCACCTCGAGCGCGGGACGGCCCTGGATCGTCGCGTGCGAGACATCCGGGTACTGCGTCGCCGAGTGGTTGCCCCACACGATCACGCCGTCGACCGATGTCACGGGCACCTCGGCCCTCAACGCGAGTTGCGCGACCGCCCGGTTGTGGTCGAGCCGCGTCATCGCGGTGAACCGCTCGGGCGGAACGTCGGGCGCGTGCGCCGAAGCGATCAATGCATTCGTGTTGGCCGGGTTGCCGACGACGAGCACACGCACATCGGATGCCGCGTGCTCGTTGATCGCCCGACCCTGCGGTGCGAAGATGGCCGCGTTCGCCTGCAGAAGATCCGCCCGCTCCATGCCGGCCGAGCGGGGTCGCGCGCCGACCAGCAGCGCGACGCCGGTTCCGTCGAACGCGGAGGCCGGGTCATCCGTCACCTCCACGGATGCCAGCAGCGGGAACGCGCCATCGACGAGTTCGAGCGCCGTGCCCTCCGCGGCGCGGAGCCCCTGCGGTATCTCCAGCAGGCTGAGCCGCACAGGCGTGTCCGGGCCGAGCAGCTGACCCGAGGCGATGCGGAACAGCAGTGCATAACCGATCTGCCCTCCCGCTCCGGTGACGGTCACGGTGACGGGCTGTCGAGTCATGAGGGCCATGACGCCAGACTACGGTGGCTGGTCCGCGGGCAGAGATCCCCGGATGTGCGAAACGGCGCATCCGGGGACCTTGGCGACGATCTCGGGTGGATCGCCTTCCTGCGGCCGGGACGTTTGGGGGACAGCCCCGACTGCTTCTCGAGAGTATGGATGCTTCTCGAACGAATCTTGAACAGATACTATGCAAGAACTGGGTGTTATGCGAACGTTACCTTTGTGGATGGCTCAGCCCAGTTCACCCCGTCGAGCAGTCGCCCACAGGTCGACGCCCGAGTCCACTGCGTGCTCGTCGATCGCCTCCAGTTCGTCGTCGGTGAAGTCGAGGTGATCGAGCGCTGCGACGTTCTGTTCGAGCTGCTCGACGCTGCTCGCGCCGATCACGAGTGAGGTCACGCGCGAGTCGCGGAGCGCCCACGCGAGGGCCAGCTGCGCCAGCGTCTGATTGCGCTCCTCGGCGATGTCGGCCAGGGAGCGGATGCGCGCGAGTGCGGCATCCGACAGCAGCTCGTCGGGCAGTGACGATGCCCGCGATGCCCGGGACCCTGCTGGGATGCCGTTCAGGTATTTGCCGGTGAGCATGCCCTGCGCGAGCGCCGTGAAGCCGATCACGCCGATGCCGAGCTCTCCGGCGGCTTCGAGCAGTCCCTCCGTCTCGATCCAGCGATTGAGCATGGAGTACGACGGCTGGTGGATCAGCAGCGGAGTGCCGAGGTCGGCGAGGATGGCGGCCGCCTTGCGCGTGTCATCCGCGTTGTACGAAGAGATGCCGACGTACAGCGCTTTGCCGCTGCGCACGGCGGTGTCGAGCGCGCCCATCGTCTCCTCCAGCGGCGTCGACGGGTCGGGGCGGTGGGAGTAGAAGATGTCGACGTAGTCGACGCCCATGCGCCCCAGCGACTGATCGAGACTGGCGAGCACGTACTTGCGGCTGCCGCCGCCCTGCCCGTACGGGCCCGGCCACATGTCCCAGCCCGCCTTCGTCGAGATGATGAGCTCGTCCCGGTGCGGCAGAAGGTCCCCTCGCAGGATGCGGCCGAAGTTCGTCTCCGCCGACCCGTACGGAGGCCCGTAATTGTTGGCCAGATCGAAGTGCGTGATGCCCAGATCGAACGCGCGCCTCACGATCGCGCGCTGTGTTTCCATCGGCCGGTCGTCGCCGAAGTTGTGCCACAGGCCGAGCGACAGCGCCGGCAGGTCGAGGCCGCTGCGCCCGGTGCGCCGGTACACCATCTTGTCGTAGCGATCGTCGCGTGCCGCGTACGTCATCGGGCTCCCTTCGCGGCGGCCCCGTTCGACGAGCGCAGGGCAAGCTTCGCCGCCCGCTTGTTCTCTCGTACCCGGGTGAGGGATGCCTCGTCCACGATGTCGGCGACGGAGCGGTACGAGCCTTGGTCGCCATAGTCGCCCGCGGCCTCTCGCCAGCCGGCACCGTCGTATCCGTACTGCTTGCCGAGTAGGGCGAGGAAGATGCGCGCCTTCTGATCGCCGAAGCCGGGAAGCGTGCGAAGCCGCTTCAGCACCTCGGCGCCGTCCGGCGTCTGCACGGAGCCCGTCGATGAGGAGGCTTCGGTCCAGATCGCCGCGGCATCGCCGCCCCAGTCTGCGACGACAGCGCGGCATACCGCCTGGATGCGCGCCGCCATCGAGCCCGGAAAGCGGTGCACGGCGGGCGGCGTCGCGCACAGCTTGGCGAAGGCATCCGGATCGTCGTCTGCGATCGCCGCGGCGTCGAGCCCGCCCATGCGGTCGCGGATCTTGGCCGGGCCGCTGAACGCGGTCTCCATCGCGACCTGCTGGTCGAGCAGCATGCCCAGAAGCAGTGCGAGCGGAGACGTGGAGAGCAGTTCATCGGCGGCAGCATCGCCGGTGATGTGCAGAGTGCCGGTCATACCGTCATCCTGTCACGCGGGGTGACTGCGCCGGTCGTGTTCGACGAATGATCGGTCCGGCTGCCGCCGGCAGCCCGATCTCACCCGTCCTGGTGCTGGCGCGACGGGATTCTC
This sequence comes from Humibacter antri, assembly GCF_054777235.1. Taxonomy (NCBI): domain Bacteria; kingdom Bacillati; phylum Actinomycetota; class Actinomycetes; order Micrococcales; family Microbacteriaceae; genus Humibacter; species Humibacter antri. The sequence goes on along the minus strand of NZ_BAAHAW010000042.1, from coordinate 54,577 downwards.
CGACACATGCTGGAGAAATGAGCGAGACAAGTGAGAACACGTCGCAGCCAGAGCAGCCCAAGGTCGTCGTCGGCGTCGACGGCTCCGAGCAGTCGATCGCCGCGCTGCGGCAGGCCGACAGGCTGGCGCGCCTTCTCGGCGCACGCATCGAGGCGGTGACGACGTGGAGCTACCCGGTCGCCGTGTCGCCATATGCGATGTCGGCCGATCCGTCGTTCGAAGACATTGCGCGCGACATCCTCGACGAATCGCTGAAGGATGCCTACGGAAGCGACCGCCCGGCGCTCTTGACGACAGTCGTGCAGCACGGGCATCCGGCTCAGGTGCTCATCGAACGGAGCAAGGGTGCTGAGATGCTCGTGCTCGGATCCCGCGGACGCGGCGGGTTCGCCGGGCTGCTGCTGGGCTCCGTGAGCTCGGAGTGCGCGTCCCACGCGAACTGCCCGGTGCTGATCGTGCGCTGATGCCGCGGGACCAACCGACCTCGCGCGCACGCCCTATCGCGGCCGCTCGGCTCGTCGGCTCGATCGGGAGAGCGGCGCGGGCGAACTCCCGCCGCACTCCCCTGAATCGCCTATACGCTCGAAGCATGGCCACGGTGATGCTCGTGCGTCACGGACGCACCGCGGCCAATGCTGCGGGAATTCTCGTCGGACGTGCCGGCGGCGTCTCGCTCGACGACGTGGGCCGCGCGCAGGCCGAACGCACCGCACAGCGGCTCGCGGACGTACCGCTGGCCGCCATCGTGTCCAGCCCGCTCGAGCGGTGCCGCGAGACCTCCGGCATCGTTCTGGCCTCGCAGCACGGATCGCCTCCGCTGTCGATCGAGCAAGGGCTCACCGAGTGCGACTACGGACAGTGGCAAGGCAGGCGGCTGGCGGAGCTGGCGCGCGAGAAGCTGTGGGCGCAAGTGCAGACGAGGCCGGCATCCGTCGTCTTCCCGGGCGGGGAGTCCATGGTGGCGATGCAGGCGCGGGCGGTGGCGGCGGTTCGACGTAGGGATGCCGCGATCACGGCGGAGCACGGCCCCAAGGCGGTGTGGGCGGCGGTGAGCCACGGAGACGTCATCAAGTCGGTACTGGCGGATGCCTTCGGCATGCACCTCGACCACTTCCAGCGCATCAGTGTCGGGCCAGCATCCGTCTCGATCGTGCACTATGGCGCGGGCAATCCGCGCGTGATCGGCACGAACACGGATGCCGGCGACCTGGCTTGGCTGCGTGACGGCCTCGCCGAAACCGACCCCGTGGGCGGCGGAGCCGGGGTCTCGTGACTCAGGAGCGTGCGGGCGGATGCCGGGCCGACGAGGATCGCGTGCCGGGGCTGAGTGGCGCGGTCGAACTGGTCGCGCGCATCCCTGCCGCGTCGAACGACACGTTCCTCGCCTCGATCGACGATGTGCCCGTTGTCTACAAGCCGCGTGAGGGTGAAACGCCGCTATGGGACTTTCCCGACGGCGACCTCGCCGACCGCGAGTTCGCCGCCTACCTCGTGTCGGAGCACCTCGGCTGGAATCTCGTTCCGCCCACCTGGATCGGCGACGGGCCGCTCGGCGAGGGCATGCTGCAGCTCTGGCAGCAGGTCGACACGTCCCAGTCCGCGGTCGATGTGGTGCCTTCGGCGGGCGTTCCGTACGGATGGTGTCGTGTCTTCGAGGGCGCCGACGAAGACGACCGACCGATCGCGCTCGCGCACGAGGACTCGCCGGCACTGCGGCGCATGGCCATCTTCGACGCCCTCGTCAACAATGCGGACCGCAAGGGCGGGCACCTGCTGGCCATGCCCGGCGGCCACCGCTTCGGCGTCGACCACGGCCTCACATTCCATGCCGACCCCAAGCTGCGCACGGTGCTCTGGGGGTGGGTGGGCGAGCCGCTCGCCGCCGAGGAGACCGAGGGAGTGGCGCGAGTGCGCGCATCCCTCCGCCATGAACTGGGTGGGGAGCTGGCAACTCTGCTGTCCGCTGCCGAGCTCGAGGCGTTCGCCGATCGGTGCGACCGGATGCTCGCCGTCGGCCGATTCCCCGCCCCCAGCGGCTGGATGCCCGCCACGCCCTGGCCCCTGTTCTGACGCCTGTCGACGGCCGCGGCTGCGGCTGCGCGTGCTGGCCGGACCCGCCAACATGACAGATCGCGCTCTCCCGCCGAGACCATGCCGGTTGGGCATGTTTTCGGGCGGATGTCATGTCGACGGAAGCCGGTCGTCACGCTCCGGCGGTATCCCGTCGCACGGCGCCGCGCACACGAGCGCGCACGCCGGCCCACACGAGCACCGCGAGCACGCAGGCGGCCATCACGTTGACCGCGAAGAAGCCGCCGAGGGCGAGCACAGGCCCAGCGAGAGCGCCGAGCGCTGCGGCGCCGAAGTTCATCGAGGCATCCACCCCGCCCTGAAGGGGAACACGGATGTGCGCGGGCACCGACTCGACGAGCATCGCCGACCCGCCGATCAGGCACGCCGACCAGCCGAGGCCGAGCAAGAAGAGGGCCGCCATCAGCCGCGGCATCGCGGAGTGGCCGGCCCCGTCCCACGCCCCGAGGGTGAACGAGGCGACGAACAGGGCGGCACCGATCCATGCCACCGTCTGCGCGCTCGTCTTGTCGGTCAGCCATCCGAACACAGGGCTCGCTGCGTACATGCCGACGATGTGCACGCTGATGACGATGCCGACCAGTTCCAGCGACATCCCGTCGTTGTTCATGCTCACCGGCGTCATCACCATGACGGCGGCCATCATCATCTGGCCGGTGACGATGCTCGCGATCGCGAACACCGCTCGAGGTGCACGCAGTGCCATTCGGAGTGCAGCGAACGCACCGACCGGCGCCTCTCCAGCTGGAGTGGGGTCGTTGCCGGGTGCGTGCCCCGCGATCGGACGGATGCCCAAGGTCACGATCGCCGCCAGCACGAAGCCGGCGAGCGAGAACAGGTATGGACCGCTGAGCGGGACGAGCCCGAGCGCCTTGCCCAGGTTCGCGCCGGGTGCGGAGAGATTCGGGCCGGCGATGGAGCCGACGGTCGTCGCCCAGAGCACGATCGACATCGAGCGCGCCTCGGCGCCCGGCCGGGAGAACTCCATCGCGGCGTAGCGGGACTGCAGGTTCGTGGCGGTGCCTGAACCGAAGAGCACCATCGCGATCAGGTAGAGCCAGAATTGCCCGGTCGTTGCGGCGATCAGGATGAGGACGGCACCGACTCCCGCCGTCGTGAACCCGACGGTGAGAGACCATCGCCGTCCGTGGCGCACTGCGAGTCGGGCCAGCGGAATCGCCATCAGCCCGGCGCCGATGATGCTCGCCGTCTGCGCGAATCCGGCCACACCCATGACGCCGGAGAGCTTCTCGGCGAGCACGCCTCCGACGGCCACGCCCGACGCGATGCCGACCCCGCAGAGCAGCTGAGCGACGACGAGGCGCACCCGGTTCGCGACGCCGGTATCGCCTCGGGTGGCCGGTGCGGTCGTCACCGAGCCTGATCCGGCGTCTGGCACGGTCACCGGCGCTTCACGGCGTGGGCCATCTGCCTGACGGCCTGTTCGATGATCGGCCGGGGAGTGGCGAAGACGAACCGCATGAACCCGACCCCTGCGTCGCCGCACGCCGATCCATCGGTCATCGCGACGCCGGCTCGCTCGCGGAAGAAGTCAGCCGGAGGCACCTCGAGTTCGAGAGCACGGGCATCCAACCAGGCGATATACGTGCCCTCCGGCGGCGTGTAGCCGATCTCGGGCAGGTGCTCGGCCAGAAGGTGGCCGAGCAGTCGGCGGTTGCCGTCGAGGTAGTCGACGGTGTCGGCGAGCCAGGAACCGCCCGCGGTGTAGGCGGCTGTGTTGGCGATCACGCCGGGGTTGCTCGCGCCGTGGCCGGCCATGAATCCGACGCTCTCCCAGACCTCGGCGTCGGCGTCGTTGCTGATGATGATCTGCGCGCACTTCAGCCCTGGCAGATTCCACGCCTTGGAGGCGCTGGTCGACGTGATGGTGTGGGATGCCGCAACCTCCGACACGCTCGCGTACGGCACGTGCTCGCCGCCTGGGTACACCAGCGGGGCGTGGATCTCGTCGGAGAACACGCGTGCCCCGTTGCGCTCGACGATCTCGCTCACCGCGACCAGTTCCTCGCGCGTGAAGACGCGGCCGACCGGGTTGTACGGGTTGCAGAGGATGAGCAGTCCGCCGCCGTCGTGGAACGCCCGGTCGATCCCGGCAAGGTCGAACTCATACCGTCCCTCGCGCACGAGCATCGGCACTTGGATGATCTCGCGCCCGAGCGTCGGCGGCACCGACAGGAACGGCATGTAGGCGGGAGTCGGCAGCACGATCTTCGACCCGGGAGCGGAGAAGTGCTCGATGGCCACCTCGAGGCCCTTGATGACGTCGGGGAGCGGATGCACGCGCGCGGCGGGCACGTCCCACCCGTAGCGCGACTGCTGCCATGCCGCGCAGGCCTCCGACATCGCCTCGGAGACAGCCGGCGGAAGGTACCCGAAGAAGCCGTCGTCCACAGTCTCGTGCAGCGCCTTCGCGATCGCCGGTGCGCAGCCGAAATCCATCTCGGCGACGAATGCACCGATCTTGCCGGGGAACATCGTCCACTTCAGGCCGCCGATCTCACGCAGCCGGTCCATCCCTATGGAGTCGAATTCGTGTGCGCTGGTCATCAGCCTTCCTTTCCGATCTGCAGGGGTTCGTCGTCGACGTCGGCATCCTCGTCGGCGATCTCGTTCAAATAGTTGTAGATGGTGAACCGGGTGACTCCGAGCGTCGTCGCGATCATGTCGATCGCGTCGCGCAGGTGGAACATGCCGCGGTCCTTGAGGTCGCGCACCACGGCCACCTTGTGCCGCTTCTGCATCAGTTCGACCGGCACATCCACGTTCGAGACGGCTTGCCGGATGAGGTGCGAGGCGAGCTGGTCGACATCGGTGACGAACACCTCGGGATCCGCCTCGTCGGATGCCTGGGCCGGCACGACGTGCGGCTCGCCCTCCTGCTGGGCCGGCTTGCGCATGCCCGTGAGGTCGAGCATCGAGGTCGCGATGTCTTGCACCGACTCCCACACCGACAGGTCGGAGTTGAGGCAGAGTGCGGCGACCGGTTGTCCGGTGACATCGCGGATGATCATGGTCGAGGAGCGGAGACGCCGTCCGTCGGACAGGTGCGTCTCGTAGCCCACGATGTGGTCTTCGGAGAGCTCGTGCAGCTTCTTCAGCAACAGGTCGGTCGCCGGGTCGCCGACGCGACGGCCCGTCACGTCGCCATGGATCGCAACGATCGAGTTCGGCAACTTGCTGAGGTCGTGCAGCACCACCTCCGTCGACGGTGGAAGCGACCGACCCAGCGGTTCCACCAACGCCGAGAACACGGCGATGAGCCGTTCGCCGTCGACCGTCGGACGAATCCCCTGATCGAGGATGCCGCCCGCGGGTTCCGGCCGTGAACGCTTCTCCGCCATAGTCGATCTCTTTCTGTCCGGTGACCGGCCGTCATCGGGCCGCGGTGAGTGGTGCCATCACGAGCATGGGTCAAAATCTCGACGAAGTCAACGAACCGTGGACTAGATCAACAAGCCATTGACAAACGGTGCACAATGTGTGGAGATTGCACAAGATGTTGAAGGACTCGATGAGATGTTGACTCCGGGTCAATATCTCCCGCCCGCAGAGTCGCGGGCATGAATCGAACGGAGAGTGACATGGATGCCCCCTCAGCCGGCGCGCTGAACTCAGCAGGCACGCTGAACCAGGAGAACCTGAAGAGAACCATCACCACGCCGCAGGCGCTGGGAATCTCGTTCCACCAGATCGTCGGCGGCGGGGTCGTCTCCCTGACCGGAGTGGCGATCGCGATGACCGGCGGCGGCGTGCCTATCGCGTTCGTCGTCGCGGCCATCGCGATCCTGATCATCTCCGTGCCGATCGCGACGCTCGGTGCTTCGATGCCCGTCGTCGGCGGCACCTACACGTATGCGACCAAGCTCGTGCATCCGATCATCGGCTTCGTCAATCTGTGGTTCTTCATCATCCAGATGGCGAGCCTGAGCCTCTACGGACTTGCGGCCGGTAGCTACCTGAACAGCCTCAACCACTGGTTCGATCCAACCGTGGTGTGCGTGACACTGATCTCGATATTCTTCGTCGCGAACCTGATGGGGGCATCGTTCTCGGCGCGGATCGGCATCGTTCTCGCCGGCATCATGCTGGTCGCGTTCGGATGCTTCATCGTGCTCGGGCTGCTGCACGTGCACTGGGGTGCGTATCCGCCGGTGATCCCGAACGGCACGCTCAAGCTGCTGCAGGCAGCCGCTCTGCTCACGTTCGCCACCGGCGGCGGAACGGTGGTGGCCGAACTCGGCCGCGAGATGAAGAAGCCGGGACGCACCATCCCGACCGCGGTGATCGGGGGCACCATCTTCGCCGGCGTCATGTATGTGCTCATTGCGCTGCCGGCTGCGGGCATCCTGCCGATCGCGAAGGTCGCCGGTGAACCGCTCTCGGTCGTCGCGAAGACGTTCATGCCGCCGTGGATGTGGTACTTCTTCATTCTCGGCGGTGCGGTCGTCGCCGTGATCGGCACGATGAACGCTCAGATGCTCTGGGGGTCGAAGAGTGCGCTGGCCGCTGTGGATGACGGCTGGTTCCCGAAGAAGGTCGGTGCGGTGAACAAACGCTTCGGTACACCGCACTGGTTGCTGTGCATCATGTTCGTGATCGGCATCGTCCCCGCCATCGCCCACATCGACATCAGTGTGATCGGAAGCGTCGGCAGCCTCATCGGGCAGGTAACGTTCGTCATCCTGCTGCTCGCCTCGATCCGCATGCGATACGTCGTCCCCGAACGGTACGCGCTGTCGCCGTTCAAGCTTCCGCTCTGGCTCCACTGGGCGTTCACGATCGTGGGCATCGCAGTGTGCGCGTATCAGTTCTACCTGCTCACCGAAGGTGTCACGGCCCTGGTCTGGGTCGCACTGGGAGTGTGGGTGGCGCTCGGAATCGTTGTCTTCGCCTTGCGGTACCGGCACGCGACGAGCGTGCAACTGGACCGGCTCGCTCGTGGCGAGACACTCAGTGGCAGTACTCGCACCATCGACGGCGTGGTCGGCGCGGAGCGCGAGGCGATCAGCATGGATGCCATGGCGCTGCCCAAGGTCGGCTTCGGCGAGGACGGCGAGATTCCGACCCTGAGGAGGGACGGCGAGTGACGGGTGCGGCACGAGCGACTCGACAAGTGAGAACGGCCCGGCATGGGCGTCAAGAAGAAAGGGATGTCAGATGAGTGAGGCATACGCCGAGCACTACCACGACCCGCGCGACAAGCAGTTCGCCCGACAGCTGCGCCGAGGCGCGCCAGACGCGTTCACAGCGCTCACGGCGTTCGACGATGCGGCGCTCCGGCGTGACGACATGGCCATCCCGCGCAAGTACACCGAACTCATGGCGCTGGCTGTGGCCCTGACGACGCAGTGCGTGTACTGCATCGAGGCGCACACGAAGGCTGCCGCCGCGGAGGGCGCCACGGAGGCCGAGATCTCCGAGACCGTCTTCATCGCTGCCGCGCTGCGGGCCGGGGGCGCCGTCGCGCATGGCTTCCAGGCGGTCAAGCACTATCTGCGCGAGACCGGGGAGCACTAAGGATGTGGATCGTCTCGATGCGGTTCCGCTCGCAGCTCTCCGACGACGACTTGCTCAGGCTTTCGCGAGAGAGCCTCCCGAAGTTCCGGGCGCTACCCGGCCTGCGGCAGAAGTATTACGTGCAGAACCATGAGGACGGCATCGTCGGTGGCGTGTACCTGTTCGAGTCCGAGCGAGAGGCACGGGACTACGCCACGGGGCCGATCGTGGCCGCCGTGCCCGAGCGGTTCGGCGTGACCGGGGACGTTTCCGTCGAAGTTCTCGAGGTCACGCTGACGCTCGACGAGTGAGCCATACGCCTTCCGCCGGAACGCGCAACGGCAGTCGTCCGTGACATCCTCGGGGCGCCGAACGCTCAAGGATGCGGAGGTCATCCCACGGGACCAATGCAATCGGTTGCCCCCCCCGTGATCAGACCTCGTGAACTTCTGTTCCGAACGGCGGTCATGTTCGTGAGAGTTGGGGTAACATAAGCGCGGCAAGCGATTGCCAGTTGCAGAAGTCGAGCGTCGAGGAGGAATCGAGTGGCCCAGATCGGTGTACAGGCGATGATGCTGAGAGATGACATCGCGCGTGACGGTGTCTTCCCGGTCATGGAGGCGGTGCGCGACATCGGCTATCGCGCGGTGGAGGTCTCGCAGATCCCCATGACGCCGAACAATGTCGCTGAACTCGGCAGGGCGAAGGATGGGCTCGAGCTGACGATCGGGGCGCTCTCGGCATCCCTCAGTTCGATGCCCGGGCGCGGCGGCGAGTCGTTGACCGATGACTTCGACAAGATCGTCGGTGATGCCGAGGCGCTCGGCTGCTCGATGCTCAGAATCGGGATGCTGCCCTTCGACGCCATGCGCTCCCTCGATACCGTTCTCGACTTCTGCGATCGCAGCGATGAGATGGCGCTCCGACTCGCCGAGCGCGGCATCCGGCTCTACTACCACAACCACCACATCGAGTTCACCAAGTACGACGGCAGGTTCCTGCTCGACATCATCGCGGACCGCGCACCGAACATGGGCCTCGAAGTCGACGTGCACTGGGTGCATCGGGGCGGCCTGGACCCGGTGAAGACGCTTCGCAAGTATGGCGAGCGCGTGGCGATGGTGCATCTGAAGGATTATCGGATCGGGAAGCTCTCCGAGGAGGCGTTCGCTCTGCTCGAGTCCGGCGACTTCCAGGGTTTCATGAACGCCTTCACCGGTGTCGTGCAGTTCGCCGAGGTGGGAGAAGGCAACCTCGACTTCTCTGAGATCATTCCTGTCAGTCAGGAGATCGGTGCGAGGTATCTGCTGGTCGAGCAGGACGACCAGTACGGGCGCACGCCGCTGGACTGCCTGCGCACCTCGCACGACAACCTCGTCGCACTCGGGTTCAGCGACCTGTTCTGAGGCCAGGCCGGCTTTGGCCGGGATGGCATAGCGTCGCGATATGGAACTGCGGCTCATGAGCACCTTCGTCGCCGTCGCCGATGAGCTCAACTATTCGCGGGCCGCGCTCGCGCTGCACATGACTCAGCCGGCGGTGAGCCAGCGGATCATGCAGCTGGAGCGCGAACTCGGCTTTCCGTTGTTCGAACGCACCTCCCGCGGTCTACGGCTCACAGCGCCCGGGGCGGCGTTCCTGCCCGAATGCCGTCGAACGCTCGATGCTGCCGAGCGTGCCGTGCGTGTTGCGCGGAATGCGGTTGGTTCCGACGTCGGGCTCGTACGCGTCGGGTTTGCGGGTGCGCTGTCGGCACCGACCGTGTCGACGCTGGCACGCGGGGTGCGCGAGCGAGCGCCGGGCATCGATCTCTCCTTCGCCTCGGGGCTCACCAGCGACGGTGTCATCGATCGGCTAGCCGCGGACGAGCTCGACATCGGCTTCACGGCCGCCGGTCGCACCGCGAGAGGAATCGACTCGCGCACGCTGACGTCGGATCCGCTCGCTCTCGTGTTCGCCCGCGACGATCCGCGCTCGACGGCGGCTGACGCACGGCTGGCGGAGTTCGCAGATGCTCCGTTCGTGATGGTGGATGCCCGTGCCGGCCTGCGTCTGCGCGATGTGGCGCACGAGGCGTGTCTCAAGGCGGGGTTCGGCCCGCGCATCGTGCAGGAGGCATCCGACATGCAGACCGTGCTCGCGCTGGTGGCCGCCGGGGTCGGGGTGACGCTACTGCCCCGCCGTCTGGTGGCGCCCGAGTCGGAGATGCTCGCGATCCGGCCGCTGACGGATGTCGATTGCCGCCTGGTCACTATCGTCGCCTGGCAGCGAGAGCACGTGGTCGGAGCACCGCGGATCGTGCTCGACGTGATCGACGAGCACTTCCGCGAGATCGAGTGAACCGAGGGGAACGAGTAGGCCCGGTTGATAACCGCTGCTTATCGGCCCACAAAGAATCTCCATTGGACAGGCAGGGGGCGGAAGTCGCACGATAGCTCCGAGTGGCAAGCGGTTGCCGAAAAGCGATCGCCCTGCCGTAACGTCTTCGAAGGAGAACATCGTGACCCAAGCCACTGAGAGCGAGGCCGCATCAGCGCGCTCTTCGCAGCCGGGATCCCGGATGGCCAAGCGTGCCGCGCTCAGCGCACTCTTCGGCAGCACCGTCGAGTACTACGACTTCACGCTCTTCGCCACCGCGTCCGCACTCGTGCTCGGCCCCGTGTTCTTCGCAGGGCTCGGGGTGGTGGGCGGCCAGCTCGCCTCGTTCGCCACGTTCGGGGTCGCCTATGTCGCACGCCCGATCGGCGCGATCGTGTTCGGCGGCCTCGGCGACAAGATCGGCCGCAAGCGCACCCTGATGATCACGCTCAACCTCATGGGAATCGCGACGTTCGCGGTCGGCCTGATCCCGTCGTACGCGGCGATCGGGATTGCCGCGCCGATCATCCTCGTCGCGCTCCGCCTGCTGCAGGGCCTCTCGGCGGGAGGCGAACAGGGCGGTTCGAACTCGCTCACGCTCGAGCACGCACCGTCAGGACGCCGGGCACTCTACACCAGCTGGACCATGCAGGGCACCTCGCTCGGAACCCTGCTCGCCTCCGTGCTGTTCCTGATCTTTGCGTCGATGCCCGGTGACGTTCTGCTCGCCTGGGGCTGGCGCGTGCCGTTCCTGATCGCGGGCCCGCTCATGCTCATCGCGTTGTTCATCCGCCGCTCGGTCGAGGAGACGCACGCCTTCCTGGAGACGAAAGCGCTCAGGCTCGAGGCGAAGGTGCCGCTCGTCGACGTGTTCCGGTACCACTGGCGCAGCGTTCTGCGCGTCATCGGCTGCAGCCTGCTCGCCGTGGCCGGCAGCACCGTCAGCGTGTACCTGCTGGGTTATGCCACGAAGACCGTGCACATCGCGGCCGGCTTCGTTCTGATCGCCTCGATCATCTCCGGCGTCGTTGGCCTGATCGCGCAACCGCTGTGGGCGTCGCTTTCCGACCGCATCGGCCGGCGTCCGGTGTTCGCCGGGTCGATGGTCGTGGCGGCGGCACTCTGGTTCCCGGTCTTCTGGATGATCGCGGGCGGAAACGTCGCGCTCATGATCGTGGCCCTGTGCGTCATCGGGCTCGTCTCGGCAGCGGCGAACGCCGTCGGTGCATCGATGTACACCGAGATGTTCCCGACCCGTGTTCGCTACACCGGCGTCGCCATCGGCACGCAGCTCGGGTTCATCGTCGCCGGTTTCGCCCCCGCCATCGAGCAGGCGCTCGGGGTGCACGGGTGGCTGCCTGTCGCGACCTTCGCGGCCGTCTGCATGCTCATCGCCGCTGCCAGCTCACTGCTCGGACGCGAGACGAACAAGCTCGCGCTCACGACGATCGACGGGGAGGGCAAATGACCGCGCAAATGACCGCCGAGAACTCCTTCGTCGAGGTCGACACCGCGGCCGGCCGTCTGCGCGGCATCCGGTTCCACGGCGTCGAGTCTTTTCTGGGCATTCCCTACGGCGCGACGACCGCGGGTTCCAGCCGCTTCGTCCCGCCGCGGCCGGCGGCCCCCTGGACAGGCGTGCGTGAGGCGCTCGCGTTCGGCGATGCACCCCCGCAGGTGGACACCAGGCTCGGGTCGCACGCAGCTGCGCAGGATGTGCAGGAGCTCATGTATGTGAAGGGCGGGCATCCGCTCGACGGAGCCCGCATGAGCGAGGACTGCCTGAACCTGAACGTCTGGACCCCCGGCCGCGCCGGAAAGCGGCCGGTCATGGTGTGGTTCCACGGCGGAGGGTTCCAGCACGGCTCCGCCGGGTCGGCGCTCTACCACGGCGACCGGCTCGCGGCACTCGGCGACGTGGTCGTGATCACGGTGAATGCCCGGCTGGGCATCACCGGCTTCCTGCCGCTCGACCTGATCGATGCCGACCGCTTCGACGGGGCGGCGAACGCCGGTGTGCTCGACCTGGTGGCCGCGCTCACGTGGGTGCGGGACAACGTCGCGGGGTTCGGCGGCGACCCAGGCAACGTAACGATCTTCGGCCAGCCCGGCGGCGGCGGCAAGGTGAACAGCATGCTCGTGATGCCGGCGGCCCGGGGCCTCGCGCATCGGGCCATCAACATGAGCGGGCCGATGCTCGAGTTCACGAAGCCGCACGACGCCGAGCGAGTCCTCAGAGCGGTTCTCGATCGGCTCGATGTCGACCGTGCGCATCCCGAGAGGCTTCTCGAGCTGCCGCTGCGGGCGCTGCTCGACGTGCAGGCATCTCTCGGCCCGTCGCTCGGTGGCGGCTTCGGCATGGCCGTGCCCGCTGATGGGTCGGCGTCGACGGGAGCACAGCTGCCGATGTGGGGGCCGACGATCGACGGCCGGCACCTGCCGGAGCATCCGTTCCCGTCTGCGGGCGGCGCCGCGGTGGCCGACGTGCCGATGCTGATCGGCTGGGCGAGCCACGACCCGGCACTGCTGATGGCGGGTCACCCCGACTTCGCGACTCTCACCGAGGGGCGTGCCCGAGACCTCGCGGTCGCGAACTTCGGTGCGTCAGGTGAGGATGCCTTCACCGCTGCCACCGCGCAGCACCCGTCTGAGCCTGCTCGGCTCCGCTATGCCCGCGTTGTGGCAGGGCGCACGTTCCGCGCTCCGGCGCTGGCGATGGCCGACGCGAAAGCCCGGCAGTCGTCTGCCGTGTACTGCTACGAGTTCGCGCACCAGACGGACGTGCTCGACGGCCTGCTCGGCGCGTGCCACAGCCTCGACCTGCCGTTCGCCTTCGCGAACGTCGATCGATCGGTGTTCGCGGGAGAAGCGCCGAGCAGGCACGCCACCTCCCGCGCGATGGCGCTCGCGTGGGCGGCGTTCGCGCGCACCGGAAACCCGGGCCATGAGGGCATCCCCGACTGGCCCGCGTACGACACCGGCGACCCGCGGGTCATGCGCATCGATGCGGAGTGGACCGCCTACCGCCCGACGCGACGGGCCCCGATCGATCGCTGACCGCCGACCCGCCGATGTACGACCGGCTGCAGCCGCCGAAGCCGCCCATCTGCGGGTTGGCTGCCACCAGCAGAGGGATCTTCGACCGCTGCTGCGAATAGCGGAGGTGCTCCTGCACGCGCGCAGACGGTGCACCCATGTAGTGGATTCCGCCAACGTGGACCTCGTCGATTCGGCTGCGCGGTGAGATCGACCATGTGTGAGGCGCCTTCTTCCCGGGACTGTTCTTCAGGTCGCCGACGAACCGGGCTTCGTTCCGCGTTCATGCATGCAACCGATTGCCAAAACCGACGGATGCGGCGTAGCGTAGGCGGTGCCTTTCGCGCACGCTCCTTCGGGGCAGCAGGTGCTCCTGTCTGCATCCGGTTCAACAGATCAGGATGCTCGGCGCACACGGAGGCGAGACCGGTGACGACGCGACGAAGGAGGCCCTGTGGCACCGCAGGACACCAGTTGGACCCTTTCCGGGTTCGGCGACGAGATCGACCCTGACCCGCGCATCCAGATCGCTGTGCTCAAGGCGCTCGGCGCCCGCCACATCGAGGTGCGCAGTGCATGGGGCGTCAACGTCGTCGATCTCAGCGACGACCAACTGGCCGACTTGGCGGGGATCGTGAAGTCCAGCGGCATGGCGGTCTCGGCGGTGGCGTCGCCGATCGGCAAGGTCGACGTCGCGCTCGACCCCGAGCATGAGGTGGCGCGGCTGCGTGCAGTGATCCGCGTCGCGCACGCCCTCGAGACCGTCAACATCCGCATCTTCTCGTTCTTCCGGGGTGAGGGCGTTCCCGTTGAGAGCATTCGTGATGACGTACTGCTGCGGATGCGAGCACTGGCGGTCGAAGCCGAGAGGGCCGGTGTCACCCTGCTGCACGAGAACGAGAAGGCGATCTACGGCGATGTGCCGTCGCGAGTGCTCGACATCGTCGAATCGGTAGGGTCACCTGCACTCAGGCTGGCGTGGGACAACGCGAACTTCGTGCAGGTGGGCGTCAAGCCCTTCACCGACGGGTACGCGATGCTGCGGCCCTACCTCGACTACCTGCAGGTTAAGGATGCCGTCGCGGCCACCGGTGCGGTCGTGCCGGCCGGTGAGGGCGACGGCGAACTCATCCAGACGCTCACCGCGCTGCGCGACGATGGCTACACGGGCTTCGCATCGCTGGAGCCGCACCTCGACGAGGCGTTCGAACTCGGCGGATTCTCCGGTCCCGAAGCGTTCGGCGTCGCGGCCAGGGCGTTCGACGGACTGCTTCGCGACATCGGGGTGGGCACCAAATGAGCGACCTGCTGCGTGTCGCGGTCATCGGGTGCGGTGACGTCTCGAGCGTGCACTTCGACGCGATTGCGAACGATCCACTGGCCGAGCTCGTGGCCGTCTGCGACACGGATGCTGTCCGCCGCACCGCGGCATCCTCACGTCACGGTGTTCCCGGTCTCGAGACGCACGACGAGCTGTTCGAGCGCCTACACCCCGACGTCGTGCACATCGCCACCCCGCACGACCAGCACGCATCCATCGCCATCGCGGCGCTCGCCGCCGGAGTCAACGTCATTCTCGAGAAGCCCCTCGCGCACACGCGTGAGGCCGGGGATGCGCTCGTGGCCGCCGCCGAGGCGTCCGGCGCGAAGATCGGCATCTGCTTCCAGAACCGGTACAACCTGCCGGTGCGCGCGGCGAAGGAGCTGATCGACTCCGGTCGCCTCGGGCGGGTGGTCGGCGCGTCGGCGACCGTCGTCTGGCACCGCACCCCGGAGTACTACGAAGACCGACCGTGGCGAGGAACCTGGGCGCACGGCGGTGGAGGGCTGCTGATGAATCAAGCCATCCACACACTCGATCTGCTGCAATGGCTGGCGGGCGACGTGGAACGGGTCACCGGCGGCGCGGCGACGCGAACCCTGGGCGGCACGATCGAGGTGGAAGACACCGCCGATCTGGTGCTCGAGCACGCCGGCGGTGCACGAAGCACGTTCTACGCGACTCTGAGCAACGTGGTGAACCAGCCCGTGACCGTGGATGTCATCGCGGAGAACGGTGCGCTGAGCTTGCGAGGCGACCTGGTGGCCACGTTCGCCGACGGTGCAGTCGAGACCGTGCGCGAGGAGCGGACCGCGACGGGGGAGCGTGCGTACTGGGGATCTTCGCACGCGCTGCTCATCCACGACTTCTACGAGTCGCTGTCGCGACCGGAGCCGTTCTGGATCTCGCCCCGCGAGGCGCGAAAGACGCTGCGGATCATCCAGAGCGTGTACGACCAGGCGTACCCCGGCCGCTCGTCGGCCCCCGTGGCTCGGGGCTGACAGGCACCCACGGGCCGGCAAGAAGCACGCCGCGAGCAGAGGCGGCGCCTCCTGGAGGAGCAGCGGGAACTGCACGAGACGGCCGGAGTCGCGGCCTGAGAGCGGATGCCCACGCAGCGCCGACGAGGCGACCCCGGTACGACACGAGAGAAGGAAACGAACGATATGACAGACAAGGTGCGGCTCGGGATCATCGGGCTGGGTACGCAGGGCGGGATGTACGCGAAGTTCATCGCCGAGGGGCTGGTGCCGAACATGACGATCGGAGCGATCGCCGACATCGACCCGGTGAAGAAGGACGAGGCGAGGAAGAAGTATCCGGAGGTCCCGTTCTACGACGACTACATCGCGCTGCTCGAGCGCGGCGACGTGGATGCCGTGGTGACCACCGTGCCGCACTACCTGCATCCCGAGATGGGGATCGCCGCGCTGAGCCGGGGCGTCCACGCGCTGGTCGAGAAGCCGGCGGGCGTCTATACGAAGCAGGTGAAGGAGTTGCTCGCGTTCGCGCAGGCGAAACCGGAACTGACCTTCGCGATCATGTTCAACCAGCGCAACAACCCGCTGTACCGACGTCTGAAGGAGATTCTCGACGCCGGAGAGATCGGCGCGATCCGTCGTTCGAACTGGATCATCACCACGTGGTGGCGTCCGCAGGGCTACTACGAGCAGAGCGAGTGGCGGGCCACCTGGGGCGGTGAGGGGGGCGGCGTTCTGGTCAACCAGGCGCCCCACCAACTCGATCTGTGGCAGTGGCTGTGCGGTGTGCCGAAGTCGGTGTACTCGAAAGTCGCGTATGGGTTCCGCCGCGACATCGCCGTCGAAGACGAGGTGACGGCGGTCGTCGACTACGGCGGCGGCGCGACCGGTGTGTTCGTCACGGCGACCCACGACCTGGTGGGCACCGATCGGCTGGAGATCCTCGGCGACAAGGGCAAGATCGTCGTGGAGAACAGCAAGACGGCCACGGTCACGCGGTTGACCAGGCCCGAGCGCGAGCTCAGCGAGAGCCTCGGCATGGACGACGTGAGGAAGCTGTTCATGGGGCAGGCTGACACATCCGCGATGTACTCGCAGGAAGTCATCGAGTTCGACTCTGTGTGGGGCGGCCAGCATGCCGGTGTGCTCGAGAACTTCGCCGCGAACATCCTCGACGGCACACCGCTGATCGCACCGGGTGCAGACGGCATCAACGGGGTTCGGCTGGCGAATGCGATCCACCTTTCCAGCTGGACCGGGCGTGAGGTGTCGCTCGACTTCGACGAGGACGAGTACCTCGACCTTCTCAACCTGCGCATCCGCGAGGAAGGCAAGTTCGACGAGCGGTCCTGAGGCGTGGCGGGCAACGGCGCGCGAGAAGCGACGCTCCCGCATCCGTGGGAGACACCGGCGCGCCCGCTCGAACCGCTGCAGGCAGGTGCGGAGGATGCGCAGCCGTTGCTCGTAATGTTGGTTGCGCGGCGGCAGGTGCCTGCGGGCGTGACCCGAAGGTGCACACGAATGGAGACACGATGAGCGACACCGGTGACGCAGTGCGGGCCGCGCAGGCCACAAGGCCGCACGCTCCGCGGCCGGCGCCCACGATCTATGACATCGCCCAGCTCGCGGGTGTGAACCCCTCAACGGTGTCGCGAGCACTGAGCAAGCCGGGGCGACTGAACGAGAAGACCGAGAAGCGCATCCAGGATGCGGCGCGAGAGCTGGGCTACCGGGTCAATCCGATGGCCAGGGCCCTGCCGACCGGGCGCACGCAGACGCTCGGCCTCATCCTCGCCGACATCACGAACCCGGTGTTCTTCGATGTGGTGCGAGGTGCAGAGCGTGCGGCGGCGAGCGCCGGATACACGCTCCTGCTCGCCGAGTCGCAGGAGTCGGGCGAACGCGAGGCCGCAGCCACGGAGCGTGTCGCCCCTTCGGTCGACGGCATCGTGCTCGGTGCGACACGTCTCGGCGACGAACAGATCCGCGCACTGGCCGAGACGAAGCCGGTCGTCGTCATCAACCGCATGGTCACCGGGGTCGAGGACATCGTTCCCGACCTCGCAACAGGCATCGACGAGGCGCTCGAGCATCTGGCCGGGCTTGGGCACAAAGCGCTCTCCTACCTTTCCGGTCCGTCGCGGTCCTGGATGAGCAGGGCTCGCTGGCAGCTCCTCATCGAGAAGGCTGTCGCGCGCGGCATGACCATTGTGGAGATCGGTCCGAGCTCGCCGACCATCGAGGGCGGGCAGAGTGCGTTCCCCAGGGTGGCGGCATCGGGCGTCACCGCGGTGCTCGCCTACAACGACCTGATGGCGATAGGTCTGCTCCGGGCGGCAAGTCGAAACGGTGTGGATGTTCCCGGTGCACTGAGCATCATCGGTTTCGACGACATCTTCGGATCGGACTTCACGACGCCGGCGCTGACCACGGTCCGCTCGCCGCTCGACCTCGTGGGCGAGTACGCGGTGCAGCGTGTGCTCGATGTCGTCGAGCGCCGGGAGCGGCCGGAGGGCGAGGGCGCCGCGGCACTGTCGACGAGCCTTGTCGTTCGGGATTCCACGGGACCCGCACCGAAGCAGTGAGCGCACTCGTGGCCGGACGTCCGCGATGATCTGATGGCGACAGCGCCGCCTTCAACTGGCGCTGCTCGTCGTGCGTGCCTGCCGGCATCCGCATCAGAAAGCGGTGTCCACGTCCTGTCGAGAACACTTGGCAATCGGTTGTCAGAGCAATAGCATGGCGGGGAAGAAGGAGTGACCTTGAAGCTGCAACTCGATCCCGACCGCCTGTTCCCGGCCGACTCGAACGGGCGCCGGATCGCCCGTGCCCTCTACGAATCGGTGGCCGGACTTCCGATCATCTCGCCGCACGGTCACGTCGATCCGGGAATGCTCCTGCGTGATGAGCCGTTCGGTGATGCGGCAGAGCTGTTCATCCGGTACGACCACTATGTGACGAGGGTCCTGCATTCGGTCGGCATCTCGATGTCGCAGCTCGGGCTGCCGAGCTCCGACTCCTCGGATTCTCCGGCCGCAGCCCGTGAGGTCTGGCGCACCTTCAGCGCCAACTGGCATCTCTACGCGGGCACGGCATCCGGCTACTGGCTGCAGAGCACGTTCGCCGAGCAGTTCGGCCTGACGGAGCAGCCGGATGCCGACAATGCCGATCGCGTGTTCGATGCGGTCCAGGCGAAGCTCGACAGCCCTGCGTTCCGGCCGCGTGCGCTCTTCGAGCAGTTCCGAATCGAGGTGCTCGCGACGACCGACGATCCGCTGGACGACTTGTCGGCGCATGATGCGCTCGCCGCGGATCCGTCGTTCACCGGCCGCGTCGTGCCGACGTTTCGCCCCGATGCCTACGTGAACCCGCTGGTCGACGGCTGGAGCGAACGGATCCAGGCGTTGGCGAGCTGGAACGGCACGAGTGCAGGCAGCTTCCGCGGCTACCTCGACGCACTGGAGGGTCGCCGTCGCTACTTCATCGAACACGGTGCGGTGTCTGCCGACCATGGCGTGGCACAACCGATTGCCGTCGAGTTGGACGGAGCCGAGGCGTCCAGGCTCTTCGAACAGGCGCTCGGAGGAACTCTCGATGCCGAGGGCGCTCGCGCGTTCAGTGGTCACATGCTGCTGCAGATGGCACGGATGAGCGTGCAGGACGGCCTCGTCATGACCGTTCATCCCGGCGTGTTCCGCAACCACGATTCCGAGACGATGCGGCGCTATGGCGCCGACACCGGCCACGACATCCCCGTGCGCACTGACTACGTGGAACCGCTGCGCCCGCTGCTCGAGCGCTTCGGCAACGCACCGGGCTTCCACCTGGTGCTGTTCACCGTCGACGAGACGTCCTTCTCGCGTGAGATCGCACCGCTCGCGGGCTTCTACCCGAGCGTGTTCATCGGTGCACCGTGGTGGTTCCTCGATGCCCCGGACGCTGTCCAGCGCTTCCGCGCCGCATCCACGGAGACGGCCGGCTTCTACAAGGGCTCCGGATTCGTCGACGACACTCGCGCGTTCATGTCCATCCCGGCGCGACACGACATGTCACGCCGCCTGGACGCGGCGTATCTCGCCCGACTGGTGGGCGAGGGCAGGATCGATATCGAGCGCGCCGAGAGCGTGATCGTCGATCTGGTCGTGAATCAGCCCAAGAAGGTGTTCAAGCTGTGAGCCTGGAGACCGTGGGTGTGCGAACGGCGGTTCCGCTGACGCCGGAGGCGCTCGAAGAGCGCACGGCGCGGCCCGTGCGGCGGCCGCCCGCGCGCATCGTGCACATCGGTCTCGGTGCATTCCACCGGTCGCACCAGGCCTGGTTCACGGCGCACGCCGCCGACGCCGACGAGTGGGGGATCGTCGCCTTCACGGGGCGCACCGCGGCGGCTGCCGAAGAGCTGGCGCCGCAGAGCGGTCTGTACACGTTGGTGCAGAGGGCGCCGGAGCGAGACGACTACGAAGTCCTCACCGATCTCGTCGAAGCGGTGGACGGCGCCGACCTGGTGCGGTTCGCGACGCTGTTGAGCGCCGAACAGACGGCGCTCGTGACGATCACGGTGACGGAATCCGGCTACCGCGTGCGTGCCGACCACACGGTCGACACCGACGACGCCGCGGTGGCCGCCGACGTGAACTGGCTGACCGCAGCGCTCGGCACCTCCGATCCGCTGGCACTTTCCGGCGGACCCGCCACGACACTCGGTCGGCTTCTGCTCGGGCTCGAACTCCGGCACCGTTCGGGCGGCGCGCCGATCGCCATCGTGCCCTGCGACAACATGCCAGACAACGGCCCGCTGGTGCGCGAGGGACTCCTCTCCCTCGCTCGACTCACCGGCGCGCGAAGCGCGCAGTGGATCGCCGAACAGGTGTCGTTCATCTCCACCTCGGTCGACCGCATCACTCCGAAGACCACCCCGCAAGATCTGCGCGCGGTGGCGGAGGCGACCGGCTGGATCGACGCGGCCGCCGTCGTCACCGAGCCCTTCCGTGACTGGATACTGTGCGGTGACTTCCCCGCAGGCAGGCCCCGCTGGGAGGCGGCGGGTGCCCGTTTCGTCGACGACATCGAACCCTTCGAGCGGCGCAAGCTGTGGCTGCTGAACGGGGCCCACTCGCTTCTTGCATACACCGGCGCGCTGCGCGGCCACGACACCGTCGCCGAGGCGATCTCGGATGCCGCATGCCTGCGATGGGTGCGAGAGTTCTGGGACGAGGCTGTGCGGTACCTGCCTGCCGAGGGCCTCGGCCTCGACGACTATCGCGCCGCGCTGCTCGAGCGGTTCGGCAACGCGCGTATCGAGCACCGGCTCGCCCAGATCGGCATGGAGGCCACGACGAAGCTGCGCGTGCGCGTCGCGCCGATCGTTCTTGCCGAACGTGCTGCCGGACGCGACGGCGAAGCAGGGATGCGTGCGCTCGGCTCGTGGATCGCTCTTGCACGTCGGCAGCCGCTGGTCGATGCGCAGCAGGACCAGGTGCTGGCGGCACTGGAGATCGCGGATGCAACGGACTCGGTAGCGAGGCTGCTGCATCTGATTGATCCGGAACTCGCCGCTGCAGCGGACATCGTGGCACGGGTCGTGCAGATCGCGGCCGAATAGACGTGCCCGAACGGGCGTGGCCGAAAGAACGTGGGTGAATCGACGCGGCCGAATGGACGCGGGTGAACACTGATTCAACGATGGCAATCGTTTGCCAAAAGTGAGAATCAGTGTTTCAATAGAGTGGTCTTCTTCAAATGGCGACCGGTTGCCGAAACGTGAGCGGCGTCGCTGCACTGACATTCCACACGGGTGAAGGAGCCCACCTTGGCCATTGCGACCACCACAACTGCGACCACCACAACACAGACTGTGCCCGACACGGGCGCCCCCGCTGCCGACTCGTCTGTCGCCTCGAAACTGAGTCGGCTCAACATCGTCGGCTACGGCGCCGGCGATGCCGCGAACAATCTCGCGTTCACGACCGCGACGATGTTCCTGCTCGTGTACTACACCGACGTGGCCGGGATCAGCGCCGCTGCCGCAGGCACGCTGCTTCTCGTGGTGCGCATCTTCGACGCCTTCTCGGATGTTCTCGCCGGCCGCATCGTCGACCGCACGTTCAGCAAGCGGTTCGGCAAGTTCCGTCCGTTCATCATGTTCGGCTCGGTGCCGCTGCTCTTGCTGTCCGCTGCGGCGTTCTCCATTCCGCAGATCGGCCAGACCGGGATGCTGCTGTACGCATACCTGACGTACGCGGCGCTCGGCCTCGCATACAGCCTGGTGAACATCCCATACGGATCGCTGGCGGGGGCGATGACGTCGAACTCGGGTGAACGCGCGAAGCTGGCCGGCGCCCGCACGGTCGGTGCGACCCTGGTCGCCGCGTTCCTGGGAGTCTTCATCGCCCCGCAGATCGTGCCGGGCAACAACCTGCAGCTGCTCTTCACCACGATGACGCTGATCTTCGTGGTGGTCGGCACCGCGCTGTACCTGTTCACCGCATTCACTGCGAAGGAGCGCGTCGTGCGCGACGTGCCCAAGGTCACGCTGCGGCAGAGCTTCGCCACGCTGAAGGGAAACAAGCCGCTCCTGCTTCTGTGCCTCAGCTCGTTCGCGTTCCTGACCGGCATGCTGGCGTTCAGCACGATAGAGATCTACTATCTGCGCGACGTCTTGCACGCTCTGCCGCTCTACGCCGTTCTCTCGATCGTGCAGCTCGCACTCACCTTCGTGCTCGCACCGTTCGTGCCGGTCGTCGTGCGGCGCGTAGGCAAGAAGCGCGCCTACATCGTGGGCGGGTTGGTCTGCGCCGCCGGCGGACTGATCATCTTCTTCACGCCGGCGAACGCGGTCGCGCTCGCCGTGGCTGGTCTCGTGCTGTCGATGCTCGGCATCCTGTTCGTGAACATGCTGGTGTGGGCGCTCGAGGCCGACACGGTCGAGTATGGCGAGTGGAAGACGGGCGTGCGCACCGAGGGCATCACCTACGCACTCTTCTCGTTCACCCGCAAGACCGGTCAGGCCGTAGGCGGCGCACTCGCCGCCTACGCGCTCGCCGTGAGCGGCTACATCGGCACCACCACCGCTCAGAGCACGGCGGCAGTGTGGGGCATCCGCGCCGCGGAGGGGCTCATCCCCGCCGTCACGGCCCTCATCGCGATCGGCATCATGGCGGCCTATCCCTTGACCGACTCGCGCCACAAGCAGATCGTGGCCGAGATCGCGGAGCGGCGCGCAGGTACGACCGGCACGGGGCCGACGGCGACGTCGCCGGCACTCTCGACGGCAGCGCTGCGCACCGCTCGCCGGCCCTTCTGACGCGCGCTCGCCCATCGGCGCCGTCCGAACCTTTCCACAACCGACGAATCCCACCAGGAGTCCACATGAAGATCGAGAAGGCGGAGGTGCTGGTCTCCAGCCCCGGTCGCAACTTCGTCACGCTGCGCATCACGACCGACGACGGCGTGACGGGGCTGGGCGACGCCACGCTCAACGGCCGCGAACTGTCCGTGGCCGCGTACCTGACGGAACATGTCGTGCCCCTTCTTCTCGGGCGCGACGCCCACCGCATCGAGGACACGTGGCAATACCTCTACCGTGGCGCGTACTGGCGCCGCGGACCCGTGACGATGGCGGCGATCGCCGCCGTCGACACAGCGCTGTGGGACATCAAGGCGAAGGCCGCCGGTCTGCCCCTGTATCAGCTGTTGGGCGGCAAGAGCCGCGAAGGACTGCTGGTCTACGGGCACGCCTCCGGGCTCGACCTCCCTGAGCTGTTCGACTCGATCCGCGAGCACCTCGAAGAGGGCTATCGCGCGATTCGCGTGCAGACCGGCATCCCCGGCCTTCCGTCGGTATACGGAGTGGCGCACAGCAAGAACGCGTCCGCCGGAACAGACATCGGCAGTGACGAGCGCTACGACTACGAGCCGGCGCGACGCAACGCGGTCCCGGTCGAGGAGACCTGGGACACTCGCGCCTACCTGCGCCACGTGCCGGGTGTGTTCGAGGCGGTGCGGAGCGAGTTCGGGCCTGAACTTCCGCTGCTGCACGACGCGCACCATCGACTCACGCCCATCCAGGCGGCCAAGCTCGGCAAGTCGCTCGAACCGTACGACCTGTTCTGGCTGGAAGACGTCACGCCGGCCGAGAATCAGGCCGCATTGCGTCGCGTGCGTGAACACACCACCACCCCGCTCGCCATCGGCGAGGTGTTCAACACGGTCTGGGACTACCGCGGACTGTTCGAGGAGCAGTTGATCGATTACGTGCGCTCGCCCGTCACCCACGCCGGCGGCATCACGGCGCTGCGGCGCATCCTCGACTATGCAGCGATCTACCAGATCAAGTCCGGCATGCATGGGCCGACCGATGTGTCACCCGTGGGGCTGGCGGCCGGCATCCATCTGGGCATCGCCATCCAGAACTTCGGAATTCAGGAGTACATGATGCACAGCCCGGCCACACTCGAGGTGTTCCGCACCACGTTCAGCTTCGAGAACGGGATGCTCGCGCCGGGCGAGGCGCCTGGGCTCGGCGTCGAATACGACGACGTGGCGGCGGCCGGCTATTCCTACGCCAGCGCGTACCTGCCCGTGAACCGCCTGCTCGACGGCTCGATGCACGACTGGTGATCGGAACGGGCGCAGGCATCCGGATCGTCGTCATGGGCGTCTCGGGATGCGGCAAGAGCACGATAGGGGCACTTCTGGCGCAGCGACTTGGCGTTCCGTTCGTGGACGGCGACGCCTTGCATCCGATCGAGAACCTCCGAAAGATGGCGGGCGGCGTCGCTCTCGACGATGCGGATCGCGAGCCGTGGCTGGACCGCATCGGCGAACGGCTGGCCGGTTCAGGCGCCGGGCTCATCGTCGCCTGCTCCGCGCTGAGGACCGCGTACCGGGACCGCATCCGTGCATGGTGCCAGCAGGTGGTGTTCGTGCACCTCGACGGCACGCGCGAGGTTCTTGCCACGCGCCTCGAGGGGCGGTCGAACCACTTCATGCCATCGAGCCTGCTCGACTCGCAGCTGACCACGCTTGAACCGCTCGGTCCCGGCGAGCGCGGCACCGTCATCGACATTGCGCAGGAGGTCGAGGAGATCGTTGCCGCATCCGTGCGCGGCGTGCGTAGTATCGCGCTTGACGGTGAGGAGGCTGCGGATGGCTGACGCCGGATTCCCGTGGCAGGGCACAGGATCGTCGCCCCGACAGCGCGCCGAGAAGCTCGTTCAGGCGATGACGCTGGAGCAGAAGATCGCGCAACTGCACGGCGCGATGCAGACGATAGACATCTACGCCTTGTCATCGCAGTTCGCCGATGCCGATACCGATGCCGACCTGAGCGAGCTTGCCGCCCAGATTCAGGTGCAACGGCACGTCGCCGCGATCGACGAACTCGGCATTCCTCGTTTCAGGATCACGAACGGGCCGGTGGGCGTCGGGATGGGCGACGGAACCCCGAGCCCACCGGCCACATCGTTGCCGATGACCATCGGAGTCGCAGCGAGCTTCGATCCTGCTCTGGCCCACGCCTACGGCGACCTGATCGGATCGGAGACGGCGACGCTCGGTCAGCACGTGCTGGAGGGCCCCGGCGTGTGCCTGCACCGCACCACCATCGCGGGTCGCAACTTCGAGTACTTCTCCGAAGACCCCTACCTTTCCGGCGTGATGGGGGTGGAGGTGACGAAGGCCATTCAGTCGCACGATGTCATCGCGATGGCCAAGCACTTCGTGCTGAACGATCAGGAATACGAACGGTTCCGCGCGAGCGTGGAGATCGAAGAGCACGTCATGCGTGAGCTGTACCTGCTTCCCTTCGAGATGCTGGTCAAAGACGCCGGCATCGCGGCCGTGATGAGCTCGTACAACCGCATCAGGGGTGTCTACGCCACGGAGTACCGGCACACGCTCACCGACATCCTGCGCACGGAATGGGGCTTCGACGGCTACGTGCAGTCCGACTTCTGGTCTGCCCGCTCCGCTGCGCCATCGCTGAACGCGGGACTCGACCACGAGATGCCGGATGCCAAGTGGATGAACCAGGCCAACATCCAGGCGGCGCTGAACGACACCAGCCTCGAGTTGGAGACCATCGACAGAGCCCTGACCCGCCGCTACACGCAGATGTTCCGATTCGGCCAGTTCGAGCGGCCGTACGCTCCTGGAACGATCGACGCGGCAGGGCACGGCCGCACGGCCCGCGAGATCGGTGGCCAGATGGCCGTGCTGCTCAAGAACGACGGAGTACTGCTGCCGCTGGATACCCGGCTCGGTTCGATCGTCATCATCGGGCAGTCCACGTTCGTCGACGACGCCTGCATGGGCGGCGGCGGGTCGTCGAGGGTGGTTCCGCTGTACACGGTGCCCCCGCTGGCAGGCATGCAGGACGTGCTGGAAGGACTCGGTTCTTCGGCCTCCGTCACGAAGGTGACCGTCGCCGACGACCTCTCGAACCTCGCGGATGCCAAGCGTGCTGCCGCCGGCGCCGACGCTGTCGTGCTCATGGCGGGGATCGTCTCCACCGAGGGCACGGATCAGGCCGATGCCAACATGCCCGACGACCAGAACAGGATGCTTCGGGAACTCCTCGGAGTCAACCCCGCAACAGTGGTCGTGCTCAAGGACGGCAATCCGGTGCTGATGCCGTGGATCGACCGCGCGCCCTGCGTGCTCGAGGTGTGGAACCAGGGAGCGGAAGACGGCCACGTCGTCGCCGACCTGCTCTTCGGTGTCGTGAATCCGTCGGGGAAGGTGCCGACCTCGTATCCCCGGTCCGCCAGCGACACGCTCTACGCCGAACACCCGGAGCGTTACCCGGGAACCGACGAGGGAGACGGATACCCGGTGATCCGCTACTCCGAGGGGCTTCAGCTGGGCTACCGGTGGTTCCAGACGCAAGGAATCCAGCCCCTGTTCGGTTTCGGATTCGGCCTCTCCTACACCACCTTCGCACTCTCCGACGTCGCGATCGATGCGCCGGAGGGCGTGCACGGCTCGGTCGTGATGACCTGCCGGCTCGCCAATACCGGAGCGGTCGCGGGTGCCGAGGTCGTGCAGGTCTATCTGGGTGTCCCGGCGCCGGGTCAACCCCCGAAACGACTCATCGGCTTCACGAAGGTGTTTCTCGAGCCGGGCGCTTCGCGAGAGGTCACGATCACTATCGATCCGGCCGCCACGAATCATCCGTTCGCAGTCTGGGACTATGCAGCGCATGGCTTCCGGACGGTGCTGGGCGATTACACCGTGCATGTCGGCACGTCCGCCTTCGACATCGCGTACACCGGCACGATCTCCAACGGATGATCAGCGGGCCGCGGCAGCGGGTCGTCGCGTGATCGATGAGCGCCGGGACCCCGGCGCCCCACCGACCGAACGCGTACTGTGCGATTTGTCGGTACCGGCATGCGCGAGGAGACGTGAATGATGACGTGGGCGTTGGTGTTCGACCTGTTCGGTACGTTCTTCTTCGCCATCTCCGGTTCCTTGCTCGCGGCCAGACGCGGCTTCGATGTCGTGGGGTCGCTGCTGCTCGGCGGTCTGACAGGGCTCGGCGGCGGGGTCGTGCGCGACCTGATCATCGGGGTGACCCCGACCGCCTTCGCAAGGCCGATCTATCTACTGCCGCCGGTGGTTGCGATGGTGCTGGTGTTCGCGCTGGTGCGCAGCGTCGAGCGCTTTCCTCGCACCCTCCTGGTCTTCGACGCCGCCGGGCTGGCACTGTTCTGCACGACCGGCACGGTGACCGCATTGCACGCAGGCCTCAACCCGATCTCAGCGGCAGCCCTCGGGGTCACGACTGCCGTCGGCGGGGGACTCATGCGCGACGTGGTGGCCAACCGCGTTCCCCAGCTCTTCAACCCGCGCGACCTCTATGCCGTTCCCGCGATGCTCGGCGCCGCGCTGATCGCCGTGCTCTGGCAGGTTCATTGGTACAACTCCGTGACCACCTTCGTCGTCGCGGCCGTGGTGTTCGCACTCCGAGTGCTGTCCTTGCGCTACCACTGGCACATTCCGACCGCCGTCGCCGATCGCACGTACCGCCCGCCGGAGCAGGCGTCCTGACGCGCGGGCAGACTCGTCGACCGTCATCAGCGTGCCGATGGAGTGCAGAGCGAGAGTCTCGTCCTGCCTGAAGAAGGAAGAAGGAGATCGCATGAGTGAGACGGAACGCATCCTCGCGGACTACGAGGCGATCCGCGCCGAGCAGGAGGCGCTCTACGTGCAGTTGCACGAGCATCCCGAACTCTCCCACCAGGAGACGCGAACGGCCGCGACAGTTGCAGACGGTCTTCGCGGGTGGGGATACACCGTGACCGACGGGATCGGCGGCACGGGCGTCGTCGGAGTGCTGAAGAACGGCGACGGTCCGGTCGTGCTGCTGCGTGCAGACATGGATGCCCTGCCTGTTCGCGAGGACACCGGGGCCTCATACTCCAGCACCGTCACCGCGACGGACGACACCGGCGAGACGGTTCCTGTGATGCACGCGTGCGGGCACGACGTGCACGTCTCCTGCCTGATGGGCGCGGCGCGACTGCTGGCCTCCCACCAGGAAGCGTGGAACGGTACGGTGCTCGCACTGTTCCAGCCGGCGGAGGAGACCGGTGACGGCGCCAGAGGCATGGTCGACGATGGCCTGTTCGACAAGGTGCCTCACCCGCAGGTCGCGCTCGCGCAGCACGTGCTGCCCGGAAGGTCGGGGCATGTCGGCGTGCGAAGCGGCCCCGTGCTGTCGACCGCGCAGAGCATGCGCGTCACGGTGCATGGCCGCGGTGGCCACGGATCCATGCCGCAGAACACGATCGACCCGGTCGTTCTCGCAGCAATGATCGTGGTGCGACTGCAGGTGGTCGTCTCCCGCGAGACCGCGGCGACCGATCCTGCGGTGCTCACGGTGGGAAGCCTGCGCGCGGGCACGAAGAGCAACATCATCCCCGACACTGCGGTGCTCGAACTGAATGTGCGGGCGTACTCCGACGAGACGATGTCGCGCATGCTGGCCGGCATCGAACGCATCGTGAATGCCGAGTGCGAGGCGAGCGGATGCCCGCGCGAACCCGACATCGAGCGCTTCGGCGCCTTTCCGATCACGAAGAACGATCCCGCCGCCACGAAGCGGGTCGGGGATGCGTTCGACGCCTACTTCGGCGACGCGGCAGGGGCGCTCGACCTGCAGACCGCGAGCGAGGACTTCAGCGACCTCCCGGAGGCCCTGGACATCCCGTACTGCTACTGGGGTCTTGGCGGGGCCGACCCGGCGGAGTGGGACAAGGCTGTGCAGGAGCATCGAGTGCTGGAAGACATCCCCGTCAATCACTCGCCGAAGTTCCTCCCGGTGATGCAGCCGACGCTGCGAACCGGCACCGAAGCGCTTGTCGCGGCGACGATGGCCTACGTCGGTTCGACTTCGGCCTGACCGACATCCTCATCCACGGGCTCGAAACCTGAGATGATCGTGCGGCAGGCACCGTGGCGTGCGGCAGGCAGAGGGGGTATCGGGGTGCAAAGCAGGTCGATGGAGACCAGGGAGACGCTGCTGCTGGCAGCGGCTCAGGAGTTCGACGAACACGGTTACGCGGCAGCCACCCTTCAGGGCATCGCCGACCGTCTCGGCAAGACGAAGGGCGCGCTCGGCTACCACTTTCCCAGCAAGGGGTCGATGGCCCTCTCGATCGTGGAGCGCTTCTACACAGACCTGCCCGGCGTGGTCGAGGCGTACAGCGCAGGCGGGAGCATGGATGTGCGATCGCTCGTCGCGATGTCGCTCGGGGTCGCCGGGCAGTTCCGCGACGACGTCATGGTCCGAGCCGCGGTGCGCCTGCAGCGGGATGCCGACATAGTCGACGTAGAGCTGCCGGCGCCTTACGCGAACTGGACGGCACTCACGGAGGCGGCGCTGCGCGACGCCGAGAGCAAGGGGCAGCTCGTGAAGGGGCTGGACGTCGCATCAACCGCCCGGGTGCTGGTCGCCGGATTCTTCGGCACTCAGCAGGTCGCGACCGCGCTGGGTCACCGGGCGGAGCTGACGGACTGGATGCTCGACATGTGGCGCGTGGTCTTGCCGGGGGTCGTGGGCGACGCTGCCGGTGGCATCCTGAGCGAAGTGTCGGCCGGAGTCGTCCGAACTCACTGATCCGGCCGCGCGGACTTCTGCGGCGCGATCGCGACGAGTGCCGGGTACGTCACCAGTGCGACCGCGATATGCATCAACGCGAGCACGACCACGGCCGGGGCGCTCTGACCCTTGAGCATGATCCAGGCATCCGGAGCGAACGAGGCGATCGTGACGATGACGGTCGCGGTCAGGAACAACGGCCGCGCGGCGCGGGAGCTGACCAAGGCGAAGAGAGGCCACGTGGCGCACGCGATGACGACACCGATCACGGTGAGCTTCGTGTAGTCCGCGAACTGGAAATGCGGGTAACCGGCCGTCGACGGGAAAACGATCGGACCGAGTTTCGCGAGAACAGCGCACGATGCCACAGAGCCGACGACGGCAACGACCACGGCGATCAGGAACCGCCACCATGAAGGCTGCCGCTTTCCCAGCGGCCAATCGATGACGAAGTACCGCAACGCGGCTCGGGGCAGGCCGAACGGCTGCTCGACAGACATGATTTCTGCTCCTTCACCACGGCCAAGGTGCCCGCCCGGCACAGGCCGGTTCGAACGTCTGCATCAGAATGCGGTCAGCGTTCTAAGACGCTCCCAACGTTCGGGATGCTCCTCGCGGCCGCCGTCCGCGGTGGTGTCGAGGTGCGGCCTACGACGCATGTTCCATGCAGCATCGATCTCCGGTTGAGCGGCAATGTCGTGGCGATCGACGCTCAGCAAGAGCTGGTGGGCTGCCGCGCGCCCCACTTGTCCGTCACTGCAGATTGCGCGGCAGCGGCGCGCCGCGCGGCGGAATCTCGAGCACGCTCCTCCGCGTGCCGGACAGCGGCCGCGTCGTGCTGGCGCGAGTGCGGGTGGAGCGTGAGCGTGCTTGTGTGCTGATACGGCGTCCCCCGCAGTGGGTGAAAGGCGCGCTCGTCGCACTGAAGGGTGGTGTCGGGCGTGAGGGTGGATGAAGGCTCGCGTGCAGCCCGTCCATGAACACGGCATGGGCACGCGATCACCGACGGTGCCGCAGGAGGCAGGAATTATGCAACAGAACGACGCGACCGAGGCGATCCGCAGGCAGCAGGCATCCTTGCGGTGTGCTGCCGTTCGACGACACCAAGGACTTCGAAGCTGTGAACCGCGGTTTCCTCGGCACGCTGAGCCCGGCCGTGGTGAAGGACGATGAAGGCAATGTCGTGTGGGATGCGGACAGCTACGACTTCCTGCAGGATGACGGTCCAGAGACGGTGAACCCGAGTTTGTGGCGGCAGTCGTCGCTGGTGGCGAAGCACGGGCTGTTCGAGGTGACCCCCGGCATCTACCAGGTGCGCGGACTGGATCTCTCGAATGTGAGCTTCGTCGAGACGGACAACGGTGTGATCGTCGTCGATCCGCTGATCTCGAAGGAGACGGCGGCCGCCGCTCTGGCGCTCTATCGAGAGCACCGCGGAGACCGCCCGGTGAAGGCCGTCATCTTCACGCACAGTCACATCGACCACTTCGGCGGTGTGCTCGGGATCATCACCAAAGAGGAGCTCGCCTCGGGCATCGTCCAGGTGATCGCGCCGAAGCACACGGTTGCGGAGGCCGTCGCTGAGAATGTGTACGCGGGCACCGCGATGGGACGTCGCGCGGGCTACATGTACGGTGCAGCGCTGGATCGGGGTCCGCGGGGAGCCGTCGGCGCCGGACTCGGGCAGACGACCTCGACCGGTCATGCAGGCATCGTGCCGCCGACCATCGAGGTCTCGGAGACCGGCGAGAGGCACACGGTCGACGGGCTCGAGATCGAGTTCCAGATGGCGCCGGGCACCGAGGCGCCTGCGGAAATGCACTTCCTGTTCCCGAAGTACCGGGCATTGTGCATGGCCGAGAACGCCACGCACACGCTGCACAATCTGCTCACCCTCCGAGGTGCGCTGGTTCGCGACCCGCACGTGTGGTCGAGGTATCTCACTGAAGCCATCGCACGCTATGGTGACAGCGCCGACGTGGTGTTCACGTCGCACCACTGGCCGACGTGGGGCAACACCGAGATCCGCGAGTTCCTCGGACTGCAGCGCGATCTCTACGCGTATCTGCACGACCAGACGCTGCGGATGCTCAACCAGGGCATGACCGGCGCCGAGATCGCCGAGGAGATCACGTTACCGCCCGCACTCGAGAACGCGTGGCATGCGCGCGGCTACTACGGCAGTGTGAGCCACAACGTGAAGGCCATCTACCAGCGGTATATGGGCTGGTTCGACGGCAACCCGGCCCGGCTCTGGCCGCACCCGCCGAAGGCGCTCGCCGAACGGTACGTGGCGGCGATCGGCGGAGTCGAACGCGTCGTGGAGCTCGCGCAGACCGCATACGACTCAGGTGACTTCCGATGGGCGGCCACATTGCTCGACCACGCGGTGTTCGCCGACACCGAGAACGCGGCGGCGCGGACGCTGTATGCAGACACGCTGGAACAGCTCGCCTATGGCGCGGAGAATGGCACGTGGCGCAACTTCTTCCTGTCAGGCGCGACGGAGCTGCGCGAAGGGAATTTCGGGACGCCGACCCAGACGAACGCGCCAGAGATCCTCGCTCAGCTCACACCGGAGCAACTGCTCGACTCGATCGCCATCTCCGTCGACGGGCCAAAGGCCTGGGACCTCGACCTCGCTCTCGACATCACGCTCACCGACGAGTCGCGCAACTTCCGTGTGACCCTGCACAACGGTGCGCTCGTCTATCTCGAATCGACAGCGGATCCGTCGACTGCCGACGTCACGCTTGAGCTGGCCAAGCCGCGGTTGCTCGCGCTGGTGGCGGGAGACAGGCAGCGCCCCGGAATCACGACCACCGGCGACGCCTCCGTACTGACGTCGCTGACATCAGTGCTCACGAAGGGCGATCCGGCCTTCAACATCGTCACACCGTAGAAGCGGTTCGCAATGCCGCGGGCCGGCTACGTCTCAGAAGGCCAACTACCGACCTTCGAGTCTCGGGCACGCGGTACTGGAAAGGCTCGATGCTGGAGCGGCCGCTGCAGATGTGGGCAAAGTAGTCGTTCCCAGGTTCGGGAGCTTCCAGGGAAACGAGAAAACCCCCGTTTCACCGGGGATCTATGTGGTGGCTCCGACCGGCATCGATCCGGTGACCTTTCGATTTTCAGTCGAACGCTCTACCAACTGAGCTACAGAGCCGAGACATCCACAAGGAAGGACGCCTACTGGAAAAGAAGCCCTCCATAAAGAAGGGCTTCTCCAGCGCGACCCTGACGGGACTTGAACCCGCGACCTCCGCCGTGACAGGGCGGCACGCTAACCAACTGCGCTACAGGGCCTTATGTGTTTTCAGTTATTCATTGTAGTCGTGACGCCGGCCGCATCCGTGACCCCAACGGGATTCGAACCCGTGCTACCGCCGTGAAAGGGCGGCGTCCTAGGCCACTAAACGATGGGGCCGTCTGCGCTCACGACGTGTGACTACCGAGGGACAAGCATAGATGAGCCCAGCCTGATCGCCAAACCGGCTGCATCCCCCGTTCTCCGGCCCTTGCTCGAATCCCGCGAACCTCGCGAAATGACCCGGAGGGCGCGCCCCACCCGGGTTACAGTCGCACGAATACCCCGCCGGCGGCACCCCGCGACCGCACACGAGGAAGAGCCATGATGCGAGACGACCGTACGCGACGACGCGTGCGCTTGCGGCGAGCACCGTGGCTGCCGAATGCCCGCCTCGCCACCCGCGCGCTGGTCGCGATCGCGGGCCTCGCGCTCGTCGGAGGCATCGCGGCGCCGGCGCACGCCGACGAGTATCCGAGCTGGCAGGACGTGCAGAACGCGAAAGCGACGCAGGGCGCTGCGCAGGCCGAGGTGACGAAGATCCAGGGGCTCATCGCCAATCTAGAGACCCAGGTCGCGCAGACTCAGGCGGAATCGGTGAAGACCGGGAACGAGTTCGCGGAGGCGCAGCAGAAGTTCGATGTCGCAGACCAGCGCGCGCAGGGGTTGCAGTCGCAGGCATCCGGTTTGCAGAAGAAGGCGCAAGACGCCACGACCCAGGCCGGACGCCTCGCCGCCGAGCTCTACCGCTCAGGCGGCGGCAACCTGACGGCCAATCTGTTCCTCAGCGGCTCGAAGAGTGCGAAGGATGCCCACAAGCTCCTCGACCACCTCGGATCCGCGTCGAAGCTCGTGGAGAACACGAGCGGCATCTACCTGCAGGCCGAGCAGGCGCGCAACACGGCGAAATCGATGAGCGACCAGGCGAATGCAGCGCGTACGGAGCGCGAGCAGCTGCGCACCGAAGCGAATGCCGCGTACCAGAAGGCGGTCGCAGCGGCTCAAGCCGCGCAGGAAGCCCTCGCCGCGCAGCAGGCGCAGTCCGTGGTGCTGCAAGCACAACTGGCAGCGTTGCAGGACACGACCGCGAAGACGGTCGCCGGGTATGAGCAGGGTGTGGCGGCGCGCGCAGCGGCCGAGGCCGCATCCAAGAGCAACGCGGGGCTGCCGGGTGGCTATGTCGGTTCGCAGGGCTGGGCCGTTCCGGCATATGGGCCGATCACCGATGGGTTCGGCCCCCGTGTCGCACCGTGCTCAGGATGCAGCAGCTTTCACGAAGGTGCGGACATCGGAGCAGGCTGCCGGGCGACCATCTACGCTGCGCACGACGGTACAGTCACCTTCACGGGCCCGTACGGCGGGTACGGCAACCTGGTCATGCTCGACAACGGGGGTGGCATTTCGACTCGGTACGGACATATCGTGAGTGGGGGCATCCTGGTCGGCTACGGCCAGCACGTGGGAGCAGGGGAGCCGATTGCCTTGGTCGGCTCGACCGGAGAATCCACGGGATGCCACCTCCACTTCGAGGTGCGGATCAACGGAAGCGCGAGAGATCCCATCTCCTTCATGGCCGCTCGGGGGGCACCCCTCGGCTGACGACATCGCGGGGGGCGATATGGCATCCGAAACGTCGAACGAGACTGGGCGCGCTGATCGACTGCGACGCGAGAACGACATCCTTCAAGTCGAGCGCCGACAGCGCGAACGGGCGTCGGCATGGGGACCGGCCGGTCATCCGGTGACGGATGCCGACCAGAACGGCAAGCGCAGGCGCACGACGAACCGCACGTCATCCCTGGTCCCGCTGTCGATGAGCGCCGCGGTGGTCGGTGTGATGACGGGCGCGATCGGCATCGTCGTGCCGCCGGCGCATGCGGATGACTACCCCAGCTGGAACGATGTTCAGCAGGCCAAGCAGAACGCGGCGAACGAGCAGTCGCTCGTCGACAAGATCGGCGGACTCATCGGCGATCTGCAGAAGCAGGCGGATGCCGCACGCATCACGGCTGACAAGGCTGCCGAGGCCTACCTCGTCACGAAGGCGAAGCTCGACGGCGCCACGTCGAAGGCATCCGACCTGCAGAAGAGGGCGAAAGCTGCGGAGAAGACGGCGAAGACCTCGGCTATGCGGGCCGGCCTGCTCGCCTCGCACCTGGCGAAGACCGGCGGCGACTCCTCGGTGAATCTGCTGCTCTCGGGCGGCAACGCGGAGGCCTCCGACAAGCTGCTCTACCAACTCGGCACCATGAGCCAGCTCACCGAGCAGTCCAGTGCCATCTATCAGCAGGCGGTGACCGACAAGAACACGGCGTCGTCGCTGTCCGACCAGGCGGCCTCCGCGGAGAAGACGCGGAAAGGGCTGGCGGATGCCGCGGCATCCGATCTGCAGAAGGCGAAGGACGCCGCGTCGGCCGCCCAGGCCGCGGTCGCGAATCAGCAGACGAAGCAGACGGAGCTGGTGTCGCAGCTCGCCACGTTGCGGAACACGTCGGTGCAGGTCGCGGCGGAGTACGCGGTCGGCCAGCAGGCCAAGGCCGCTGCAGCCGCCACGCCGCCGTCCAACAGCGGCGGTGGCTCCGCGGCCGGCTCACCGGGCAGCAGCGCGGGGACGGGCGGCGGCACTGCGTCGGCAGGTGGCGGCACCGCGCCTTCCGGAGGCGGCTCGGACGGCGGATCCGCGGGGGCGCCGAACAGCAGCGCGGTGGAGACCGCGATCGCGTACGCGAACGCCCACATCGGAGCTCCGTACGACCTCGATGGTGCCGGTCCGGTGTACTACGACTGCTCCGGCCTCACGATGATGGCTTACAACGCGGCGGGCATTTACATCGGCGGACACAGCGTCGGCCTGCAATACGATTACGCGGCGAGCCAGGGGCAGATCGTGCCGTTCAGCCAGAGGCAACGCGGCGACCTCATCTTCTGGGGCACCAGCGGCGACCTGTACCACGTGGCCATCTACCTCGGGAACAACCAGATCATCGCAGCGCGCGACTATGGTGAGCCGTTGGCAGTCCAAGGCCTGTGGGGGTCGCCCTACCCGTACGTGGCGCGCCCGTCGGCGTAGGCATCCTCCGGATCGATGGCAAGACGATCCAGGCCGATCAGTGCTTGAGGCGCATCGGTCCAGTGCGTCGGTCCCGATCATGGGCGGAGTGCATCGGCGCAGTTCGTCTCCCTGAGGCCTGACGAGATCGGCCGCACAACGAACGATGCGCCGGATCGGAGACCGTTCTCCGAACCGGCGCATCGTGTCATTTCCGGCGCATCATGCGACGCTCCGCGGCGGAGGGGAGCACCCGGAAGGGAGGGCACACCGGAAGGGTGCAGAGGAGGACAGGTGCACCGGCACGGACGGCGTACCGAATGGTGGAGTACGAAGCTCAGTGGCCCTGCTCGGCGAGCCGCGCGATGGCCTCCTGCACGAGCCGGTCGGCGTCGGCGGCGGAACCCCAGGCATCCACCTTGACCCATTTGCCTGGCTCGAGGTCCTTGTAGTGCTCGAAGAAGTGCTGGATCTCGTTCTTCGTGTACTCCGGAATGTCGTCGACGTCCTGGATGTGCGTCCAGCGCGGATCCTTGTACTGCACCGCGATGATCTTGTCGTCGCCCCCGGCCTCGTCGCTCATGTGCAGCACGCCCACCGGGCGCACCTTGACGCCGACACCCGGGAACAGCGGGTAGTCCAGCAGCACGAGCACGTCGAGAGGGTCGCCGTCTTCGCCGAGCGTGTTCTCGAAGAACCCGTAGTCGGTGGGATAGCTGAAGTTGGTGAAGAGAACGCGGTCCAGGTACACGCGACCCGACTCGTGGTCGACCTCGTATTTGTTGCGGCTGCCGCGCGGAATCTCGATGACGGCGTCGTAGTCGGCCATGGTGCTCCATTCGTGGGATGCCAGGATGCCCGCGTCGGGTGAACTCGTCACCGCGCGGCGATTACCAATCTACCGGCCGCGATTCGCGTGCATTTCTCAGGACCCAGCCGGTCTGTGTCGTGTGCGGCTCCCGGAATTCCGGTGCGGATGTACGGCGAGGCACGTGACTCTCCTGAGTTACGCACCGAGGGTCACCCAACCGACGGCCATGCACTGCGGGTTTATGCACTGAGGGTTATGCACCGACGGCTATGCAGCGAGGTGGGTCGTCGACCGACGGCGTGACGACGGCGGGCCGGCCGCATAGCGTGGAGTCGTGACCGAAACACGCCACCGCCCGCGCCTCACCCCGCCGATCGCCGACGTGCGTCGGGCGGTGCGAGAGGCGCTGGCATCCGAGGTGGGCCGGGGCGCACTGGTGCTCGTAGGGCTCTCGGGCGGGGCCGACTCGCTCGCGCTGGCGGCGGGAGCAGGTTTCGAGGGGCCGCGTGCGGGCATCCGGGTGGGTGCCGTGATCGTGGACCACGGGCTGCAGGATGCCTCAGCCGAGACGGCCGATCGGGCGCGCGAGCAGGCGGTCGCGCTCGGGCTCGACCCCGTGCTGGTCAAGCGCGTCGAGGTCGGCGCGGAGGGCGGTCCGGAGGCGGCCGCGCGAGAGGTGCGGCACGCGGCGTTCGCCGAGGCGCTGCGCGAGACGGATGCCTCGCACGTGCTCCTCGCGCACACCCTCGACGATCAGGCGGAGACCGTGCTGCTCGGGCTGGCGCGCGGCTCCGGCGCTGCGAGCCTGCAGGGGATGGCGTCGGCGTCCGGAAGCGTACTCCGGCCGCTGCTCGGTGTGCGGCGCGAGACGACCCGGCAGGCCTGCCTCGACGCCGGGCTCACGCCGTGGGACGACCCGCACAACCTCGACCTCTCTTATGCGCGCGTGCGCGTGAGGCGGAACGTGCTGCCGGTGCTCGAGCGTGAACTGGGCCCTGGCGTTGCGGAGGCGTTGGCGCGCACGGCCGAGCAGCTGCGCGAGGATGCCGAAGCGTTCGACGAGATGATCGAGGAGGTCATCGAGGACATCTGCGAGCCTGCAGAAGCCGGCATCGCGGTGTCGGTGCGTGCGCTCGAGGCGAATCCCACGGCGTTGCGCAACCGCATCATCCGGTTCGTCGTTCACAGCGAGTTCGGTGTCGCGCTGGAGCGGGTGCACGTGCTCGGCGTGGCACGCCTGGTGACCGACTGGCACGGCCAGAAGCCCCTGGATCTGCCCGGCGGCATCCGCGCTGCTCGAGGCGGCGGGCACATCGTGTTCTCCACGACCGGTTCGACGGAGCTGCTGCCGCACGACCACTGAAGGCCGCCGGCTGGGCCTGTGCCCCGCTGGCCAGGCCCGTGCTCCCGCCGGCCAGGCCCGTGCTCCCGCCGGTTGAGCCTGTCGAAACCTGCCGGTGGTTGCGCGCGTCCCTCCCGCTGGTTCAGCCCCTGCCCCGCTGGTTGAGCTTGTCGAAACCCCACCCGGCCGCGTGGTCTCCACGAGCTCGACCAGCGAGGTCTTCGACGAGGTCAACCGCGGCAAGGCCGTGCGAGGATTGTCTGCATGCTGCCAGAAGACATCGAAGGCGACCTCACGGAGGTGCTCGTCACCGAGGAGCAGATCAACACGCGTCTGGGTGAGCTGGCGGCACAGATCGACGCGGACTATGCGGGCAAAGACGTGCTCCTGGTCGGTGTGCTCAAGGGTGCCGTGATGGTGATGGCCGACCTGGCGCGGGCGCTCAGCATCCCGATCAACATGGACTGGATGGCCGTGAGCTCGTACGGCGCCAGCACGAAGTCGAGCGGTGTCGTGCGCATCCTGAAAGACCTCGACTCCGAGCTCGCCGATCGGCACGTGCTCATCGTCGAGGACGTCATCGACTCCGGGGTGACCCTCTCCTGGCTGCGCGAGAACCTGGTGTCGCGTGGGCCGGCATCCGTCGAGATCTGCGCGCTGCTGCGCAAACCGGATGCCGCCAAGGTCGCAGTCGATGTCAGGTATGTGGGTTTCGAGATCCCGAACGACTTCGTGGTGGGGTACGGGCTCGACTTCGCCGAGCGCTACCGCAACCTGCGTTCGGTGGGGATCCTGGCGCCGCACGTCTACGAGTAGGGCGGATTCGGCCGGCCGCGACGCAAGACGCTCCACGTTTCGGCTGCTTCGCTTGCGAAACAAGCGCAGCCGTGCGAAGAGCCGACGGCGGTGCACCGGTCTCCAGCGCACAAGGAAAACACTACGCACGCCGTCGGCGAACACGCAGACGACCCTCAGCGGCGTGGCGGTACCCTGACAGCACCATGAACCTCAAAAAGATCTTCCGCGGCCCCATTCTGTGGATCGTGCTCGCGGTCGTCATCGTGTGGATCGGCTCCAGCCTGATCACGATGAATGGGTACAAGTCCGTCACGACAGAGCACGGCCTCCAGCTGCTCAAGGACGGCAAGGTCAGCGAGGCGACGATCGTGGACACCGATCAGCGGGTGGACATGACGTTGAAGAAGGCGGACGGCAACAACGGCACAGCGGTGCAGTTCTACTACGTCGCCCCGCGTGGTGCCGCCGTGGTGGACGCCGTCACGAATGCCGACCTGCCGAAGGGCTACAACGACCAGGTACCGCAGCCCAGCTGGTGGTTGTCCGCGCTGAGCATCCTGCTTCCGGTCGTGCTGATCGGCGCCTTCTTCTGGCTCATGCTCTCCGGTATGCAAGGCGGCGGCAACAAGGTCATGCAGTTCGGCAAGTCGCGCGCGAAACTGGTCTCGAAGGAGAGCCCGAAGGTCACGTTCGACGATGTCGCCGGCAGTGACGAGGCCATCGAAGAGCTGCAGGAGATCAAGGACTTCCTCAAGGAGCCGGCCAAGTTCCAGGCGGTCGGCGCGCGCATCCCGAAGGGTGTGCTGCTGTACGGCCCTCCGGGAACCGGTAAAACACTGCTCGCGCGCGCCGTCGCAGGCGAGGCAGGCGTTCCGTTCTACTCGATCTCGGGTTCCGACTTCGTCGAGATGTTCGTCGGCGTCGGCGCCAGCCGTGTGCGCGACCTGTTCGATCAGGCCAAGCAGAACGCGCCGGCCATCATCTTCGTCGACGAGATCGACGCCGTCGGCCGCCACCGTGGGGCGGGCCTCGGCGGCGGGCACGACGAGCGCGAGCAGACGCTGAACCAGCTGCTCGTGGAGATGGACGGCTTCGACGTCAAGACGAACGTCATCCTGATCGCGGCGACGAACCGTCCCGACATCCTCGACCCGGCACTGTTGCGTCCCGGCCGCTTCGACCGCCAGATCGGCGTGGATGCGCCCGACCTGCTGGGCCGCAAGAAGATCCTGGAGGTGCACGGACGAGGCAAGCCGCTGGCATCCGGGGTCGACCTCGAGGTCGTCGCCCGCAAGACCCCGGGCTTCACCGGGGCCGACCTGGCCAACGTGCTCAACGAGGCCGCGCTGCTGACCGCTCGCTCGAACGCCCAGCTGATCGACAACCGTGCGCTAGACGAAGCCATCGACCGCGTCATCGCCGGCCCGCAGCGGCGTACCCGGATCATGAAGGATCAGGAGAAGCTGATCACCGCGTACCACGAGGGCGGCCACGCACTCGCGGCGGCCGCGATGCGGCACACCGACCCGGTGACGAAGATCACGATCCTGCCGCGCGGTCGCGCCCTCGGGTACACGATGGTGCTGCCGCTGGAAGACAAGTACTCCGTCACGCGCAACGAGCTGCTCGACCAGCTGGCGTACGCGATGGGCGGCCGCGTCGCCGAGGAGGCCGTCTTCAAGGACCCGACCACCGGCGCATCGAACGACATCGAGAAGGCGACAGGGATCGCTCGCAAGATGGTCACCGAGTACGGCATGAGCTCCGACATCGGGTCCGTGAAACTGGGCCAGTCGTCTGGAGAGATGTTCCTCGGCCGCGACATGGGGCATCAGCGCGACTACTCCGAGCGCATCGCCGAGCGGGTGGATGAGGAGGTGCGCGCGCTGATCGAGAAGGCGCACGACGAGGCGTGGCAGGTCATCAACGACAACCGCGACATCCTCGACCGCCTCGCGCGGGAGCTGCTCGAGAAGGAGACGCTCGACCACCACCAGATCGCGGAGATCTTCAAAGACGTGCGGAAGCTCCCGGAGCGTCCCGAGTGGGTTTCGGCCGCGGGCCGCGTCTCGCCGGGCATCCCGCCGATCGCGTTCCCGAAGCCCGAGACGGCACCGATCGACCCAGGCGTGGTGGACGGCGACGTCGACTCGAGCCCGGGTAAGCCGAAGCGGTCGCGTCAGATCAAGCCGCGCCCCGCGACGGCGTAGGGCGTGCAGGGCCCTCACTCCGGTGGGGGCCCGCGTGTGCTCGACAACGACACGTTCTTCTTTCCCACGATCTGTTCTTCAGAGAGGCGCGATGGGCATCGACCGTGAACGGATCGAAGCGGCCGTCGCCGAACTCCTCGCCGCCATCGGCGAGGATGTCACGCGCTCCGGCCTGAAGCAGACGCCGTCGCGGGTCGCCGACTCCTACGAGGAGTTCTTCGGCGGTCTCGCCCTCGACCCGGTCGAGCCACTGCGCGAGACGGTGCCGCTAGGCGACAGCGACGCCGAGACCGTACTGCTGAGAGACATCCGCTTCCGTTCGATGTGCGAGCACCACCTGCTGCCCTTCATGGGCGTCGCCCACCTCGCCTACCTGCCGCGGAACCGCGTCGTAGGTCTCGGTCGGCTGCCGAAGGTGGTGGAGATCCTCGCCGCGCGTCCTCAGCTGCAGGAGCGTCTGACCGAGGAGATCGCCGACACGTTCGTGGAGGGGCTCGATCCGCGCGGCGTGCTCGTCGTGCTGGATGCGACACACGCCTGCGTCACCGCCAGGGGAGCCAGGCAGGTGAGCGCCTCCACCGTGACCATCGCGAGCCGGGGCGAGCTCGGCGACCCCGTCGTGCGTGCCGAGCTCATCGCCTTGATCGGCCGGGGGCTGCAGTGACCCGCATCATGGGCGTGCTCAATGTGACGCCGGACTCCTTCAGCGATGGCGGCCGATGGGCTTCGACGGATGCCGCCATCGCCCACGGCGTCGAGCTCGCCGAGCAGGGTGCCGACATCGTCGACGTGGGCGGGGAGTCCACGCGTCCCGGCGCCGAACGCGTGCCGGTGCCGGCGGAGCTGGGGCGCGTGCTGCCGGTGGTTCGCGAACTGGCGGGCCGGGGCATCCGCGTCAGCATCGACACCATGAACAGCGAGACGGCGATGGCCGCTGTGGATGCCGGCGCGCAGATCGTGAACGACGTCTCCGGCGGGCTCGCAGACCCGTCGATGGGGCCCTTCGTGGCGGAACGCGGCCTCGACTACGTGGTGATGCACTGGCGCGGGCACAGCCGCAGCATGAACGACCTCGCCACCTACACGGATGCCGCGCGCGAGATCCGCGAGGAACTGTTCCGCCGAGTGGATGCCCTCGAAGCGCAGGGCGTCGCGGCGCAGCGCATCATCGTGGACCCGGGCCTCGGATTCGCCAAGAACTCCGAACACAACTGGGACGTGCTGCGCCACCTGCGCGAGTTCGAGTCCGCCGGTCTGCCGGTGCTGCTCGGGGCATCCCGCAAGCGCTTCCTGGCCGACCTGATGTGGGAGGGCGCGACGCCGCAGGATCGCGACCTGCCCAGTGCCGTCGTCGCCGCGCTCGCCGCCCGTGACGGCGTGTGGGGCGTTCGGGTGCACGACGTGGTGTCCACCCGCATCGCGCTCGATGTGGTGCGCTCGTGGGTGGGCGAGGAGAGGATGGTGCGATGAGCGACCGCATCACACTGACCGGCATCCGGGTGCGCGCCCATCACGGCGTCTTCGAGTTCGAGCGTACCGAGGGCCAGGACTTCGTGATCGATGTGACGGCATGGCTCGATCTCGGGCCGGCGGCGCGCGGCGACGAGCTGGCGGCAACGGTGCACTACGGCGAGCTCGCCGAGGCAGTGGCGGCGGCGGTGGCGTCCGATCCGGTGGATCTCATCGAGACCGTCGCGGAGCGCATCGCCCGCGTCGTGCTGTCGTTTCCGGTGCAGCGCACGGAGATCACCGTGCACAAGCCGAATGCTCCGATCGCGGTGCCGTTCACAGATGTCGCCGTCACCATCGGGCGAGACCGTGCCTGGGCCGATGATCCTGCGGCCGGCACGGGCGGCTCGGTAGAGGGGCCGCCGGTCGAGGGAGCACCGTCGTGATCGCGAAACCACAGCGCATGCGCCCGCTCGAGCCTGCGGTGATCGCGTTCGGCAGCAACCTGGGCGACCGCGAGGCGACCATCAGGGCCGCGCTCGACGACCTCGCGCAGACACCGGGCGTGCGCCTGGATGCCGTCTCTGAGTTCCTGGAGACCGCCGCCGTGCGGCTGGAGGGCGTCGACGAAGAGGCGCCCCGCTACCTCAACGGCGTGGCACTCGTCTCGACGGCGCTCGACCCGCACGCGCTTCTCGACGAGTTGCACCGCATCGAGGATGCCCACGGCCGCGTCCGCATCGAACGCTGGGGTGATCGCACGCTCGATCTGGACCTCATCGCAATCGGCGGCAGAGCGCTGCACGATGCGCGACTGACGCTGCCGCACCCGCGGGCATCCGAGCGGGAGTTCGTGCTCGCGCCCTGGCTCGACCTGGACCCCGACGCCGAGCTGCCTGGACTGGGACGGGTGGATGCCCTGCTCGCCGGGCTGCGGGCATCCGCACTGCGGGCATCCGCACTGCGGGCATCCGCACTGCGGGCATCCGCACTGCGGGCATCCGCACTGCGGGCATCCGCACTGCGGGCATCCGCCGATTCCCCAGACGGTACCGCGCCGAAGCCTGGCGCACACGAGAACGAGGCCGCATCGTGAGGCGCACAGGGCCCGCGGCGCTGATCGCACTCGGCCTGATCGGCGTCGGCATCGGCTACGTGCTCGAGGTGGCGCTGGTCGCGGCGGGATCAGCGATGCTCATTCCGCCGATCTCGCTGTCGATAACACTCGTGGCGATCGGCGTGATCGTGGTGTTGCTGGCGATCCCGATCCGCCGAGCCGTGCGCAGCAAGGTCAAGGTGCACGTCGACCCGTTCCGTGCAATGCGCATCGCCGTGCTCGCCAAGGCGTGCAGTCTGGTCGGCGGTCTGCTCACAGGCACCGGGATCGGGGTCGTGGTCTACGTGCTGACACGTCCCGTGCCTGCCACGTCGGATTCTCTCTGGCTCAGCATCGTGGCCGCGGTGAGCGCGGTCATCCTGCTGGTAGGCGGCCTCATCGCCGAGTTCTTCTGCACGCTGCCGCCGCCGAAGGATGAGAAGGCGGAGCACGCCGAGCACGCCCCGGCGCACTGAGGCCGGCGCGAAGGGCGCACTCGCGTGCTCAACGGTACGTTCGCCGTGCTGTCGCGTGCCCGTTCCGCTGTGGTTTGCGCAGGTTCGTCGTGCCTGCGCGCGGCAAGTCTGCTCGACCACTGCGGGAGTGGTTGTGCGGCACAATGTACGGATGAGCGTGGATCTGGACGAGTTGCGGCGCCTGCGCAGGGCCCGCGACCGCATGGATCGCGACTACGCGCAGCCGCTCGACGTGCCTGCTCTTGCTGCGACCGCGTTGATGTCGCCCGCGCACTTCAGCCGCCGGTTTCGTGACGAGTACTCCGAGACGCCCTACTCCTACCTGATGACCCGTCGCATCGAACGCGCGAAGGAACTGCTGCGTCGCCGCGATCTCAGCGTGACGGATGCCTGCTTCGCGGTCGGATGCTCCAGCCTCGGCTCGTTCTCGTCCCGGTTCACCGAGCTGGTCGGCGAGACGCCGTCGGCGTACCGTGCGCGTAGCCACCCGGAACTGGACGCCTTCACCTCGTGCCAGGCCATGGTGCTGACCAGGCCGCGACGCGCGGACGGTCGCGCGCCGCTCGAGGAGCTCGTGCTCGCCGAGGGGTAGGCTCCGGCGAGGTTGCCGGAGACGAGCAGTTTCGGAGAAGCCACGGTGCCGGCATCCGCCTAGCGTTGAGGTCATGACAGTAGCCATCAGCGGCGTGCACGTGCTGGTCGACGACCCGCAGGCAGCCCTTCCCTTCTACCGCGACATCCTCGGCCTGACC
The DNA here is from genome assembly GCF_054777235.1 of Humibacter antri. NCBI lineage: Bacteria > Bacillati > Actinomycetota > Actinomycetes > Micrococcales > Microbacteriaceae > Humibacter > Humibacter antri. The sequence continues at coordinate 9,883 of NZ_BAAHAW010000042.1, read as the reverse complement.
GTGAAGAACACCGTCGAAAACGGCGGCTTCACGTGGATCACGCTGACCACGCAGAGCCAGCCCGAGATCGAGATCGTGCTCGAGCAGCCGCACGCCGGCCGCTCACAGGAGAACGGCGACGCGGTCGCCGCGCTCCTGGCGAAGGGCGAACTGCAGATGCTGCAGCTGCGTGCCGATGACCTCGCCAGCACCTTCGACAAGCTGGTGGCATCGCCGGGCGTGGAGGTGCTGCAGGAGCCGACCGACCAGTTCTGGGGCGTCAGGGACGCTGCGGTGCGCGATCCCAGCGGCAATCTGATCCGCATCGCTCAGGCCTGACGCGAAACCCCGGTCACCTCTCGCCGGTTGAGCGTGTCGCGACCCCGGTCCCCTCTCGCCGGTTGAGCGTGTCGCGACCCCGGTCCCCTCCCGCCGGTTGAGCGTGTCGAAACCCCGGTCACCTCTCGCCGGTTGAGTGTGTCGAAACCGGGCCAGATGCGGGTCTGGTTTCGACAAGCGCCTCCGGCGCTGTTCAACCGGCGGGAGAGCGGCTGACGGGTTCGCTCAGTCGCGGGTGCGGCGGTCGATGCGGCGCACGAGCATCCACGCAAGGGGCAGCAGCGCGGCGGCGATCGCCCACTTCACGACACCGCCGACGATGAACGGCGTGAATCCGGCGGCCATGACCGCCGCGAACGAGTGCGGGAGCCCGAGGTTCGCGAGCACCACGGCGAGGTACGGGAGGCCGAACAGGAACGGCACCAGGCTGGCGGCGAAGAACCCCGCGGCGGCGAGCACGGGGCGACGGTCCCAGGCACGCTCGGACAGCCATCCGATCAGTGCGGCAGCAGGGACGAACCCGATGATGAAGCCGAAGCTCGGCAGCAGCACGGATGCCGGTCCGCCGGTGAACTCGGCGAAGATGGGCAGGCCGGCGACCCCCAGCACCATGTACAGCGCAAGGGATGCCGCGCCCCGCCAGGCACCGAGGCTCGCCCCCACGAGCAGAACGGCCAGCGTCTGCCCCGTGACCGGCACCGGCCACAGCGGCACCGAGATCTGCGCCGAGATGGCCACGATCGCGGTACCGCCGGCGATCAGAAGTGCGTTCGCGACGGCGCTTCGCGGCACGACGCGATCGGCGAGCGTGGGGACGAGGCGCGGGGCCGAAGTTGCTGAGGACACGGGGGTCTCCTTGCATCGAACGAGCGGGGATGCTCCCCGCCGGCGAGCAGGGGGACGCTCCCCAATCTAGGCGGCCGCTCGTCGCGGAGCGAGGTGAGAGTTCGGACATTCGTTCGGCGAGTTCTTTGGTCGATGTCACCAAACGACCTGCGTTTCCATTCAGGTCGCAGCTTTCGTCGGCCACAAGCGGCCGAACCGACGAAACGTGCGACCCGGAGCGGAGGGGATGACGCACCGCCGTCGCTCCCCCACCGACCGCTACACGGTGCGCGGGCCTCGCGCACCGTGGGCCCAGTAGTCAGTACTCGCGTGGCGCGCTCGACTGACTCCATCGGCTCGGCTGAGCACGCAAGCGTGCTCAGCTCTCACCTCAGTACCATGGATGGCACGATCGCTGTCATGGCGATCCCGCGTCGGGTCCACAACCCCATCGCCGGAACGAGGAGCCACTGTGTCGCAACGACTGGACGCCGCTGCGCTCGAGGCGGCGCAATGGCGGCGGGTGTCGCCGAAGTACGTCGTGGTCGTGATCGTCGGATCGCTGATCGGCGGAGTCGTCGCCGCAGCTATCGCGGTGTTCGCCTGGCTCGTGCTGCACTGGTGGTGGGCGTGGATCGCGCTCGTGATCATCGCCGTCATCACCATCGCACAACTCATCATCGCCCCGCGCCGGGCACACGCCATCGGCTACGTGCTGCGTGACGATGATCTGCTGATCAAACGCGGCATCATGTTCCAGCGGTTCGTCGCCGTGCCGTATGGACGCATGCAGCTGCTCGACATCGAGCGCGGACCGGTCGACCGCGCGCTGGGGCTCGCCGAGCTCAGGTTCGTGACGGCGGCGGCATCGAGCCGGGTGTCGATCCCCGGACTCGTCGATTCGGATGCCGCCTGGCTGCGCGATCGCCTCGTCGAGCTCGCCGAGACGCGCAGGTCGGGTCTGTGACTCGGCCCGTGAGTCAGGCATACACCGAGGCGACAGGGCTCGCCGACGGCGAATGGCACCGGATGCACAAAGCGACGCCGCTTCTGCGCGGCGGGATCGCGATCGTCTTCGTCGCTGGCGTCATCATCGCCAACCTGCGCGAGCGCATCATCAGCTTCTTTCTGGGCACACCGGACTACCCCTCCGGCGACCCGATCGACGCGATCGTGCGACACAACTTCGTGTGGCCTGCGATCGGGATCGCTGTCGTCGTGATCGCCGCGTGCGTCGGCGTCTTCGCGCTGTCGTGGCGCGTGCAGACGTTCCGGGTGACGCACCAGGCGGTGGAGCTGCGCAGCGGCATCCTGCGCAGGCAGGAGCGCAAGGCGCGACTGGACCGCATTCAGGGCATCAACGTGCAGCGCCCCGTGTTCGCGCGCATCTTCGGCGCCGCGAAACTCGAGATCGTGGTCGCCGGCCACGACGCGAACCTGTATCTGAGCTATCTGCCGTCGAAGGTGATCGAGACGTTGCGGCGCGAGATCCTGCGGCTCGCGTCAGGTGTTCGTGCGCCCGCGCCGGCCGAAGCAGGGCCGGCAGAAGCAGGGCGGGCCGAAGCAGGACAGATCGAGGAGGGGCAAGGTGCGCAGGCCGTCGTGCCCACCGGCGCGCCAGTAGAGAGCGGGCCGAAGCAGGTGTCGTTGCGGGGCGCGCTCGCGGACCGCGTCGACGAGTTCATCTCTCCTGCCGACCTCGACCCGGATGCCGCGCCACCGGCATCCATCGTGCGCATGCACCCCGGCAGGCTGGCCGGTTCGCTGCTGCTGAGCGCTCCGACACTGGTCATGTTCGCCGTGCTCGTCGCCATGATCGCCGGAGCCTCGACCGGGCGACTGTGGCTGATCATCATCATCTTCCCGATGGTGCTGAGCCTCGGCGGCCTGTTCATCCGCCGGTTCACGAAGGCGTTGCGCTACAACATCGCGGGCAGCGACCAGGGCGTGCGCATCGGCTTCGGCCTGCTCACCACGAGCAGCGAGACCATTCCGCCGCGGCGCATCCATGCTGTCGAGCTGGTGCAGCCGCTGGCTTGGAGGCCATTCGGCTGGTGGCAGATGCGCATGAACACCGCCGGCCACACGCGAGGCAAGAACTCGGCGGGCGAGGCGCGCACGACGACCCTGCCGGTGGGAAGCATCCGCGACGTGCAGCGCGTGCTGCCGCTGCTGCTCCCTGGCATGAACACCGTGCTGCGGGATGCCATAGCGCACGCGGGAATGGATGCCCACGCCGACCAGTCCGTGTTCTCGTCCGCGCCGGGCAGGGGTGCTTGGCTGCGCCCGTTCTCGTGGCGCAAAACCGGCTACACGATCGCCGACGGCGTGATCGTGCTGCGGCACGGGGCGGTCTGGCGGCGCATCGTGTTCGTGCCGTTGGCGCGCATGCAGAGTGTGGAGGTGGAGCAGGGACCCGCGCGGCGCATCCTCGACCTCTCCTCCGCCGACATTCACCTCATCGACGGCCCGGTGCACGCGAAGGTTCCCGTGATGGGCACTCGTGCAGCCGAGGAGCTCTTCGCGTTGGCCAGTGCAGGCGCGATCGCCTGGGCCGACGCCGAAACGGGAGGAGAGTCCTGATGGCCGCACGATCGGGGCGCCTGGGCGTCGGAATCGTGGGCGCCGGCCACGTCGGCCCGGTGCTCGGGGCGGCGCTCGCCGGAGCGGGCCACGCCATCGTGGGAATCGCGACGGCGAGCGAACGCAACCGGGAGCGGGCGGAGGCGCTGCTTCCCGGGGTGCCTGTGCTGAGCATCCCCGACCTCATCGAGCGGTCCGAGCTCGTGCTGCTGGCCGTGCCGGGCGGGCAGCTGCCGGAGCTCGTCAAAGGGCTTGCGCTGGCCGGCACCTGGCAAGCCGGTCAGCTCGTCGTGCACACCTCGCCTGAGCACGGCACGGGCGTACTGACGCCTGCGCTGCAGTGCGGCGCGATCCCGCTCGCCATCCATCCCGCCATGGTCTTCAGTGGAACGAGCCTCGATCTGGCTCGGCTCGCCGAGAGCTACTTCGCCGTCACCGCTCCCGCGCCGGTGCAGCCCATCGGGCAGGCGCTGGTCGTCGAGATGGGCGGCGAGCCGGTGATCGTCGAGGAGGACGACCGCCCCGCCTACGCGGAGGCGATCGCCACGGCCACCACGTTCTCACGCTCGATCGTCGAACAGGCATCCGGCATCCTGAGCCGGGCCGGCATCGAGAATGCCGGTGCCTATCTGTCGTCGCTGGTGCGGTCATCCGTGGACGAGGCGTTGCGGTGCGCCGGTGCGCCCACAGAGCTCGATGCGCTCGACGTGCCCGGGCTGCTCGAGGCCGCAGCCGCTTTCCCCGAGCCGCCGCAGCGGCCGGACCGGTACGATCCCGACCATCCCTCACGAACTGACGGAGACCGATGACCCCCATCTCATCCGCAACGCCCACCTCCTCCGCGACCCCTACCTCCTTGGCGGCCCCTGCTCCCTTCGCGACCGCCGCCCCGCCCGTCGCGACCACCATCGCGGGCATCCGCAGCATCGTGAAGGATGCCCGCGGGCACGGCGCCCGCGTCGCCCTCGCGCCGACGATGGGCGCGCTGCACGACGGCCACCTCGCGCTCGTGCGCCGGGCGCGCGAGCTCGCCGATCTCGTCGTCGTCTCGATCTTCGTGAACCCGCTGCAGTTCGGGCCGGGCGAGGACTTCGACCGCTACCCGCGCACCTGGGACGCCGACCTCGACGCCCTCGCGGCGCTGGCCGCGGACATCCCCGACGACGGCTCGTTCTCGGCCCAGGCGGAGAGCGCGCCACCACGTCGCCTCGTCGTGTTCGCACCCGGCGTGGACGAGATGTACCCAGACGGCCCGACACAGACCCGCATCAGCGGTGGCGAGGTCGCGACGCTGTTCGAGGGGGAGTCCCGGCCCGGCCACTTCGACGGCATGCTCACTGTCGTGGCGAAGCTGCTGAACTCCGTGCAACCGGATGCGGCCATGTTCGGCCAGAAAGACGCGCAGCAAGCCTTCCTCGTGCGCCGCATGGTCACCGACCTCAACCTGCCGGTTGCCATCGAGGCGGTTCCGACCGTGCGCGAGGCGGACGGCCTCGCCCTCTCCAGCCGCAACCGCTACCTGAGCGAGACGGCGCGGCGGGAGGCTGTCACGCTGTCCGCGGCGTTGCACGACGTCGCCGCGACAGCACCACAGGGCGCTGCGGACGCACTCGCTGCGGGACGCGCGCGCGCAACGGCATCCGCCGCGGTTAAGCTGGACTACCTGGCCATCGTCGACCCGCAGACCTTCCGTTCCGTTGACGAACGGTACCGCGGTTCCGCCCTCGCTCTGATCGCAGCCGAGGTGGACGGAACGCGGCTCATCGACAACGCGAGCGTGGTTCTCGGGTGAGGCACGCGCCCCCGACCGGCGGTCGACTCCGGCAACGTCGGTCGAGCCCGTCGGAACGATCAGAACCCACCGCCGGTCGAGCTATTCGAAACCGGTCCACCCACCACCGCCGGTTGAGCGCGTCGAAATCGGCAGAACCCACCACCGCCGGTTGAGCGCGTCGAAATCGGCAGAATCCACCACCGCCGGTTGAGCTAGTCGAAACCGGTCGAACCCACCACCGCCGGTTGAGCTAGTCGAAACCGGTCGAACCCACCACCGCCGGTTGAACTAGTCGAAACCGGCCGAACGAACGAAGAGAACGCATGGCGACCGACCAGCCCGGTGCTGACCTCACAGCCGACCTGGCCTCTGACGAATCGACCGCAGCCGAATCGGCCACACTCGAATCGGCCACCGACGAGATCGGCGAGCAGAAGGCCGTGCGGCTCGCCAAGCGGGAGCGGCTGATCGCCGAGGCGGATGCCGCGGGCGGCGCCTATCCGGTCGGCGTGCCGATCACGGCGGGCATTGCAGAGCTGCGCGAGAGGCACGGCGAACTGCAGGCGGATTCCTCCACCGGTGAGTTCGTGGGAATCGCTGGCCGCGTGGTGCACCTGCGCAATACCGGCAAACTGTGCTTCGCCGTGCTGCAGTCGGGTGGAGGGTCGCGCATCCAGGCGATGGTGTCGCTGAATTCGGTCGGCGAGGACTCGCTCGCCCGCTGGAAGGAACTCGTCGACCTCGGCGACCACGTGTTCGTGCATGGCGAGGTCATCTCGTCGCGTCGCGGAGAGCTCTCCATCATGGTCGACGAATGGGTGATCGCGGCGAAGGCGATCCTGCCGCTGCCGAACCTGCACAACGAGCTCTCCGAGGAGACGCGTGTGCGCAGCAGATACCTCGACCTGATTGCCCGTGATCAGGCCCGAACGAACGTAGTGAACCGGGCGAAGGCGGTCGCGTCGCTGCGCGCCACCTTCGCGTCGCGGGGCTTCACCGAGGTGGAGACGCCCATGCTGCAGACGATGCACGGTGGGGCATCCGCCCGCCCGTTCGTCACGCACTCGAACGCGTTCGACACCGAGCTCTTCCTGCGGATCGCGCCCGAGCTGTTCCTCAAGCGCGCCGTCGTCGGCGGCATCGACCGGGTGTTCGAGATCAATCGCAACTTCCGCAACGAGGGCGCGGACTCCACACACTCGCCCGAGTTCGCGATGCTAGAGGCGTACCAGGCGTACGGCGACTACAACACGATGGCCGAGCTGACGCAGACGCTCATCCAGGACGCCGCCTGGGCCACCAGCGGCGGGCACGTCGTCACCTGGGCCGACGGCACCGAATACGACCTCGGCGGCGAGTGGGACTCGGTGTCGATGTACGAGAGCCTCACGGATGCCCTCACCGAGGCCGTCGCATCCGGTCGCGTTCCCTGGACCGGCGGTACCGACATCACGCCGGGGACGCCCCTGAACGAGCTGGCGGCCCTGGCGGAGCTGCTCGAGCTCGAGGTGAGGCATCCGATCCACGGCAAGTACGTCGAGGAGCTGTGGGAGCACTTCGTGAAGGGCGGCCTTCGGCGGCCGACCTTCGTGCGGGACTTCCCGGTGGACACCTCGCCGCTCGTGCGTGCGCACCGCTCCAAGGCCGGCGTCGTGGAGAAGTGGGACCTCTACATCCGCGGCTTCGAGCTCGCCACCGGATACTCGGAACTCGTCGACCCCGTCGTGCAGCGAGAGCGCTTCGTCGAGCAGGCCACGCTCGCCGCCCAGGGCGACGACGAGGCGATGCGCCTCGACGAGGAGTTCCTGCGCGCCCTCGAGTTCGGCATGCCGCCCACGGGAGGCATGGGCATGGGCATCGACCGCCTGCTGATGGCGCTCACCGGGCTGGGCATCCGCGAGACCATCCTGTTCCCTCTGGTGAAGTAGGCCCGCACGGCGTGTTACCCGCCCTGCCGCCGGCTCGGCCCGCCCGCACCGCGCCACCCCGCCCTGCCGCCGGCTCGGCCCGCCCGCAGCGCCCGCACCGCGTGCACCCCGCCCGCCCGGCCCGCCGCCCTGACGGCCGGTCGGCTCTGCGCCCGCGCCAGTTCCGTCAACATGACTGTCCGCGCTCTCCCGCCCAGAACAGGACGGATTGGCATGTTCTCGGGCTGATGTACTGTTGGCGCCTCCTCCGTCGACCGTCAATCCTGTCGTCCACGGCCCGTCGCCCACAGACCCCTGCCGGCTGACGTTGTCCACACAACGGCGGATGTCTGGACCCTGCCATGCGTCGTACACCCACCATCGAGCTCATGGGATCGAACGTGGCGGTGGAATTGAAGCGGCGCGGTGGCCTGGCGACGCGCCGACAGCTGAGAGATGCCGGCTGCAGCAAGAACTCGATCGCGGCCTTCGCACGATCGGGGCACGCTCGAGTGGTGAGACGCTGCTGGCTGGCGGCAGGTGCGCGACTCGATGCCGTGCGCGCCGTCGAGCTCGGCGGGGCGCTCGCCGCAGGCAGCGCTCTCCGAGCTCTGGGTGTGTGGGTATCGCATGACCAAGGTCTTTGCGTAGCCGTGCCCGGGTCGGCGAGCCGCCTGCCATCACTCCGCGCGGGCGAGCTGCGCATCCGCCAACGAGACTTCGCGCGCGCTGTTGGCGCGCCCTGGCGTGTGCCCACCGTGACGGCACTGGCGCAGCTGGCCAGGAGGGAAGAGGTGCTCCACGCCGTCGCCTCGATCGACAGTGCGTTGCATATCGGGGCGATCTCCCGGCACCAGCTCGACCAGTTGTTCGCCGTGCTGCCTCGCCGCCTCAGACGGATGCGAACGCTTCTGGATGCTCGAGCAGAGTCGGGTATCGAGTCCATCCTCCGCGTGGCACTTGTGCTTGCCGGCATGCGGGTCGACGTGCAAGTGCGCATTCCGGGTTGCGGACGCGTCGACCTCGTCGTCAACGGCTGGCTCGTCATCGAGACCGATGGCGACGCGTGGCATTCGACCCGGAGTCAGCGGGAACGGGACCGCGCTCGCGATGCGGCCCTCGTGCTTCGTGGGATGCGCCAGCACCGCTTCGGGCATGATCAGATCATGAACGACACCGACGGGTGCGTCGAGGTGGTCCGTGTGCTGCTCGCCGATGGCCGTCCCTAGCCCTGTCGACATGACATCTGCCCGGAAACATGCCGTTCCCTCATGTTCTCGGCGTGAGAGCGCGGACCGTCATGTTTTCGGGAGGGGGACGACGAGAGGCGGAGGGGAAGGTGGCGGCGCATGCCCGGGCGGCGGACCAGCGGGCCAGCGGGAAGGGCTGTCGGCGAGTGCTAGTGCTGCTGGAAACGCTTCAGGTGCTCCTGCGTGAGCTCGTCCATCTGCTCATCGGTGAGATCGTCCATCTGCTTGGCCTCGTGCTTGTCGGTGTGCATCCAGCGCACGAACAGCACGATGAGCACCGGGATGTCTGCCAACTCGGCGATGAACCACAGGAAGTCGCCCGACAGATGCTGGTCATGCAACGGATTGGGGAACCACCCCGGTAGAGCGCCCGTGATCGCGGGAGCGTGGTCGAGCACGGTCTCGTTGAGGCGCAGCAGGATTCCGGGGATGGCATCCATCACCAGCTCCACGAACGCCAGCATGAACTCCGCAGTGATGAACAGGCTGGTGCGCAGCAGCCCGCTGTCGGTCACGGGCAGCACCATCAGCAGCCCGATGAGTGGAACGCCGATCGTGATTCCGGCCCCCCAGCCCGGATCAAGGCGAAGCGTCGCCGCGAACGGTGTGAGGAACAGGCAGAACCCGATCAGCGCGACGACCGGCGCGAAGATCGCGTTGCCCATGAGCCGGATGGGCCACGAACTCAGGATGCGCTCCAGCACCCGCGCGGACACCCCCGACGTGGCGGCCCGCGCCAGTGAGACGGGTCGGCCGAGGGCCAGCAGGCCGGGCACCACGAAGAGCAGGAACGCCACCCGGGTGGTGAACGCCCAGCGCAACTCGACGCTCCACGTGCCGAGGAACCCGAACTCGAGCCACGCGTACGACCCGAGCCCGAGCACGTAGAACGCGAAGGTCGGCCATGCCGGCCACTTCACGCCGTTGCGCCGCGCGTAGAAGATGCCGAGGCCGTAGAGCACGCCGCAGAACACGATCACCCCGAACGCATACGGGTTGAACGAGAAGGTGGTGAGGAACGTCAGTACGTCAGGCGTGGGTGGCTCCGGGGGGACGAGCGAAACGGGCGTGCCCGGCCATTATCCGCCGCGATCCTTGGAGGGCACCGCCGATTGAGTCCACACCACACCGTCGGAAGGGCAGAGCGCACCGACGATTGAGCGGCCCCGTGCGCCGGTGCGGCGCACGTTCCTGGTGGGGGGTAGATGCTGTCGCGCAGCTCGCGT